>JAVRLO010000045.1:0-7215 GCA_031961395.1 Thermoplasmatales archaeon I-plasma | reverse complement strand
CCGGCTATTGCAAAGATCTAAGCAAGTACATATGTTATCAGAGATATTATCACCGAATTCATGGTAATCTTCTTTTGCTCCCTACTGTGCTTTAAGCTGTGCCGATGATTCCTTTTCTTTCATTTCAGGTCTCAAGAGTAGTTCGTATACAAAGAATATTGCTGTTACTGCTGCGAATATCCACAATGTCTTAGTAAACCCTATGTATTTTATTGATGCCATGTATCCCACCAGCGGCATCAGAACAGACATTATCATCATCGATGAACTGAAGAATGAAGTTGATGTACCTATTTCCTCTGGTTTAAATGTGGTATTTGCAATCTGTATACCGAGAGTCCATGCTATTCCGTCTGGTATTGCAGCAATCAGGAATGCCAAGACAAAGAATGCGACTGAGATGGAGCTAAGTGCCAGGAATACTGCAGAGAATAACGCTATAACCACTGCAAAGATCATATAGGGTCTTCTGTTCTGTATTGGTGATTTCAGCCTTATTATAAATCTCGTTATCACATCTCCAACAAACATTGCGGCGAATAGGTAAAATACAGTTGAAGCTGAAAGCCCAAGAATTCCACCGTATATCACACCGTAAGAGAATATTATGTAGAAAGGTATAGTATAGGCAAATGCGACTATAACAGCCCAGTCAAACTGCCTGTTCTTGAAAAGGGATGCTATGCTCGTACTGCCCTTATGCCCCTTTGCCTCCATGTATTTGAGGGAATATTTACCCCTGAGGGATGCTACGAATGGTATTGCAACAAATGCCATGACCGCAAATATAAGGAATATCTCCTTAATCCCGAGATGCAGCAGGTAGGCAGTAGTAAATGGTGCTATTATTAATGCCAATGCGACCCAGAATGAAAATGAAGCCTGTTCTACCTGCCTTTTCCCCTGGTCTATGGATGCCATTCCAGCCATGGTCATGAACGAATCCATTACCAATCCAGTAATGAAACCATCAATGATCATCAACGTGTATACTTCAGCAAATCCGCTGACAAATATATACAGTGGCATCGTAATGCCTAGTAGCAGTAACGAAACTATCTCAACACTCTTAAGCTGGCTAGGCCTGAACTTCCTCATTGCAAAAGCTGAAAATGCAAACGCAATCGTGAATAAAGCGAATCCTATTCCAACCTCGAATGAATTCATGCCAAATGCCATTGCCAGAGATGCTATAGATGTCTGATAGAACTGCAATAGATATCTCCCAAGAAACGCAGCAATTATAATAAGCCATTCTGTTCCGCTTATCAGTCCGAAATCCAAACCGACCTTTCTCAAACTTTTCCTTTGATCGTTTGTCATGATTGACCATATAGTCAACGAGTATTTAATTGTTATGACTGACTGGTCAATGATATCTGACCAACCGATTTATATTTATACTTTTTTGTTATTACGTAATGGATGAGCACAAAGGATGATAAGGAAGAAAAAATATTGAATGCTTCTATCAAGGTTTTCTCCAGGAAGGGTTATGATCTCGCAACTATTGACGAAATTGCACGGAAGGCAAAGGTCAGTAAAGGTATAGTATTCTTCTATTATAAAAAGAAGGACAATCTTATAGAGAAGGCTGCCATTAAATCCGTCCCAGTTGAAGAAATTACTAACTTAAACAGAAGAGATTATAACAGCGCAAGGGAGCTCTTAGTTGATTTCGGTACCTCGTTTTTAAAAAAATATGAAGATCAAGACCTGCGAAACCTGTTACTGATGACTATGGCAAACAAGGATAGATTCAAGCTGATTGATTCTGCTTTGAGAAATATTTGTTTTCAGGAGATGGATAAAATATTTTCAAAGCTGGAAGAACTAGTTGGAAAAGAAATCAAAGCTCCCATCAAGAAAGCATTTTTTGGATCCTTACTATGCTATGTGGTGTGGTGGAAAGACAACGAAATGAGTCCGGAAGATTATATTGCAACATTGGTAGACAATTTTCTAAATATGATAACTAAAAAGATATAGGCTTCGCCAATTTTCATTTTATTATGAAAAGTAAACGGGCCCGAGGGGATTTGAACCCCCGGCCTACTGGTTAAGAGCCAGTCGCTCTACCTGTCTAAGCTACGGGCCCATTAATTTCGTTATGGTATTACTTCGTTCAAATAAACATTTCTAATTATTTAAGGCATATCTTTGGCTGAAGCCGGTAGCAACCAATGACCTCTTAATCACCGTCGTTGATCACATTTCCGCTCGAAAGTATATCCGCAACTTCCTTCCTCATTATTTCAGTAGGAATCTTCTCATGATTGGCCAACATTTCCCTTATCTTCGTTTGGCTTATCATCATTCTAGATTCAGGCTTATGAGGACATACTCTATCTGAGGTTATTCCGTTACATTCCTTACAATAGAAGGTTTCAGTAAATTTTAGAGGTTTAATTCCTATGTCAAATCTATCAAATATTTTATGTGCTGCATAGGGGTCATAATAATTTCCAACTCCAGCCTGATCACGACCTACTATGTAATGAGTAGCCCCGAAATTTCTTCTTACAATCGCTAAAAATAAAGCAGCTTTTGGTCCAGCATATCTCATTGTTATGCTAATAGACCCCATCAGTACTTTTTCACTTTTATGGTAATTTTTTATAAGCGCTTCATACGTTTCTAAAATCACATTTGCTTTGTAATCCCCTCTCTTTAGTCTACCTATAACCAGATGGATGAATAACCCATCAATTCCAGGCATTTCAAGGGAAACTTTTTGCAGATATTCATGAGCTACGTGCGGTGGGTTTCTTGCTTGATATGCAACAACATTACTCCAATTCCTTGAGCTGAAAATTTGCCTAGCTTCCAAAGGGGAGTATTCGTATTTACCACCGGGAAGTTCCATTTTTTTAAAAACTTTAATTTTACCCGAAACAGCATAATCTCCATACTTGTTCATTAAATCGTTAACATTTGGATGTTTAATGTCCGTGGTACCATATATTTTTAACGCAATTTTCTTTTTATCTAGTTTGTAAATCTCATCTACGTCAATAATCCCATATGGTATTCCTTCTGGTGACTTTAATAACAAAGAATCATTTTCCCTGATTTTCTCCCTCTGTGCATCGCTAATTGTCATTATAATAGGGATAGTCCATGGTAAGCCATTAGGTAAAACTTCATTATCCACAACACTATCAAGAGTCTCCCTATTCATGAAACCTTCTAGGGGAGAGTAAGATCCGTCAGCAATCTTCAGAGAATCATAGTAAAAATCCAAAAAAGGGGATATAGACTCCATATCTGAAGACTCAGAAAGGAACTTTTCTTGTTTATTAGTAACCATCAAGTTTACAAGTTTTCCTCCATATGGGCTGTTTAACATACCCCTTTAATAATATCGTAATTAAGTATATTTTCATAATTATGTTTAATGACCTCTAGATAATTTTGTATAACGAAATAGATTAAATTACGCAATAGAGATTTATAACGTTCTGTTTTCTTGTAAGAACAATTAAAATAGGGAAAGAGGTGGGCCTTTCTCCTTAATGTTTTCTATTACTTCATGCAATTGGTAGACAACTATGAGAAAAGTTTCAGGAACAGCAACTGTATATTTATTTCCATCGAGTCATTCATGATTATCTTTGTTTTTGCTCCTACTTACAAACGATTTGAGCAATAAAGCCTCTGGACTCGCAATTTGGATGAAGTGCAAAAAGTTCAATTGTTTTTAATGCAAGCTATATTAACTATTGCAATTTTATATATATTTCTATGCTAATAAATGATTCTTTTTATTGAGCTTTAATAAAGTTTTGTTGTTTTCATTCATAATGCTAACATTAGTCTTGCCATTTATGAGGGTTGAAAATATTCATCTCTTTACTTTTACTGCTGTATGATAGGAAGAAGAAAAAAATTATTGAATAATTATATTATCTTTGTACTTTATTGTTAACATTTGAATTCATAAGGTAACCAGAAAATGTCAGCGCCCAAAGGAGCGTAGGATAGACAATCATTCTCTCCATCCCGCCAACTCCTAATCCAAGAAAATGCTTGTCTATATAAAGAAATATGGAGGCGAGAATAATCAATCCTATTATAGGAGAAAAGACTCTGAACGGACCTTTCACATATGAATAAGATGCCATTATTGCAGCTATTCCAGATGCTATGAACGTTATGTCAGCGAAATAACCGTGAACTGCTCCAGTGTTTTCAGGAAATAATCCGACTCCAGCTGCGCCTATACCAACTAACATTATAATATATGGAAGGAATGTTTTCCTTCTTTCTAGAAGAAGTATAATAGCGCTAATAAATGCAAATGCACCAAGAAATACAATAGAATCATTAAAAATATAATTATTTGGACCAACTCCGAGGTCACTTATATAATTAGTATGAACAGAATAGGTGGGTCTAAGTGCCTCAGCCACTAACAATAGAACAGAGAACTGAAAAGCACCCAAAAAAAGGAATATGCCAGATAATGTATATTTATTCATGTATATAGAATTACATATAATATAAATATTTTGCTCATATGCCAGCTATGTGTTGTATTAGAAGATGCTTAGTTGGAGGTAATTATTGATACAAGATGGAACAAGTTTCATATCAAATAATGGATAATCAATGGGGAATAATTATTCTGCGTAAAATATGTTAGTTCTCTGTATATGAGAAGTATAGCAAATATGTATACGATAATAAAAAATTACGGGCAGATGGAAACTTTCCCGCCATGCAGAAATAAAATGCTATTACAATAAATTTAAGGAATGGATTGAGAATTAAAGCCTATATTGGATTTGATTTCCTTAAGAATTTTGTTTGTACGTAATATCGAAAAAATATTTCTTCTGCCGCGAATATCCTCAAAACTAAAATCAATTATGAACTGAACCAGGCCCAGTATTCAATAAATGCATAATAGAATCCGGTCAGTAAAAAAAGGACAATGAGTAATAGAAGAAGATAGCATTTAAAAAAAGAACTTCATAGCTTTATTAATAATAATATCTAACAAAAAGAAATAATAAAAATAATGTCTATCAGGATCGAAAACTGATAAGGTAATTTTTTTCATTTATAAAGGGATTTATTGGGACTATACCCCCTAAAGACATAAGAAACTACAATGAATTTTTCTTAATAAGTGTTATAGGAATACTCACGCATTGTTTTTTAAGGTTATATCTATACAATCAAAATCTAAAGTTTAATCTCATGATCCTTTATGTCTCATTTTTCTGATTATATATTATAACCCATATCCCCTTGATTCATACTGTATTTTGATTTTTATAAAGGAGAGTAGAAACATCTGCCCTGATAATTGAAGACAGATCAAACTAAGTCAAATTAATTATGTTATATTCTATGCTGAATCATGGTTGAATGTGTGTTTTGTGATATCTCAAGTGGTATAAAAACAGCAGAAATAATTTATAGAGATGAGACTGTTATTGCATTTTTGGATCATCGACCAATAGGGAAGGGTCATATACTCGTAATTCCAGCCAAACATTATGAAAATATAGAGGAAGTTCCAGAAGATGTTTTATGCGAAATTTATAAGGTCGCAAAAAAAATCTCTATTGCAATAAAAAAAACTTACAATCCGAGTGGTATTAATATAATTCAGAATAATGGAATAGATGCTGGTCAGACCGTATTTCACTTCCATGTTCATATTATACCAAGGTATGACTCAGGGTACAATAAGGAACTAGCAAAAATTGCATGGAAAAGGTTGATTGCAAGGGAGGAGGATCTCTCCAGGGTCAAAATGGAAATTTTGCAAAATATTTGAACAGAAATCATTCACAAGGTTTTTTAAACCTCTTTGTATAAGGAATTAGTTATGTATAGATTTGGTATCGCAGGTATTCCTCTTGGATCAAAGGGAAGAACTGTTAAAGAAGCCGTCGAAAATACTTTCCAACTGGGTCTTAATCATATTGAAATTCAACTTTTTAGAATAAGTGTCCAAGAAAAAGAATTGAGAGATTATGTTGGGCAGACTCCAAAGGAAATTGACGATGTTCTGCTTGTCGACCTTCTAAGAGGAAATGAAGAAGGGAATTATGAATCGATTGGAATAAATAATACTATAGAAGAAGATGATATTGGAGTAGAGCTATTCTGGAGCATGGCGAGAGATTACAAGGAACTGAGCCTGGCCAGGGATGTTGCAAAGGAGCTCGATGTGAAGATAACATTACATACTCCCTATTATGTTGATTTCTCAAATGAAGAGAAGCTCATTCAGGATTCGATTCAACATACTCTTTGGGGCGGAGTAATAGCTGACTCGTTAGATAGCGAGTTCGTCATTACTCACTTAGGTTTGGTTAATGGGGACAGGAAGAAAGGTCTAAAGAAAACATCTTCTACACTAAAAGAAATAGTGGAGAGGTATAAGGCCCTTGGAATTAAAACACCGCTTTGTGTTGAAAATTCCGGCAAGGAAGAGGTTTATGGAAATGATGAGGAAATTGAATTCATAGAAAAGAATGTGAAGGGGATTAAAAGCATTACTAATATTTCTCACATATATTCTTTGAGAAAAAATTTCCCTATGGATACGGATGATTTTTCGTCCATAATAGAAGGAGCAAAAAAGAAGGAAAGACCATTGTATTTTGAATTCTCTGGTGTCGAATTCCTGGATCAAAACGAATATAGGATAACGCCTATCAAAAGGGGAAATTTAAAATTCGAGCCATTTGCAGATGCTATGGCATCTTTTGACGATGAGTTAACCGTAATATCTTTCTCACCATTATTAGAGCATGATGCTCTCTATATGAAAGTAATATTCGAAAGAAGTATATTGAAGAAAATAGGAAAAACTGTTAAGCCACTCCCACAATAAGTGACTTTATACTCCTTCAATTTTTCATTTTTCAAACTTTATTTTTTACATATAAACAAAAAATGGGCAAAGGGAAATATTTCAATGACAGAAAAAATAGAGATCTTATTTATTCATAATATGAAGAAAGAGTGAATTTGTAAATATTGGAGATTATTTTTGGATCTAATAGTAACAATTAATAAAAGGATAAAATAATGGGGGTCGAAACAACAAGAAACCACAGAAAATTATATAACGCTAAAAATATAGGAAATTATTGGTTATCATTGACTTGGTGAGAGATTAATGCTTAGTATTTATAGGGTGTCCAAACATACGTCAAATGACTAGATCCATAATCTTCCTCTTCTCCCTGT
>JAVRLO010000044.1:3559-7443 GCA_031961395.1 Thermoplasmatales archaeon I-plasma | reverse complement strand
ACATATAAATTTAAGTACTTTAAATATTTCGTTGTGAAAACTAAAATATAAAATTATATAATATTTATAACATAAGTTACATCTACAATAATGCGATCTTGGAAATATAAAGATTGGAGGTAGGTTAACATATCGATAAATGATGTTTTAGAAGCTTTGAAAAGTGACTACAGAATAACTAAGCTATTCCTTGACTATGATGGTACACTTGTTCCTTTGGTTAGTTCACCTGAGCTAGCAAAGGCCGATGACGAATTGAAGGAATTATTGAATTCTATTAAAGAATTATTTCCTATGTACATTATTACAGGAAGAGATATGAATGATATACTTGGCCTTATTGGGTACGGTTACAATATTATAGCAATGCATGGTGCAGAATTTTTGGATGAAAAAGGAAAAAGAGAAAATATTGAAAATTTTAATTATTATATTGAAATTTCAAGCGCCCTTTCAAAAAAATATTCATTTCTTGAGAGAGAATTCCCAGGAGTTAGGGTTATTGATAAGCACGGAGGCGTTCAATTCCATTATTTCAATATAAGAAAGGACCTCATTAAAAAATTTCAAACATTTATGGAGGGAATCAATGAAAAGGATTTTGAATTGTATAGTGGCAAATATGTTTATGAACTAAGGATAAAGGGCATAAACAAGGGTATTGCTATTTTAAATAAAATAGAGGAGGGAGACCATATAATCTTCGCCGGTGATGATAACACTGACGAGGAGGCATTTTCTTTATTAAAAAATCATATGACAATTAAGGTTGGAGAAGGTAACACGGCTGCAAAATATAGAGTTGATTCTTATTCTGAAGTAAGAGATATTTTAAGATATTTAATTCATTCCTATAGGAGGATATAAAATGCCCTTCGCCTCAATTGAAGATATGAATAAAAAACTAATCAGCTGTGAACTATGCCCAAGAATTGTAAAATTTAGGAAAGATGTCTCATTGAGACATGGGAGATTTGAAGGTGAAAAATTTTGGAGTAAACCTGTTCCAGGGTTCGGATCTATAGATGCAAAAATATTGATATTAGGGCTCGCTCCAGCAGCAACCGGGGGAAACAGGACAGGTAGAATTTTTACTGGAGATAAGACGGCCACATTCCTTGTTTCTTCCCTTTATGAAGCTGGAATGAGCAATAAAAATGATTCCATCTCAAAAGATGACGGGCTGGTTATATGGAATACTTATCTTACAGCCGCCTTGAAATGCGTTCCTCCAGGTGATAAACCAATGAAGGAAGAATTGATTAATTGCAGCAGGTACCTTTACTTTGAGATTGATAATCTCAAGAACCTAAAGGCAGTGTTGGTATTAGGTAGAATAGCATTTGAATCGTATATAGGTTATCTTAAATATAAAGGCTATAACGTAAAGAATCTAAAATTCGGGAATGGTCTATTTTATGATATAGGCAATATAAGACTGTTTTCCTCTTACCATCCAAGCCCCAGAAATGTAAATACCGGAGTTCTTAAAAGGGATGACTTTATTAGAACCTTGTTAAATATTAAGGAATACGTTAGCCACTGATTATCTTCTTCATAATCTCTGTATCTCCCTTCTTATTTGCAACCAAATATTTTGGCTCTTCTTCAGTTTTTATTGCAATTTCCTTTAGTATGTTCCTCCTGAAAATGTGAATTTTTATTTCTTCTCCAGGCCTTATATTCTTTAGATCCTCTATTTTTACCTGTTTCATCTCCTTAGAGAATGTTCTTATAAAAAATTCAGAAAATCTTTCATTATTAATTGCAACTATCTCATCCCCAGCCAGTATTCCAGCTTTGTATGCAGGTGAATCTTTTATTACAAATCTGACATTTGTCTTTTGCCCGTTCGCTTGAAGGATTATTCCTATACTTCCTCTCGGTTCTTTTCTTCCTTCAGGATAAGAGTATTGAAGTTCATACCCGAGATCTTCAATTTTTCTTTCATAATCATCTGTATTCGTTTTATTTACCATTTCTTCAAGTATGTTTGAGACTCTTGAGGAAGAAATTAATGATACTGTATTTAATAAACTCTTAAAGTTAAAACCACCACCAGTCGATTTGAAATCTTTATACATAGATCTGAAAATGTCATCAAGACTCTTTGAACCTTTTGTTTCTTTTATAATTTCATTGTTAAGTGCAAATGCGATAAGTTCCCCTTTCAAATAGTATGATATGTAATTATTAATAAGGTCGCCGTCAGGCTTATACAGCTTTACCCATGTATTGAAGGACGATGATGAAGCTGTCCTTAAATTGTGGCCGGGCTGGAATTTATAGTAATTTATCATTTCTAATATATGATCTATATACTCCCTTTCTGTGACTATTCCGGCTCTTAAAAGTACAATCCATTCGTAGTAGGATGTGAAACCTTCGCTGAACCATAGGAGGTCTGTATAAACTTCCTTGGTGTAATCAAAAGGTCCAAGCTCGATAGGCCTTATCCTTTTTACGTTCCAAGTATGGAAAAATTCGTGAGATATTGTAGACAAAAAGAGTTTGTATTCAAAGTCATCCTGTAGCCTATGCTCGTTTGAAATTATTAAAGTTGAATTCTTGTGCTCTAGACCTCCCCCCAAATCATCCGGCACAAAAACTAGCATGAAAACATATTTCTCGTATGGGAGTTCTCCAAAAATTTTCTCCTCTTCCCTAACAATTTTCGCTATATCTGCTAGAAAAATATCTTCATGTCTATACATTCTCCCGTGGTAAGCTATTATATGCTCCTTTCCCGACCGTTCAAATTTTAAGGTTCTTATATTTCCATAAATAAACGGTGAATCTGCAAGATTGTCATAGTCCGTTGCTATGAATGAACCGGAAATAAACGGAAGACCGCTTACAGGATTCCCTGATTTATTTCCAGTAAAAAACACTCTGTATTCTTCCTCTTTCCTATTCTCTACATAGAAGAATATGGATGTACCGTTAATAATAACAAGATCTTCATCCGCATAGGATGTCTGGACAGATAGTTCGTCACAGTAAACTTCATATCTCACTGTAACAGCTTCCCTATCTGAGGATATTTCCCATGAAGATTTGTCTATTTGAACTAAAGTTCCGTTTATTGCCTCTATGCTGGTAATGTGCCTTGAAAAATCTCTCACTAAATAAGATCCGGGAGCCCAGACTGGCATAACAATTTTTTCCTTTTTCTTTTTGTTAAGTGGAATTGACATTTCTACATTTATAATTCTAGCATAAGACTTTGAAAGATCTACTTTGAATGATATTGCCATAATACCTTATTTTAGGGCAAGTAAAATAATTTTGTATATGATTTGTATACAATTTTGAAAAATTACCTTTATTTAACTTTTGATGCATATAGTATGAATAAGGCATTATATGTAATACCCATAGTTGTTCTCCTTGTAATATCCGGAGTACTGGCATACGGGTACGTGAATTCGCAAACTGAATTGGCAGCCAGAAACACGAAGTATATTGCACTTTCTGGAGAACTTAATAATACTTTAACAAATTACACAATGCTACAGAGTAGTTACCAGCAAGATCAAAGTTCCCTAAAAAACTATGAATCAAACATACAATCCCTTAAGAATGAAATGCGGATAAATCAGACCCAGGTTGTATTGAATGATGCATTTACTCATTGGAACTATATATCAATAGAGAATTCTTCACTCCTCGAGACGCAACATTCCAATAATGCTACCCTAAAATGGATTGGTGGCTCTTTATCTGGCACATATACCGGGACAAGTGAAATTTTTTCCACCTGGAATAAATTCTTTTCACTATGGAGTGCGGTATGGTTTTATACGCCAACAGTTCCCAGTTCAATAGTTTTAGGTAACACGAGCACTGTATCAGCACAGGTGCAATTTGTACTTACCTCTTTT
>JAVRLO010000044.1:0-3459 GCA_031961395.1 Thermoplasmatales archaeon I-plasma | reverse complement strand
GCGGTATGGTTCTATTCAGAATCACCTCCTATGATAAGCGTAAACACATCAAACGGTACTGTAACAAGCGGAACAGTGACTGCTGATATTCAATTTGTAGTCCAAAGCTCGTCTAATTCTTCCTCATTCAGCTACATAGACGTAGTTTATTCCTTAGATTTCACTGATATAAACAACAGCTTTTACATAACTCACGAAGTGTTCGACAATGTAGGAACAGGCCCATTGTCACAGGTGACATCTTTTTCATGAACAATTTTTATCTTTTTAATTATCTATTTTCAAATTTTTATAGTAAATATAATTACTCTTATAACAGTATAATGTCTCCTAATATTTCATTTGATAGTATAAACATAGATAACATTCACGTTAAAAGGTTGTTATACTGGTTATTCTTCGCTTCTAAAGGGGGCATCACCAGGTTAAAAATAATTAAAAGCCTACTCAAATCTCCGTTGAATAGAAATGAGTTGAGCGTTATTCTAAACCTAAATTACAGGACTGTCGAGCATCATGTTAAAGTCCTTATTGAAATATATTAGAAGGTGACTTTCGAAGGTATGATTCTATTTTTTACGTTAAGGAGTCAATGATTCCATATTTAAGGGAAATATCAAGAGTATTTGAAGAAAATGGAGTGGATGAAAAATGATAGGAATGATATGGATAATAAATATAGCAATCGGTGTTATTGATTTTGCAATATTCCTCATAATCTCAACTATACTATTAAGGAATTATTATGCAACTGGAACTAGAATGTTGAAAAACCTTTTCACTTTCTCCGTGTTGATGATGATATATGCATTATCCTCTGTAGGATCCAGCATATATTTATCAAGTAATTATGGGATCAAAGTTGGGGCCCCCCTCCTTATTGTTAACGTTATATCTGTCGCAGGTTTTCTGCTCCTCTACAATGTTATAAGGTCATGATGCACATTCATCAATCCTTAAATTCCTCCATTACCATAGAGTTGTGACCATCTATCAATAAAAGTATAGATTTGTCCTTGTGCTCAAACAATAGAGACCATATGGGAATGTGTACCAGATAAACATCAGATATATCGATATTAACTTCTGCTGACAGAAAACCGTGAATTCTCTTTTGTAATCTCCTGATTTCCCATTGCTGGATTCTTACTTTTCCTTCTACTCTGGCTTTTTCCTCTCCCATATAACCGTTCAATAATTTCACCGGGCCATTCATGTCATCTGGGTTAAGCTCCCTTTTTGCTGTTAAATTGAATATATAATCTGGGGGCTGATATTGATTCATATTCTCTAGCGCTATAACTGGATATTTAACTTCACCTACATCAGTACCTGATTCAACGACCGTCTGGAAATTCACTGTTGGCCCTGCAAAACCTCCTCTTCCTCCCATTCCAATACCAACAAAGCCACCTGGCTGGGCTTCCTCCCGTTTGAACCTGTACTGTGCAGTGAAACCAGCTTCAATAATCCAGTACGGCACATTAAGCAGATCTATTTTTTTGAGCAAACTTTTCTCAAAAAGATGCTTATGCAATATACTCCTATCCAGGAAGCTTCTTGCAACATTCTCCGCATCCTCTTTCATCTTGATCTTTAAATCCAGAATAAAATGTTTATTGACCTTGGACCAGCCTTCAGAACCCAAAGAAATTGATGTTCCACAATATTGGCAGACTACCATAGCCTCTCCAGGCTGTGGATTAAGAGGAGCTCCGCAACTTGGGCACTTCATGTCCTTTAAAATATTACTCTGAACTTCATTATATAATTGTTGTTTTGCGTTTACATTGCCTGTTGTTCCTCCCGGTTGCTGAGGGGCACCACACTTAGGACAAAATAATGAATCATCAGGAATCTGGGCACCACATTTCCAGCAATACATTTAAACCACCTTTTCTCCACAATTCGGACAGAACTTTGCGCCTGGCGGAATTTCAGTTCCGCATTTAGGGCATTTCTGTACCAGCGGTTTCCCGCATTCGGGACAGAATTTTGAATTTTTTGGAATATCTTTACCACAGTACGGGCATTTAATGGTTTCTGAAGACGAGAAGTTATATCCGCACTCTGGACAGAACTTTGCATTTTGGTCAACTATAGCACCGCACTTCGGGCACTTTTTTACATTTTGTGGTTGTTGCTGGTTAATTCCCTGGGAAATATTAGAAGCCATTGGGTAAGCCATTCCAGCACCAGCACCAAGGCCCATGCCGATACCAACGCCAGCACCAGCGGCTCCAGAGGTATTTTTTGCAGCGTCAACCATTGCTTGTCCTGCTTGAAACTGAAGATAATTTACTCCGAGGACTTGCATGCTTGACCTTGCATCAACTGCCTTTTGAACTTCCTCAGGCAAAGATATGTTCAGACTGGAAATTTTGTTTATTTCAATACCGTACTGATCAAAGGCAGATTTTGAATTTGCAATAACTGCTTCTTCTATGTTTATCAGGTTAGAGGGAAGATCAAGAACTGATATGCCCTGGTCCTTAATTTTTCCAATAATATTGTAAATGAGTAGAACAACTTGTTCCCTTATTCTATCATCTATATCAGCGCTCGTTTCAGCAGCAAAAGTACCCACGAATTGGTTTATGAAAATTGAAGGGTCTGAAATTCTATACCTTATTTCCCCAAATATTCTGAGCATTACAACGCCGAAATCCTTGTCCTTGAATGCATAGGGTTCTTTGGATCCAAATTTACCATCAAATATCCTTCTTTGAAGATAGTATACTTCTGCTTGCTGTTGTACACCGGAGAGGAGTTTTACTATTTCGCCAACAATAGGCGCGTTCAAGTCTGTAAGCGCAAACCTTCCCGGTTTATCTAGATATGCTATAGCTTTCCCGTCTCTGTAAAAAACCGCTGTTTCATCTTCTCTGACTACAATGTTATCATTGAGCCTTATCAGCCTTGGAACTTTCCACATAATATTTCCTTGCTTGAACTGATCCTCCCATTCTATTGTTGTAGAGCCAAAAACACTTCCACCACTAGAAGGTATACCACCTGTATTATTCTTTTTGAATACCATCTACACTCCCCCGTATAGCAATTTTTCCCTTGAATTATTTGTATCATTCATCTGTGCAATTAAACTCAATATCTGGTTTACATCCCCATTATTCAGATTTCCAGTCATAGAGTCATTCAATATTTTATTTGATAGATCTGTTAACGAAACTATCTGTTGATATAGTTTCATATCTAAATCGTATAAAGATGAGATTTTCTCTGCATTTACTCTAATTGGGGCAGAAATACCAGAGTAACCAGCAGTATGATGTTTAATATCTGCTGCCACTTTCTGTATCTCTGACCTTAATTTCCCGATAGATTCCAGAACCTTGAAATTCCCGCTGGATACTAAATTTCCCTCTGTATTTTTAATAATATCAAGAATTGATAACATTTTTTTATAAAGTTCATCCTTAAGATAAATATCAGCATCTC
>JAVRLO010000043.1:0-7510 GCA_031961395.1 Thermoplasmatales archaeon I-plasma | reverse complement strand
CCGCTTATATATTTCATTCCAGGTGTGCTATTAAGGAGAGCCATTGCCTTGGATGGATTATATGAGTATTGCGGAGTTGAGAAATTGTGCCAGACTGAATCTGAAACCGGGACAACAGGCTGACCTAGAATTGTGTAACCTTCATCTATCACCGTGGCTAAATACGCTTTATTAGTTGCATAATTGAGTGCTTGTCTTACTGATGTGAAGTTGAACGGTGCATCAGAGTTGTATGAGTTTATTTGTATGTATCCGTAGGATGTTGATGGTTTCTCATAAATATACGTTGATTTCATTGTATCTACAGTTGGTAAGAAAGTTGGCGGCACTCCCTCTTCTATTGTATATACTTGCCCAAGTGATTCTGCAGTCACTGCTGCTGAAAGAGAGAGGTACTGTGGTACATATAGTTCATAGAACTTAGGAGTATATTGTTCCAAAGAAGGAACATACTGTACGAAATAGTGAGGATTCACATATAAATCCCAGTATTCATCTGGAACCCATTGCCCATAAGGTTGTCCATATTTGTTATACATCATAAATGGACCCGTTCCTACAAGACCAGTTGCAGTAAAATTGGATGGATTATAGTTCATGTTCCAAGTATCATATCCATTTGGAGTTCCTGTGTAGTTAAATGCTGCAGGATCGGTTGTGGACCAATCATGATTTACCCAGATATGATATGGTAATATAGAGGTTTCAAGGGTATATGTAATAAAGGTAGCTGATTGTGCGCTTAAATCATACTGTACTGTAAGGTTGCTTAGAGGGATTACATTAACAACATTGGTAAATGAACCACTAAAGTCCAGAGCGGATTCTAAAATTTCCCACGATAGTATGAAATCTGCAGATTGTACGTAATAAGTCCTCATTGTCATTGATGGGAATGATTTAAAAGTGTGAGAATATGTAGATGTCACTGTGTGATTTGAATATATATATGTAGCATTTTGGTTCTGTGGAGTCCAGTCAGTCCATTGAACTCCTGGACGTATGTTTACTATCCATTCGTAATTAACTGGCATTACCGTACCATTAATTGGATCAAATGTTGTTATGTTTTGACCCGTGACGTTTTTCTCAAACCAGCTCGTTGCGAGCCACGGGAGTATTGTTTCATTTGGAGCCATAACTGTTGGAGAATCGTATATTTCATCTAGCAGCATAAAACTATAAAGATCCGTCGTCTGCCATATATTTAGATGTTCTACTGAGTCAGTAGCTGCCATCTTATAGACACCACCGGTATAACCTGGTTCCTGCATTGTTGTCGTTGGGAACGTCCATGGGGTAGAGCTGCTTGAAGATTGGGCACTTGCGGTTACAGCAGTTGTAAGAAATATTAAGGAAGATGCTATTAGGATAATTGTTATAAAGATTGTCAGTGATTCTTTTTTGCTTATTCTCCTAACACGGTTAGGATAATCTTCTTGCATTTTCGTTATCACCAATTGTACATTCATAAAATGTTATTTAAGGATTTTCCAATTTTTAACAAAGATTTGCTTTTTGATTATGTTTATTTGTTAAGATGTTTATATTTTAACAATTCAAAGGTAATATATAATAAAGGCAATTCCAAAGTAAATTAACCCTATGATTATGTATATTAAAGTCATCTTAAGCTGCTTTTTATGGATAAATACGATATCATCATCTGTAATCTTTATTTTTGAATCCATAACCTCTTTTAGATAGATTTTTGCACCGAAATCCCAGAAAGCTCCTATTGCAATAACAATAATCCCGCTTAAGAATATGATAAGAGGCATCACCTCTATATAATTAAAAATACCTTTGAAATAAAAAGGAATAGGAACAATAATCAAGACTAATAAGAATATCAGAGGAAAAAATGATAATCTAATTATCACCTTTGTTTCGTCATTCACTGTCGACACTCTTATTTGACTTATTTTGTTCCTTTATTTTAGATAACTCTTCCTGTGAAAAATGGCACGCATACCAGTGATTTCCAGATTTAAGAATGGGAGGCTTTTCATCTTTGCATTTAGATTGTGCATATATACACCTATCGTAAAATCTGCAGCCTTTGGGAATATCTACCGCATTCCCTACCTCACCCTTGATATCAAGATCAGATAGAGCCTTTGTTACTGCAATGTCTGGAATTGCTTTTATAAGAGATTTAGTGTAGGGATGCAATGGTTCCTTTATTATTTCCTCGGATGGACCGTATTCTACCGCAACTCCAAGATACATGACCATGATGTTATCGCATATATAACGTGCAGACGCTATATCGTGACTTATGTACACAAGAGTTATAGAATAATCTTTTCTTAATTTTAATATTAGATTCAAAAAGTCGGCCCTTAGACTAACGTCTAGCATGGATATAGGTTCATCGGCAACAAGGAATTTTGGTTTAAGTACGAATGCCCTGGCGATTGATACCCTCTGTCTTTCTCCACCAGAAAGTTCGTGCGGAAATCTGTAAAGATACCTTTCAGGAGGCGTTAATTTAGCTACCTCCAGCGAATCTAGCACCATCTCTTCCTTTTCTATTGGATTTTTGGTAATTTTATGTGAATTTATAGGCTCCTGGACAATATCGAGTATTATCATTTTAGGATTTAGGGAGTCATATGGATCCTGGAAAATCATCTGCGTATATTTTCTGTACTCTCTCATAATTGATGATTTCTCTTTTGACTTTGAAATATCCATCAATTTTAAATCATTTTCATTTCCAAAGTTAAATTTAATTGAACCACCAGTTACGTTAATAGTTCTCATCAAAAGTCTTCCCAGGGTAGTTTTGCCCGAGCCACTTTCTCCGACGACGCCCAGTATTTCTGATCTTTTAATTTCGATTGATATATCATCCACGGCGTGAACCATCCTTTTAGCACTTTCTCTTGAGAATAATTCTCCGAACGCTTTGGAACGTATATCATAATATTTTTTTAAATTCTCTATTTTCAATAACAATTCCTCATTACTCAGATCTTTCCTTATCATTATTGAAGAATCATATGTGGATGAAGATTCCTTCCTGGAATTGAAAAATGCAGCTGGGTTAGATTCTATCTCCTTAGCAAAATGGCAGTAAGACTTACTATTGTCAGAAAGATCTACTAGATGTGGTCGATCACTCAAGCATTTAGGCGATGAATACGGGCATCTATCAGAGAAAATGCATCCTTCCTTTTCTTCAATCATGTCCGGGACTTTTCCAGGTATTCCCATTAAAATCTGATTTGTCTTTGATATAGATGGATAGCTATTTAGGAGTGCATAAGTATATGGATTGAGTGGATTTTGAAGAATACGTGATCTGTTTCCCTCCTCAAATATGTATCCACCGTACATTACCAATATTCTGTCAGCTAACTGAGAAACTACACCTATATCGTGCGAGATTATAATCAAAGATTTTATTTTCCCTTCTTTTCTTAATCTTTTTAATTCATCTATTATTTTTGCCTGAGAAATAACATCCAAACCAGTCGTTGGTTCATCAGCGATTACTAGATCTGGGGATAGAGCTAATGCCATTGCTATGATAGCTCTCTGCTTCATTCCGCCGCTCAGTTCATGTGGATAACTCTTTAGAAGAGAGGGATCAAGGTTTGCTGATTTCATATTTTCAATTACTCTTTCGTGTATTTCGTCTTTAGATAGGTTTGTGTGTAATTTATAAACTTCTTCAAGCTGTTTTCCTATTGTATATACAGGGTTAAATGAATTCATTGCCCCCTGGAATATCATTGATATCCCTTTCCATCTTATATTGGCAAGCGTATCAGTAAGAATTTTTTTCTCAGATCTTTTTACTTTTTTATATTCAACTCCAGAAATCCCTTCTCCTGCAATTTTTTTTCCTTTAAATTTAACATACCCCTTTGTCTTTGCATTTGGTGGTAAAAGAGCAGAAATTGATAAGGCTAGTGTGGACTTCCCTGATCCGCTTTCCCCTACGATCCCAATGAATTCATTGTTCTTCATCTTCAGATCAATATTTTGAAGGGCTTTCACGTTACCATAGTCCGTTATGAATTCAACGCTAAAGTTAGATATTTCCAGGAGCAAATTTTCATCCGATCGTTCTTCTTGTATTTCCATCATTTTATTGCCTCCTTAATCTTGGATTAACTACTTCATCTAATCCTCTTGACACAAATATGAATGCCATTATGAATGCTGTTATAGTGATGGATGGTGGTAGAACCCACCATGGTGCCTGAGCTGCCAGGAAATAATTATTGAATATTGGTTGCAGCATTCCACCCCACGTTGGAATAGTTAACGGAGCTATTCCCAGAAATTGTAATGTAGCTACACCTGCTACTGCGCCTCCAATTGCAAGCGCTAGGAAGTAGACCAAAAGCGGAGTCATATTAGGTAGCATGTGTTTCATTAGTATCTGCCAGGTAGATGTACCGGATACTTTAGCCGCTTCAACAAAAGTTCTTGCTTTTATTTGTCTAACTATACCGATCATTGTTAAGGCGGTAAATGGCCAACCTATCACTGTCAAAACGATTATTATGTTAGTTTCCGATGGCCCAAGTACAGAAGCTAGGGCAATAAGAAAAGCCAGTCCCGGGATCAGGTAAACAACCAAAGAAATTGTTTCCAGAACTGAACTTGTAATTGGACCAGCATAACCCACTAGCATTGCAATTAATACAGATATTACCATAACCCCGATAGCTACTGAAATACCGAATTCCCAGTCAGTAGGGAAGCTTGCTATATACTGACTCCAAAGATCATTTCCATCACTGTTAGTACCAAACAGATATATGTTACCGGACGGAGTGTGAAGTGTTGGAGGAATCGGATTCTTATCTATACCTGCGGATGCATATATATTTAAAAATCCATTTGAAGTTAAGAAGCTGATAGAAGTTCTTCCAGTCTCTGCATTTCTGAATAACATCGGTTGCTGAATTGGAAGTGAGGCTGATGAAAGAGTTATTGACCACAGCGCTGCATTCTTACCTAATTGAGAAGAAACTTCCATTATAACACCTTTATCTGTTGCAAAAATAGCAGAGGTTTTGTCTTCTATGTAAAGTGGGGAATATACCAATGCTCCATCAGAAATTGGGATACTAATGGATCCACTTACTTTACCTATTCCTGTTACCGAATAAATTGAATAATTGGTTTCAGCAAGGATATAGGATGGGAAACCTGAGCTTCCCTGTGAAGAGACTATCCCATTAACTCTTTCCTTGAAATTTGAAATCTGTCTTAATGATCCATTTGCAAGATATACTCCATTTAAATAACTATTATTACCAACGAAAAACATCATATTAGAAGACGAAGTGGTTATCTGATAATCATATGGAATAATTGGTTGGACATTAAGATTTATGTTTCCATCAACTGTTTGATTCCATCTCATTTTACCAGAAACCATAGAATATGAGACTATACTGTTACCATTTATCAATATTACAGACGCCTTTCTGAATTGTGCTGGACTGAAGAATACACCATAGAGGAATGGTTTACTGAGTTGACCGGTGTTTGGCAGATTAATATGCCAGTTCAACATATTGGAATTTAGAAAATACGATGAAATATTGACTGTGTTATTTGGCTCAACTCCTTCTGTGATAACCATCGCGGGCAAAAAACCTGAAGATAAGGCAGTCATATTATCAAATGGAACCCAAGCTGGTGGCGATTGCGAAATAGGGATTGAATTGATTTCAGCTGGATATTTAAGAGGATACTTTAATAATATTTTATGTACATTTGTTGCAGAGGGGGATCCAGACCCCTGTGTCCCTCCAGACCATGTTATCTCCCCGGTTACCACCTGTGAAAATGTACCGTTGGTTGCACTTAGAGCAAAATATGAGTTATATTGTAAGGATGAATATCCGCTGGATATGAAATGATTATAATCTGCTATTGGAACTACAGAAACAGGGAAAACCTTGTATCCGCTTCCAAAGTTTGGATTGTAAATATTAATGAATTTGCCTGATGGAGTACTTGATGTTGCTCCCAAACCAATCCCATATAAAGAGCCGTTAGTTGAGGTAGTATAGAGAAGATAACTACCCTGTGAATTTATTGATGTGGAAGATAAAAGGGAGTTATTTTCATTAAAACTACTTGGAATTGGGGATGATAATTCTAATTTTGCTGTATAGGTATCGGATAATGGTGCTACAAAATTCATTGGATTGTGAAATGTCAATACTGGAGCAAGAATAGTAAGTACAACAAAGAATACTATTATGTAAAATCCAGCTTTACCATAGCCTGATTTATAATAGACTTTCCAGTTTCTATAGAACCTTTTAAGGAAAAATTGCAGTCTTATTCTCCTTAACCCTTTCGATTCAATATTACTTTCAGTATTTTTATCCAATCATATCACCTCAAACACTTATCCTCGGATCCAGCCAGGCGTGTATGTAATCTATTATCACATAAGCAATGATTGTAACCAGTGATATCAAAAATAGTGCCCCTTCAGATAATGGATAATCTTCTGTTAAGGTGGCATAATAAAGTATGTGACCAATCCCGGGCCAAGAAAACAGTATTTCCACTATTACAGCACCGCCTGTCAAACCAGCGAACTCCAGTGCCATTCTTGTTGTCACAGGTATCATAGCGTTACGGGCTGCGTGATGGAACATAATCGAGCCCTCAGAAACTCCTTTGGCCCTTGCAGTTAAAATAAAATCTTCTCCGAGCGTTGATACCATAGCTGCTCTCATAGTTAATACGTGAGCAGCAGCTTCTATGATCACTAATGTAATCAGAGGAAGAGCCATCTTATAAAGCATGAACTCCAGATTATGCAATGTAATATGATAAAGATAATAATTGCTGAATCCAGATGTAACTGGGAATATGTGATGATATGACACTAGATAAATATACAAAATAACTCCTAGAATAAAGAATGGAATTGAATTCAGTATTAGACTTACTGTTATGCTAACAGATTCACTTACTTTACCTCTTACCCACGAAGTCAGAATTCCAAGAGGTATGCCGATAACAAATGATAAAGCAAGCGCTGTAGCTAGCAATATTAAAGTGAAGGGCATTGCATAATCAATTATCTGCCATACATTTTCTCCTCTTATGTAGTCATAGCCAAAATTAAAGGTAAACATGTCCCGCATGTATATTAGAAAATTCATTAGATTCCATTTCCCACCACTTAAACCCAATTCTGCAAGCAGGGCTTTTTCTTCCGCTACGGTTGCTCCATTATGTTTGGCTCCAAATAGGAATAACTCGGCAGGATTACCTGGCATCAAGCGATAAACTATGTAAATTATTACTGCGAGAAGAATAGCCAGAGTAATCGCTTGAATAACTTTTCTGATTAACAGATAGATATTCATGAGCTCTCGATGATAATAATAGTAAATTATATTTAAGATTTTACCGACTCTTTATCCTAAATCAACATATTTTTAATTCTCCTAAATACTATATCATATGTTAAAAGGATATTTTTGAAATAAATTTATTCTGAAAGGTAAAT
>JAVRLO010000042.1:0-7579 GCA_031961395.1 Thermoplasmatales archaeon I-plasma | reverse complement strand
CAATATAGTCAAGTTTGATGCCTTTCTTTTCAAGTCTCATCCACGGAAGAATATTTGAATGGTGCTCCATGGAACTAATTAAAATCCTATCTCCTCTATTAAGTTTTGATTCAAGACTGTAAGATAGCAAATTTAGACTTTCTGTAGTATTTCTAGTAAATACTATTTCCTCCGGGCGAACTCCAATAAATTCCGCTACTTTTTTCCTAGCATTTTCATACAGTTCAGTGGCTTCCGAGGCAAGTTTATATACTGACCTGTGAACATTTGCATTGTAATTCTCATAATATTGTGCAATTGCGTCAATAACTGATCTAGGTTTCTGGGTAGTAGCTGTTGAATCCAGATATATTATTCTCTTGCCATTTATCTTTCTGTTTAATATTGGAAAATCTTTTCTAATCTCTTCAACGTTAAGCACTTTCTACCACGTCTTCTACGATGTCCAAATATCTTTCTGCTATTTCAGATGGTAAGGGCGCGATTATAGGACTTATGAATCCTTCTATTATCAGCTTCTTTGCCTTTTTCTGGTCCATTCCTCTGCTCTGCAGATAAATTAGCTCGTCTTCAGAAATATTAGAGACTGTTTCACCATGTTTTGCTCTAACTTCTCCGTTGTATATTTCAAGTACTGGTAATGCATTACCTTTGGACTCCTTAGAGAGGAGTAAAAGATTTGCTAACAAGAATGAGTCAGTATTAAGTGATTTTTCGTCTATTTTTATAAATCCTCTGAATATAATTGATGATTCGCCGCTTAAGATGCCTTTAAATGATGTATCATTTTTCCCGTGAGGAGCTAGATGATGTGTATAAACCTCAAGGTCCTGATGTTCATTTTTCTTCCCTAAAGTTGCACCATAATAGTTTGATTCGGCAAATTCATCAGCCTGAATTATCCTGAATCTTGTAATATTCTTGCTTCCAGGTATGCTGAGATGATGTATTCTGAGCCTCGAATATTTTGACATAATGAAAGTTCTTTCAACATAACTGATCTTGGAACTCCCTACATCTTCTAAAAAATAATAATCCATTGATGAATTGTCTCCAATTTTTATAACAGTACCATGAGAAACGTTGGAATTCCCAGTCACTATAAAATTCTCTAGCAATTTTATAGAAGAGTTTGATCCTATTTTGTAAATGTTTCTTGAATTGAAATCTGTGTCTCCCGTGTTTAAGATACTGACCATATTTTCATTTTCATAATTAGAAGGAACCCCAATATAACTTCCGTCCGTAAAGTATCCCTGATTAATAGCGCTCATTTTATCATATATTTCAGTGAATATCTCATCTTCTCCTATTTCTTCGTGTGATATAGCGTCTTCCACGGAAGAAAATTTTATTTTTCCCTTTGATAAATACCTGCAAGGTGAACCATTATGTGTTGTTATGTTAAGCTGCATTCCTGCACAGCCTGTTTTTTTGGTGTGCATTAGCGGGATTACTTCTTCTTCCTTCAGTTGTGTATAATATTTCATGGAAGGCGAATCCGGGTCTCCGGAAACAGGGAGACTGTCAGATATTGCCCTCCTTGATTCAATTTCACTCTTTATGCTCATCCTACTGCACCCATCTTACTCATTTCAAGCTTTATGAGTTTATTAAATTCAAGAGAATATTCAAGGGGTATCTCCTTCAAAACGTCGTCAAGGAATCCAAGGACTATTAGGGATCTCGCATCTTCTTCCCTGATTCCCCTGCTCATCAGATAATTAACCTGTTCTTCAGATATCTTTCCAACTGATGCTTCGTGAGAAAATGACGCACTCTCTTCTAATATTTCATTGTGAGGATAAGTATTGCTCTTTGAATAATCATCCAGTATAAGTGCATCGCATTGTACTGATGCTTTTGAATTGTATGCTCCTTTGTTTATCCTAAGAAGACCACGGTATACGGACATCCCACCTTGCCCGGAAATACTCTTTGCTACCACCTTGGAACTGGTGTTAGGTGCTGCATGAACAACTTTTGCTCCATTATCTTTCCATACATTTCCAGTAGCCAGTGCAACATTTAAATTCGATGTTGAAGCCCACTCACCCCTTAGTATAGAAGAAGGATATGTCATCGTAATTTTAGAGCCCAGACTTCCCTGTACCCATTCCATCCTCGCATTCTGCTCCACCCATGCTCTCTTTGTTGGAAGATTAATTATGTTATCAGACCAGTTCTGAACTGAAGTGTATCTCACTTTTGAATCTTTTTTAGCATAGACTTCTACTACAGCAGCATGCAAAGAATATTTACTGTAGGTAGGTGCCGTGCAACCTTCTATGTAATGAACGCTGGCCCCTTCTTCTGCTATTATTAAGGTCCTTTCGAACTGACCTTCCATTTCTCCATTCATTCTGAAATAAGCTTGGACAGGAAGCTCCATTTTGACCCCTCTGGGTATATATAAAAATGATCCGCCGGACCAAACTGCGGTGTTTAGTGCTGAAAATTTATTGTCGCTGGGTGATACTATTTTTCCAAAATGTTCTTTTATTATGTCAGGGTAGTTTTGAAGGGCTGAATCCATATCCATGAAAATAACACCTTTATCAGCCCATTGCTTCTTGATCTTAGAGTATACTCCTTCAGATTCAAGTTGAGCAACTGATCCTGCTAAATATTTTCTTTCCATTTCTGGGACTCCGAGTTTCTCGAAAGTATTTTTTATTTCATCCGGAACTTCATTCCAATCATTTGCCTTTCTGTCCTCAGGCTTCACATAGTATGTAATTTCATCGAAGTTTATTTCTGAGATATCAGGGCCCCATGTAGGCAATTTTTTCGACAGGAATATTTCTAGTGCTTTTAGTCTTATATTTTTCATCCACTCGGGTTCTTTTTTTACCCTAGAAATTTCTTCAATCAATTCTCTATCAATACCCTTGTCAGTTTGATAAGCAGGCTTAATTTTAGTCACAAAATCATACTTATCCTTTTTAATATTTTCTATATCACTCAATTTTTGCATTTATCTCACCAGCTTTATAATATTCATATCCCCTCTCTTCTATTATCTTTGCGAGATCTCCTTTCCCGCTCTCTGCTATCTTTCCATCAATTAAGACATGAACAAAATCAGGCTTCACATAATCCAATATTCTCTGATAATGAGTTATTATAATTATTCCGGCACCATTTTCCTTTGCCTTCTGAATTGCTTTTGAAACAATTCTTAGTGCATCAACGTCAAGCCCGGAATCAATCTCGTCAAGGATTATAAATTTCGGTTTTAGAATGAGCATCTGAAGTGCTTCCATCCTCTTTTTTTCACCGCCTGATAGCCCATCGTTAAGACCCCTGTCTATGAAAGAATTATCCAGTCCGAAAAAGTTCAAAAGCTCTTTCACTTCATCCAAGAATTTTTTGTATTCGAGTTTCTCATCAGGATGAAGGGATGTGTATGCAGTTCTAAGGTAATTTATGAAACGTAAACCTTGAACTGAAACGGGCTCTTGAAATGCAAGGAAGATTCCTTCCCTTGCACGTTCATGAATCTGTAATTCTTTAATTTCTTTTCCATTTATGAGTATTTCTCCAGCTTTTACCTTATACTTTGGATTTCCCATGATCGTGTGTGCAAGAGTACTTTTTCCGGTTCCGTTGGGACCCATCAAAGCGTGAATTTCTCCGGATTTTACCTTCAGCGATACATCCTTTAAAATGTTCTTTCCGTTAATTTCTACATTTAAGTTTTTGATTTCAAGATTGTTTTCTGCCATTGACATGCTATGTGTACATCATATTTAAACATTTTTTACTGTTTAAATTGATAAAATATTTATACGAATGTTTTATTCTTTATTTGTATGGAAGAAATACTTAGCCTTGGTAGCAGTAAGAAAAGAATATTAGAGGAGCTTATGGATGGCTCGTTAACAATAAGTGATTTGTCAGCAAGGCTTAATATCCAGAAAAATGCTATCAGGGAACATCTTGATAATCTTGAGAGTATGGGATATATTTCTTTTAAATTCACAAAATCCAAAGTAGGTAGACCCAAGAAATATTACTATATTACAAGAAGAGGTATGGAACTTTTCCCCAAAAAGTATGATATGCTTCTTAAGATATTGCTTGAGGAGCTAACTTTTGAACAGGGGAGGGAGTGGGTTCAAAATTTTCTGAAGAGAGCTGGTGAGAGAGTGGTAAAAAATTCTGCTGGCCAGGAACAGAACCTGGAGTCTCTCCTCAATTTCTATAATGGATTGGGATGCATGGCTTCCGCTTCAGAAAACGAAGGAAATATTATTATTAAAAGAAAAAATTGTATATATTATAACCTGGCTCTAGAAAACGAAAATCTTTTATGCAGCACTTTTGAGGACAGTATTTTGCATTCTATATTCCCTTCGTATAAAATTACAAAGAAGGATACTGTCAGCAAAGAAAAGTTTGACTGTGAAATAACTCTCTCTAAAAAATAATAATAAACCTTAATTCCTATTTTTTTATTATGGCATGAATGCTCACTGTAAATGAAATGTTCTATTCACTAGAAGGCGAAGGTCCTTATATAGGAATTCCTACATTCTTCATCAGATTGACTGGATGCAACCTGAGATGTGAATGGTGCGATACTAAATATTCATTTTACGAAGGCGAAAAAAAAGAGATAGATAGCATAGTTGATGAGGCCCAGAAATATGATACAAAATTTGTCTGTATCACAGGAGGTGAACCGCTTCTCCAGAAAGATGTTTACAAACTTATGTACAAGCTGCTGGACATCGGAAAAAGTATAATATTGGAAACCAGCGGATCAATCTCAATCGAGGATGTTCCAACTGAAGACGATGTTTTTATTGCAATGGATATCAAGACACCGTCATCCAAGATGGTAGAGCATAATCTTTATGATAACATAGAGCTCCTTGGCAAAAAAGATTATTTAAAATTCGTGATCGCCGATCAGAAAGATTATGAATTTTCTAAGGAGATTATCAAAAAATATGCCTTCGAAGGGGAGATAATATTTCAACCGGTGGGCGGGCTGAACCTTAAATGGCTGGCAGAAAAGGTTTTGACGGATAAGATTAATGTCAGGGTATTGCCTCAACTACATAAAATGATTTGGGGCGATAGGAGGGGAGTATGAGTATTTATGATTATACTGAAGAAGATGGGGAGATCGCAGTTAAGTTGGCAAGAAGGGCAATTGAAGAGTACATAGATATAAAACTGATCGTAAAAAACAGTTATGGTGGAAAATTCGTCGAAAAAAGGGGCGTCTTTACTACTCTAACAAAAAATGGAGAGCTAAGAGGATGTATTGGATTCCCGGAGCCAGTTTATCCACTTGGGGAAGCAGTCATAAAGAGTGCTATAGCAGCTGCTGTGAATGATCCTAGGTTCCCGCCAGTAAGCAAGGAGGAAGTTGATGATCTTATTGTTGAAGTATCTCTGTTGACTAAACCAGAAATTATCCAGGTTAATAAAAGGAGTGAAATACCATCATATATAAAGATAGGAAAACACGGGCTTATAGTTACAAGAGACGATTTCTCCGGTCTACTACTTCCTCAAGTGGCAGTTGAGGAAAATATGGATCCAAAAAAGTTTCTTGATTCTGTCTGCTGGAAGGCTGGAATGGAACCCGGTTGCTGGATGGATAATGATACCAAGATTGAAACCTTCACAGCCGAAATATTTTATGAAGTAGAACCTAGAGGACCTGTATTCAGGAAAATACTGGAGAATGATAAGGATTGAGTGTCACTTTTCATGGAATATTCTTTATAGATAATGAATTCAAAGACAGGTATGTAGAAGTTGAGGAAGGAAAAATAATTTCTATAAAATCTGAAACGAGTGAAACTGATATTAAAAGAATTGAAGGAAAAATAATCCCCGCAGGGGTTGATATGCACGTACATTTCAGGGATCCTGGAGAAGAGTATAAAGAAGATTTTTCGAGCGGCTCCATTTCTTCCATATATGGTGGTACTACTTTTATTGCAGATATGCCAAATAACAAGACGCCAATTCTTACCAAAAGCGACTTTTACAAAAAACTGAATTCCGTGAGTAAAAAAAGTTATGTGGATTTTGCCCTCTACCAAGCAGCTTCTAGTGAAATTATTGATGATGCTATTGGGCAAAAAGTATTTCTTGGAAAGTCAACAGGAGGCCTTTTGACCGATCTAAAAAAAACAATTTTCTCCAAGAAGATAACAGTAGTTCATGCTGAACTACAGAGCTGCCTTGACAGTATGAGGGGGAAAGAGACAAATCTAAAGGAGCACGATGCAACTAGACCTGTGGAATGTGAATATGCTGCCATAGAGGAGGTATTTAAAAACAGATTAGAAAACGTTCACATAGCTCATATTACATCGGCAAGGGCTTTGAAGTTATCTAAAAGTCTAGGTTTCACCACGGAAGTTACTCCACATCACATTTTATTAAACAATGAAATGGAGATCGGTGCACTTGGAAAGGTTAATCCGCCCTTGAGAAAAAGAAATATTCAGGAAGAGTTGCTAGGAATTCTGAATTCAAGCGATCTGGATGTAATATCATCTGACCATGCTCCTCACACCATTGAAGAGAAAAAAGATTTCCAAAGTGCACCATCTGGAATGCCAGGAGTCGAGACCAGGGTTCCGTTAGTTCTTTTCCTCTCATCTATAAATTTTATTTCAGTAGCAAGAGCGGTATATCTTTTGTCTACTGGTCCTGCGAGAAGACTTGGAATCCGAAAAGGACTTATTTCCACCGGATATGATGCAGATTTTATATCAGTAAATTTCAAAGATGAGAGGATAATAAGGGGAGAGGATCTGCACTCAAAGGCAAAATGGACCCCTTTCGAAGGATTCAAATCCATATTTCCTTCTGATGTTTACCTGAGAGGAGAAATTGTATTATCAGATGGAGAATTAGTCTCCAAACCCACGGGAGTTTTTATAAATGGCAAGCAACAGGGAGAAAGCAATAATTGAAAAGAGAATGATGGAGCTTTTGCATCTCACATTTGAAGATGAAAAAAATCAAAATTTTGCAGACGCCTCTAGAAAGATTGAGTTAATTTTTCTTTACTCTCAAAAATATAAGGTTAAAATACCATATGAAGCAAGAATTTGGTTTTGTAGGAAATGCAAAAGCGGAATATATGCCAACGGAGGGCATATTAGAATAAAAAAATCAGCTGTTAACGTGCACTGCGGTAAGTGTGGATATACAAGAAGATTTAAGATTGTTCATCAATAGTTTCAGCAGTGAAAAGTACATTATAACCGTTGAGTGTTGTATAGACCTTATCAATCAGGAATATTGCATCCTCTACTGTCGCGTGATTACCCCATTCATAGACCATATCTCTTGTTCCAGTAACTGGCATAAATCCTAGGGACCTAAGCCTAGATATGATCTCTGATGGCCTTTCTCCTTCAGAATTGAAGATGATGCTTAGGTATGTACGCTTTACCATAGTGGGAGATGACCTAATCTTATTTATTTTTTTATATTTGGAGAGACTGTCAAATTCTCGTTGACAAGGTATGGTACCAGTAGGATGTTTTTAGAAGTCCCTGATCAGTCTTGAATCTCTTCTTTAACAGTTCAGATCTGA
>JAVRLO010000041.1:0-7820 GCA_031961395.1 Thermoplasmatales archaeon I-plasma | reverse complement strand
TTCCTTCACTGTCTTTCTTACCAGTTCCGATATCTTTTTATCCAGTTCTTCCATTGTTTTTTGCCTCCTGGTGTGGTTCCTGGAGGCATCCTTTCATTTTTTATGAAATTTCTCTCATGTTATGGGCTAATGCCATACTCTATTACACAAGATTCGGGATACTATCGATCATTAATTTGAGAAGCTTCTTCTTTTAGGCTTATATAGTATTTCATTAGTTGATTCAAGCGAAAATGTTAATCAACTTTCTGATTATTAAATATTCAAAATTATTTATCATCCATAAATTATAATTATTTTGGTTCAAATTAATAAAATATATTGTTAAAAAAATAAAATTCTAATTTCTTTTTATAACTCATTGATACCCCTCCCTGAAAATTTTATCATAGATGTTTTCTTCCTCTTTAGCGTTAGAGTTTACTATGCTCTTTATTTTTTCCTCGTTTACGTGCCAGTAGTGTATTCTCCAAGTCTTTCCTTTCATCAGGGTTATATCTTCACTGCTTGTCGAAAGAATACCAGTTTCTTCTAGAGTGTAAAAAACGTCCCTGTCTTGCTGTGATAACACATTATCAATTAGAGTATCTTCGTAACCAAAGAAACTTAGGACGTAATCAGCCAACTCTTCTATTTCCTTCTCGTTCATTCCAGACGGTTTAAATAAAATTTCCAGGGCTGTAATCAACTCTTCCCTTTTAATCACCGTCATTTCATTTTCGAAAGGATGAGATTTTGCAACTATTTATTAATATCGCTTTTAGCAAGTTCTTTTTTAAGTTTTTCTATTATTGAAACATCCCTGGGGTCAATGTTCCTTTCTTTAGCTAGGTAATAAGATATGTAATCTCCTTTATGAATGAGTGTAAATAATTGAGAAACCTTTGATTCTCCTTCACCGCTCACAATATTAAATTTAATTTTACAGAGTTCAGATGTTATTCTTATTCTTTCCCTTGTTTTATTGTCCATGTATTTGCTTTCTAGGACTATGAAATAAAAATCATCTTTTCTGTAGTCATTCTCTAGAGCCATCGTGTCATTGTGATTTAATTCTGGAAAATAACTAGAGTATGATAGAATTTTTGAATTTTCATTAAATTGCGTTTTCCATCTGTACGCAACTTCCCTGAACGGTGGAGTCCCATAAACTATCGGTGTCTTCTTTCCGGTAGATATTCGCTTTGCAACATCCATTAAGTAAAAACTGTTATTATCCATAGTTTCTAAATTGTTTGCCGCTTCCTTGAACTCATTTTCAGGGATATTTGCACCCCTTAGAAGAGGTACTAAAAGATAACCTATTGAGGATCTTGGTTGAAGACCCGATGGTATTATTATTGAGTTTTTAACTTCTTGTGAAAGAATACCACCAGATGTTATAGCTCTTATTATTGCACCTTTCTTTCTTGCCTTCTTTACTGTTTCCAATGTTTCCTCTGTGTTTCCTGAATAACTTATTGCAACAAACAATGTCTTATGGTTTACAAATTCTGGTATATCATAACAGTCAACGGTCAATACTGGTTTTTTATCGTAGATTTCTTTAAAGATTCTTCCTGCAATACCTGATCCTCCCATACCTGCGATTACTATGTTTTCAACCTGATCTGGTATCTCTATTTCTTCAGCAAAAGAAAGCTGATCTTTCAATTTTTTAATTTCTTCTATATAATCCATGGATCAATATGCCCTCATTTCTAAAAAAATTTAACATTATAGTTTTAAATCATACCTTTGTCTTCCATTATTTTCTTTAAAAATTTTATGGCTTCGAGCTCTTCTTCTCCTAAATTCAGGGATCTTTTATTGACGTACTGGAGTACAATCATTTTGATTATATCCGGGTTGCTTGTCATCCTCTCCCTATATATTTCATCAATAATACTATTGAAATTATTAAATGAATTTTTCAAGCTATTATAGATCATCTTTTCTACCTGAGACTTCATATCAATTATATTATTGTTTATTAATCCAAGATACAGAGGCATCGGGAGAAAGTTTGATAGGGAACCCCACGCTTCATAAAGATCGATTTTTCTTGTAGTCGGATTGTACATCTCTAGAATCCTGCCAGGTTCCACAAGAACGGGTTCACCTTCTCCTTTTATTATATTGAATTTGCCACCAAGCAATTTTCCGTAGTAATATGAGATGTAATCCCCCTTTTTTACATATACATTATTAAATTCACTAATAGTTAGCATTATAGATGGCCCGCTGAAATATGAAAATATGTTTCCAGAGTCAAGTATTGTGTAATTCATCAATTTCCTGATAGCAATGGGTGCAGGCAAGAACAGTACATCGCCTTCGGTACCCTCAACACATTCGGAATAAGATTCACATTTAACTCCTGATGAGGAACTTAAGGGAGCGCTGCAAATACCCTTTAGAATGAAATTATATTCGGCTATATCAGGATAAATAATTTCCATAGTTTTACTAAAAAAATTATAGTTTAAATGTTTGTTGCCATAATTCAGGGAAAATTTTTAAGGATGATTGGTTATCTAACAATGATGTCTATGGACCTAAAACTTTCCGAAGAAGCTATCGCGATTAGAGATATGATAAGAGAATTTGCGAGAAAGGAAATCCAGCCTCTAGCTTCAAAAGTCGATAAGGAGGATTTTTTCCCAAAAGAAATTTTCAGAAAAATGGGTAAACTTGGTGTTTTAGGACTGACAGTTTCGGAGGACTATGGTGGAGCTGGTCTAGATTACTTGACACAGGGGATAGTCCTAGAAGAGATTAGCTATTTTTCAGGATCTATAGGACTCTCTTATGGTGCTCACAGTAACCTTGTGATAGATAACCTATTTAGAAATGGTAATGCATCCCAGAGAGAAGAATTTCTTCCTGATATGATAAGAGGAGATAAAATAGGTTCACTCTGCTTAACTGAACCAGGAGGAGGCTCAGATGCTTTGGGGAGCATGAAAACTCTGTATAAGAGGGAAAACGACCATTATATAATAAACGGTTCTAAAACATTCATAACCAATGCTCCAGTTGCTGATACTTTTATAGTTTATTCACGAAATGGAGATCACTACTCTGCATTTATTGTAAGAAGATCAGATGGGGTTGAAACTCCAAAGTGGATCGAAAAGATGGGGATGAGAGGATCGCCAACAGGTGAAGTTTATTTCAATAACATTTCCATTCCAAAAGATAGACTGATGAGAAATGAGGGGGATGGAAAGAAGATTATTTACGAGGGATTAAACGCTGAAAGGGCTGTTCTAGCGTTTGGGCCAATTGGTATAGCTAGGAGGGCTCTTGATGAAGCTATAGAATATTCACAGCAGAGAGAACAGTTCGGAACTAAGATAGGTAACTTTCAACTAATACAAGAAAAGCTTGCATATATGTTCTCTAAGCTCGAAGCTTCTCGCCTGCTTGCATATGAAGCTGCAGTAATGACAAAGGATAGGATAGTTGATCCTTCGTTTGCTGCTGCATCTATAATGATGGCTTCGGAGACAGCGACTCAGATTGCAAAAGATGCATTGCAGATTTTCGGTGGATATGGGTATACTTCTGATTTTCCGCTTGAAAGACTTCTGAGGGATGCAATTCTTTACGAGATTGGAGCAGGAACTACAGAAATTAGGAAGATAGTGATTGCAAAAGCTATTGAAAAGAAGAGTTCAAGATTACAATAATTTAAGTACGATTAATCAATATTAGTTTAGGTGATATAAAATGGGAAATTTTACAGCCAAATTGCCCTCTTACAAGAGTCTGAAGGGCATTAGTGAAAGGATGCTGGCAGAACATTTGAAACTTTACAACGGATACGTAAGCAAGAGTAACGAAATAGCGGATAAACTTTCATCAGGGACCGTCGATTTGTCAAAAAGTGCAGCTACATACAGCGAGTTCAGAGGATTGAAATTAGAGCAAACATTCAACGGCAATGGTATGTATTTACATCAATTCTACTTCGAGAATCTAACCGAGAATTCACCACAGATGCCACAGAGCCTCAAGGAAGAAATAGAAAAGAATTTCGGATCATACGACAAGTGGAAAGATGAATTTGTAGCAACTGGAATGGCGGGAAGAGGATGGGCAGTACTAGGACTCAATCTAGAAGATGGAAAACTCTACAACCTGCTATATGATGCACATAATATAGGTGGATTCGTAACAATAGTACCATTGTTGGTTCTGGATGTATTCGAGCATGCCTATTTTATCGATTACGGAACAAACAGAAAGGACTATATCAACGCTTACATGGGTCTCATAAATTGGAGTGTAGTGGAAAAGAGGCTCGATAAAGCAAAGAAGATGCATAAAATCTGGACTGAATAAATTTTTAAAAAACCCATTGCCCTAGAGGAGGGGCCACAGGGCAATGGGCATCTTTAAAATTAAATAAACAATATTAATTTTTGGTATTGGATCTCACGAAACATTTCTATTGAGAATATAACTATCATCAAATGCAGGAAAGAATAATTTTGACAGATATGACCAATTACTCCCAATTACTCTTTTTGATTTCTAATAATATAGCTTCCCTAAAATATATGATTAAAGCTCGATACGATAGCATTGTGTTTCACCATTAAAAAAATTAATCCTCTATGATTTCAATTATTGATTTGAGCTTAAGAGATTAGACGGTTAAAATAATGCATAAATAAAAAGAATATTTAAGAATCTAAATCATTTGCTCTTGGATATGTTTACCTCTTCTACTTCCACATAAGGGGATTTTGATGGAAGTGTTTCATCCCACCATTTGACCTTCTTGGTTTCCTTACTTATTCCTTCTATATTTTTGAATATGTTTAAAAGTGAATCAGATATTCGTATACCTCTCCAGCTCTCCTTGATTTCTCCATTTTCTATGTAGAAAATCCCGTCCCTCGGTATGGTTGAAAATACTCCTTCTCTGTAATCCTGAAATCTTGTGTACCAAGTATTTACAATGAACAAACCTTTCTTCGTTGACGAGATCATTTCTTCAAAATTCTCTTGACCAGGTTCAATACTAACCTGCCAAGGAGACGGACTTACTATTCCAGCATTTCCCGTGGAGTCAGTATTGTATTTCTTTCCTGTTGAATAATTGTGCAGAAAATTTTTAACTACGCCCTTTTCTATTACTGGAGTTTTTCTAACGGCCGTACCCTCATCATCGAACAGACGTGATCCAATCATAGTATCATCAGTAGGATCATCATATAACGTGAACATACCTGAACCTATTTTCTGGTTCATTCTTCCAGCAAACAATGACATCCCTGAGTCGACCTGGAAGGCGGATGCCATCGGGACAGTATAGGAGGCTATTGATGAAAAACATAGGGGATGGAATATAACCGTATACTTCCCTTCTTTCCCTTCTACAACTCTGTCCATTTTCCTTGAAAGGTCAAGAAGTTCTTCCTTATTTTCATCCAATTTTTCCAGATCGCTATCGCTCGAACTCATAAAAGATACCTGAGCGGGAACATCATTATTATTAAATGCCCTTGCTACAAATTCAATTCCTGCAATCTCATCTAAACCTTCGTTAAATGGAGTTTTTACCTCATACCTGATTTCCTGTTTGTAAAAAACACCACCAACTCTCTTGATAAAGGGTCTGACATCATCTATGAAAGTATTTACGTATTCGTTTCCGTCAAAATCCTTTATTTTTTTGTTGTTTACTTCTCTTTTCCTATATTTCTGCTTTTTATCATTTAACCCCAAAAAATCTTCGTTGACAGAAAAATTAGGTAGTGCTTTAACGGCTGAAGAATAAATTTTGTCCAGATCAGATTCATCCTTAAGATCAAAGAGAAAAGTTCTTCCTTCCTTAGCAATAAAAACGCTTGCGGTCTCAACGTTCCAGCTATTGCTTATGTCTATTTCATTGTTGGAGAATCTTATTTGATCTACTTTAATCCTGGTAATCTTCACCGCTGCCTGGTCTACATTTTTTGAAACTTTTCCATATATTTTTTCAATATCCATTTAGGTCACCTCACATAAATTCCTCTGAGTCTTACGTGCGGACCTCCCATCCAAACGTCAACGCCCTGCATCGGGTCGCCTTTTCCACACGTACCTGCTACGAATTCAAGATCGTTTCCAATTGCGTCCATCGAGGAATAAAAATTCACAGTAGTTGTCTCAATGACCGGTCTCCTGATTACTTCCTTAATCTGACCATTTACTATGTGATAGGCCTCCCTCCCTACATATTTCTCATTAAATCTTATATCATCAATATTCCACTCGGTGAAACTCTTCATATATATACCTTCTTTAATATCTTCAATCAGCTCATCTAGTTTGTAATCTCCTGGTTCAATGTATGTTGTGCTCATTCTAACAAGTGGTTCTTTGTCCCATTCAGAAGATCGTGAGGCTCCGTTACTTTCTGTTTCAAGCCTTCCCGCACTCTCTCTATTAGTAAGGAATTCATTGACAAGTCCATTCTTATATAGGTATCTCTTTCTTGCTTTGACTCCATCTCTGTCATACTTGTAATATCCAAAACTGTGTTCAATTGTAGGATCATCAACAAGGTTGACAATTGACGATCCAACTTTCATACCTCTGTCATTCTTCTTTATAAATGATTCACCTGCCTGAGCCATTTCTCTGCCTAGAATCCTGTCGGATTCAGTTGGATGCCCAGCACTTTCATGTGCCACAATCCCAGAAACTTCTGGACCTATAACGAGGTCGTATTTTCCTTCACCAATTTTGCTTGCCCTAACTGCATTCTTTAGCACGCTTGATTCGTGTTTCATCACATCCTCAAGTTTCCACTCATCGAATGCCTCATATCCTCCAGCATATCCTAATTGGAAATATCCTTGTTCATAGTTTCCTCCATCAAGAAAACCCATGAAAAACATAAAACCGAGTTTTGGAAGAGTTGATGTAATGGAGGTACCTTCTGAATTCATCAATATTTCATTTTCTATGTTGTCATTTAAGGATATTATCCTCATTGCCATATTTTCCTTCTCTAGGATAGAGTCGATTTCCTTTAGTCTTTTTATCTTATCTTCAAACGGTATGTCTCTTATTTTTATTTTCTGATTAACTTCCCATTTTTCCTTTACCGTTTTTTCTTTTGAAAAATAATGTCTTCCTCTTTTGTTTGACTTTTTCACAGTATTATCTATTTCTTCCTTGATTTTGTCCCAGTCATTTAAGTTTGTAGCCCCGAACGCAATAGACTCATTAATAACCCTGATTGCAATTCCTGAATCCATTGATACTCCGCTAGCAGATAGTGACCCATTTTTCATGAGTATTGAATTCCTTTCGGAGGAGAAGTATCTAATCTCAGCGAACTTTGCCTTTTTTGAAGCATACTCAAGGGCTTCTTCTAAGTATTCCTTCACAGACTCACCTCATTTCCTTGGCCTTTTCAACCATTTTTTCAAATTCATTCATCAGCTCCTTCACAGCCTTAAAAAGATTCCACTCCCATGCTCTTGCGTAGAAAGTTTTAGATTCTGTAATCATTTTGCCCCTTACGGAGTACTTTATTTCTCCACCCTGATCATTATACCTTTCAATATGTAGATTTATAAGCATAGGCTTCATTCTTTTGACCTTTGCTACATTTTTTGCAGTTTTTTCTATGATATCATAAATCTTATCGTATATTTCTGGATCTTCAAATTTTATGCCAGAAAGGTTAACAAGAACCGATTCCCTCGGGAGCTTCTTTACTATCTCGTCAAGGATATCTTTGTGGCTAATTATACCGACTGGCTTGTTGTCTTCGTTAACAACAGTACATACCCTGGCTCCCATTTCTTTCATTTTATTTATACAATCAGCGA
>JAVRLO010000040.1:0-8034 GCA_031961395.1 Thermoplasmatales archaeon I-plasma | reverse complement strand
GTGTACAGATATGAAAAGTCTGGAGTTACCAGCGGTCTCCTGAGGGTTAGATCTATCACTCAGGATGATGGGCACGCATTCGTAAGAATGGATCAGATAGAGGAGGAAGTAGGAAAGTTGATTGATATTATAAATGAGGTCTATTATCGAACTTTCGGAATCAAGGAACTTAAATTTAAGCTTAGTACAAGGGACGAAAATAATAAGGAGAAATTTACGGGCTCAAATGCTGTGTGGGAAAAGGCAACTGAGGCTCTGATGAAGAGCCTTGAAAACAGGGGAATAAAATTTGAAATCAAGGAAGGGGAGGCTGCTTTTTATGGTCCTAAAATAGACGTAGATGTGAGAGACGCTATAGGAAGATATTGGCAGCTGTCCACGATCCAGCTCGATTTCTTTATGCCTGATAAGGATCATTTTGACCTTAAATATAATGACGAAAACAATGAGCCACAGCAACCTGTGATGATACATAGGGCAATATACGGTTCATTGGACAGGTTTATGGGTGTGATAATAGAACATTTTGCAGGTGCTTTCCCATTATGGCTGTCCCCTATTCAGACAAGAGTTATAAATATCTCAGAATCGAGTTCGGAATATTCAGCGAATATAGTGAAGAAGTTGCAGCAGGAAGGCATAAGGGTTGACAGCGATCTCTCATCAGAAACTATAAACAAGAAAATTAGAGAAGCACATACCGAGAAGATTCCATACACCTTAATTATAGGGGATAAAGAAGTAAGTGGTGAAAAAATTTCAGTAAGAGATAGAAAAAATAGGCAGAAGAATCTTGTCACTCTGGAGTCGTTCATAACAGCTATTAAAAAGGAAATATCAGAAAAATCCCTGGAACTTAACTTCTGTTCCAATTAATTTTTTCCTTAATTTAGGGATATGAGGATTAGGTTAGAAAAATACTAATATATATAATTATTATTTATATATGAAAGTTAAAAGAGGGAGGCTTCTTACAGCTACAATATTATTGATTTTTGTGTTAATTATTTCAATCATTCCACTTGGTCCTCTACCCTCTTTAATGTCTATGACTAATCCCTCCTCAGGAATCATCTCACCTTTTGTCGAAGGTACTTCCATAGGATATAAACAATTCAATATTAAGCAAAACGGAAGTGAAGCAAATGTTATTGTAGATGCTCAACCTGACGGTATAATTGGGATCGCCTCTAATGAAACATGGGCATTGTATTATGAACAGGGCTACCAAGAAGCAAAATACAGGCTAGAGCAGATGGAGTTCTTGAAGAGAACGGCGCTTGGAACTCTAGCTCAGGTAATTGGTTCTTCCGCAGTCGGAACAGATATATTCTATAGACAACTGGAGGATCTTCAAATAGCGAAAGAGGAATACAACAACATATCGAAAAACACCCTTACTTATATTGCCCTAAATGAATTTGTGGATGGCATAAATGCATACATAGAGAGTCTCACGCCTTCAGAATACCCCATATTGTTTAAGCTCTTAAATTTCCAACCAGGGCTGTGGAATGTAACTGACGTATTGGCTATTCAACAACTTTTCTTATGGGAAAATAGTGCAGGAGGTTTTGATCCTATATATTTTAATTATGCCCTTCAGAACATGCCCGAGAGCATAATACAGGGAATATATCCATCATATCCAGCCGGAATACAACATCCAATAGTTCCTTACAATCTCAATCCAAGTATATACAATGAATCCGGTAACATTCACAATTTAAGCCTCAACACTCCATCTTTTATAATAAATCAGAGTGAAATGTCCTCAATAAATAAGTATTTTGAAGATCCGCCTGGTCTTCCTTCGTGGCTAACCGTATTATGGCAAGATCTCAATTTGAAATATGCAACGTTTAAAGATTTGGGTAGTAATAACTGGGCAGTAAATGGCATAAAGACCAACAATGAATCTGCGTTACTGGCAAATGATCCTCATCTTTCTACGACTGTTCCATCTATATGGATAGGATTTCAACTTGTGTCCCCAGGTCAGAATGTTGTGGGCGTTATATTTCCAGGATTTCCGGGAGTTATTTTAGGGCACAATCCTTATATAGCATGGGGAGCGACTAACGGCCAGATTCAACAAACATATTTTTACGCGGAACAGGTATCATCCAGTCACCCTTATCAGTACTATTCAAACGGGAGCTGGGTATACTTTAAGACTATAAATGAAACTATTCAGGTTAAAGGGGAAAATCCATTGCATATCATGATCGAAAGTGCTAATAATGGTGTAGTTCTAATAAATCATCCGGTTCCGATAGCAATGGATTGGACTGGACTGATTCCTAGTTATGAAATAAATGCTATTTTAAATATGGATTATGCAAAGAATGTTACCCAGTTTAGACAGAATATTTCTGAATGGTTCAAAGTTGGAATTCAAAATTGGGCAGTGGCCGATAAATATGGGAATATAGGAATATTTCCATTTGGAAGATATCCAGTAATAGACCACGGAAACCCTAGAGGGATTCTGAATGGAACAGGCCCCTCTAACTGGGTCGGCTTTATTCCTCTGTCCCAGCTTCCATATCTTTATGATCCATCCAATGGTTTTGTTTTTTCCAGCAACCAGATAACTGTATCCAAGAATTATCCATATTATATTGGCTGGGACTATGAATCTGGTTTCAGGGCAGATCAAGCATTCACAATGCTTTCAAATATGAGTGGATTTGATATCCAGAAAATGCAAGATGTGCAACTAAGTGTGCATGACTTCAGCACAGATGTATTCCTACCACCACTTCTGAAAACATTAATTAGAGAAGGACTTACAAATTCTCCCGAAGTGCAATCACTTATCAACTGGAATGGAAATTTTACTATAAATTCGACAGCAGCAACAATTTTTCATTTTTGGTTGCTAAATTATATAAATGATACTTTCCAACCTTATATGGCTACATTTAATATCAGCTTATCAGAGGGTTTGGGCAATTTCTCATTTTACCTTGGGTCTGATGATTATTACCACGGTCCACTGATTGAGGACCTGATGAACTGGACCATGAACTACCCCAATTCCATTTATTTTGACATATTCTACAGAAATGGAACTGTAAAGGATGTAAGAAATTCAACAGTCCTGATGTTGGATGCTTATAATATAACAATAAGTCAATTGGAGAAAAATCTGGGTCCTTTCTCAAGTAAATGGGAATGGGGTAATGTCCACGAAAGAGAGCTAAGCAGTTTCTTTGGCATTAATGCACTAAATACTTCTCTATTACCGGCTGGCGGAGACGGAAATACTCTGAATGCCGCATATGGTCTGATATCATCATTTGGTCCCTCGTGGAGGTTGATAGTTAATATGAGCAATCCTGTAAGTTCTGTGGGAATATATCCTGGGGGATTAACGGAGAATCCTCAGAGTCCATATTATTCTAATAATTTCATACCATGGAATAATGGCCAATATTACGTACTAATACCAGCAAACGTTCCCAAACAATTCTTATATCTGTATGAGCAGGGGGTATCACCGTGAAGATATATATAGCCATAGGGTTGCAACTATTATTATCTATTCTGCTTGCAGAATTATCTATATGGTATGTAATAATACTTACTGCATTCTTTATATCATTATATTTGGACAATAAGAAAAAAGTTTCTGCTTTCTTTATCTCCTTATCGTCTGGTGCAGGAGTATTTATACTGATACTGGCAACAAATTTTTCATATAGGGTAAATAATTCAATTATATTCTCAGAAATATCAGGCATCCCGGGGGGTCAGTACCTACTGTTTATAATTCTAGCCATAGAAGTTTTAGTGACCACATTTCTATCTTCTCTAATAGGTACATCAATATCCAGATAAAAGAATAACTTTTTATTTACCAATTTATACTTTTTTATGGTAGAATTTAACTGTTATTTGTGCAAGAATTCGATTAAAACAGGGGAAAAATTTACATTTACGAAGAACGGAGCGGTTCATTTTACATGCTTTATATCTGATAAGAGTAACAAAATCAGGAAAGAAGACTATGACAAGTTGAGGGCCTTAACGCTGCTGTTAGACAGTGAGCTCCAACATCTATTATCAATTCTTAACATCAAAGATATCCCAGCAGATATTCAAGAAAAAATAAGGTTAAAATACAAGAATATAGAGAAGGAAGTGAATGAAACTACCGAGCTTATAAGCTCACTTTAGTTTCAAATAAATTTTTTATCTTTTCATTGATAGCGAAAGGTGATACCATGACCATAGCTGAAAATATTTTCGATTATGCAGAAGATGTTATGTCTTCAAGTATGGATCAGAAAGATTCTGATGAAATAAAAAAGAGGATTGTTGATTCAATATTCGTCTCTTATGCAGCAAGAAATGCTGAACCCGTAAAAATAGCCCAAAAAGCTTTGCTTCCAAGCAAAGGAAGATTGAATGCTCCGTTATACTTCATGCAAAGAAAAGCTTCTGTTGACATTGCTACATTCATTAATGGAAGTATGACAAGGTACCTAGACTACAATGATACATATCTATCAAAAGAAGCTCTTCATCCATCGGACAATATACCCCCAATTCTGGCATATTCATACGCGAGGGACGAAAATGGTGAAAGGGTATTAAAGGCAATTAAAGTAGCATATCAGGTTGTTGGGGCTCTCTCCGATGCCATATCCATAAGGGAAAGAGGATGGGATCACGTGACCTACATCTCTATCTCTTCAGCCTCAGGGTTGGCAGCTCTAAATGGTTACGATAAGGATAAGTTTATTCATACGCTTAACCTTGGCATCAATAACAATATAAGTCTAAGACAAACAAGGGCTGGGGAACTCAGTATGTGGAAGGGTTCAACGGCTGCCAATGCCTCCAGAAACAGTGTTTTCGCGGCTATGTTGGCTGGCGAAGGTTTTACTGGGCCTGCTCCAATTTTTGAGGGTGAAATGGGGTTCTTTAAACAAGTTTCTGGTGAATTCAGCATTGATTTAACTAAAAACTATGTACAAAAAACCATGATTAAGAATTTCCCTGTTGAGTACCACGCTATGAGTGCAGTTGAAGCATCATTGGATCTCAGAAATAAAATATCTGTAGATAAAATAGAAGAAATTGATGTTGAAACATTTTCTGTAGCATATAAGATAATTGCAAAGGATCCAGAAAAATTGAGACCCAAGACAAAAGAGACAGCCGACCACAGCATCCAGTATATAATTGCATATACTCTCCTATACGGGGCCCCTACACCATTATCCTATTCTCAGAAATATCTCAATGATGGGAAGATTCTAAGCTTAATAGACAAGATAAAAATATCAGTTTCTCCAGAATATGATAAACTTTATCCGGAATATCTACCGATAAAGATTCACATTAGAACGAAAAATGAAACTGAGCAGAGTGAAGTTCTTGTACCAAAGGGACACTTTAGGAACCCATACACCTGGGACGATTTATTTGTCAAGGGAGAAAGAGTATTTAACAATCCGGAAAGAACTAAGGAAATTATAAACGCTGGGAAGGAATTAGAAAAAATATCTGCAAAGGAATTTTTCGATGTACTCAGGAATAAAATGTAAGCTCCGAAATTTCTATATCTTTATCTATTTATATTAAAATTTTTTATTATGTTATTTAAATGCTTTATACAGGAATAACCTATCATAATGATATATTGGTCTCATATAATCTGAAATAAGACCATTTTGTTGATAACATTTTAATCTTTTCAAAAATAAGAATTGATATAATTTTCTAAAATTGCCTAGAAGATAAACTTATTCAGAAAATTTTAGTAAGAAAACGTGCTTTAAGCCTGTGGGATAAGCATGACAGATGATAAAATAGGATGGAATCTAGTGAATGAAAGGGAGATGAAGGAAATATTTGATTTCTCCGAAGACTACAAAAAATTTATTGGTAAGGTTAAAACGGAACGGGAAGCAGTAAAATTTTTCAAAAAGATGGCAGAAGAAAATGGATTTAAGGAACTTAAGGATGAAGCTGTTGCAGAAGGAAAATATTATATTGTAAAGAACGAAAAGGCAATTGCACTGGTCCATTTAGGCAAAGATCCATTTGCAGAGTATAAGATTATAGCTGCACACATGGATTCGCCAAGGTTAGATGTTAAACCGCATCCTGTAGAAGAAGATAAAGAATCACATTTTGTGCTAATGAAAACACATTACTATGGTGGGATAAAAAAATATCAGTGGTTTAGTAGACCTATGGCATTACACGGATTGGTAGTAACTAAAAGTGGAAAAAAGGTAGAAATTGAAATAGGAGAAAGGGAAGGAGATCCAGTATTTTCTATACCAGACTTGCTTCCTCATCTTTCCAGAAAGGAACAGGGAGAGAAAAAATTACTTGAAGGATTTGAAGGAGAAAAGATGCAAATAATAGTCTCCCACATACCGGAAAAGGATGAAAAGGAGAATGCATTTAAGAAACATTTTCTAAAAATAATGAAAGAAAAGTATGGAATCGAAGAGGATGACTTCTATTCAGCTGATTTAGAGATAGTGCCTGCAGAAGGTCCTAGAGACGTTGGCATAGACGCCGCTATGATAGGGGCATACGGGCAGGATGATAAGATATGTGCTTACACTTCTTCAAAATCACTCATGGATGCCAAACCAAAAGGAAACGTAATCGTGATATTATATGATAAAGAAGAAATTGGGAGCGATGGTAATGTAGGTGCACAATCGAACCTTATTGAATATGTTTTAGTCAATATATTGGAGAAATCAGGAAAGAACTACACCTATGGAAAACTTCTTGAGATAATGCATAAATCTAGGGTTATAAGCGCTGATGTTGGGGCTGCTGTTAATCCCCTTTTCAAAAATGTCCATGACCTGAGTAATGCGGGCAAAGCAGGAAGCGGAGTGCTAATCATGAAGTATACAGGATCTGGAGGAAAGTATGGTGCAAGCGAAGCTCAGGCTGAATTTATGGCCGAAATGAGAAAGATTTTTGATGATAATAAAGTCACCTATCAATATGGTCTTCTTGGAAAAGTCGATGAAGGAGGTGGAGGAACAGTTGCAAGATATCTTGCAAGTTATGGATTTAATGTAATAGATATCGGTCCGGGATTGATTAGCATGCATTCACCGTTTGAACTCGTGAGCAAATTTGACTTGTGGAGTGCCTATAAGGCTTATAGAGTTTTTATTGAAAATTAATATTTTTTAAAAAAATTTTAGAAATTTTTATTACTTATTTTAATAGTTTGATAATAACTGAAATGGGTTTTAAATATTCATATAGTTCAGTATAAACTCGCGAAATAATTAACAAATAGTTTGAACTGAGAAAACAAGAATAATTCAAATAGATTCAATGATATTTAAGCGAGGTCATTAATTCCTGAATCAATGAAAAAAGGAAAAAAATAACTATTTTGAAAAATACATCAATGAAATATATTTATTTATAAATACTCTTTACCTATAATGCATTTTAAAAATATCGATCTGGTCCCGATCAGCGAGTATGAATTTCAAATCTATAAAGAGAATTCAATCAAAAACTATGCAAAAGAAAAGGTAAAGTCCGGTAACTGGTCTGAAAATGAATCTGAAAATCTGTCAAGAAAATCATTTGAAAATATACTCAAAGATGGCATAAATACTAAAGGACACACTATATTTTCCATAAAGGATAGGGACAATGGTAGCAGTGTTGGTATATTATGGGTAGAATGGAACAATAAGGAGTTCAATTCTACTTACATCTGGGATATATTAATATTTGAAAATTATAGAAAGTTGGGGTACGGTAGTTCGGCATTAAGAGAACTGGAAATTATTGCTAAAATGAAAGGGTCTAAGGCCATAGTATTACATGTGTTTAGTCATAACCATATAGCCATAGATATGTATAACAAACTTGGCTTTAAGGTTACAAATATAATTATGAAAAAAGACTTGACTTTACATTAACTTCTAAAAATCTTTTCAAATTATTGCTCTAATAGGGCATTTCTATACTTTATAGGTGTGGGTACACAATTATTACAATATATATTTTTCATCTTTG
>JAVRLO010000039.1:0-8254 GCA_031961395.1 Thermoplasmatales archaeon I-plasma | reverse complement strand
GAAAAAAATTTATTTGTTTCCAAATTCACTGACAATGGAAAGCCCCATAATAATGAAAGGAAATAAAGTGAATCTATGTCTCCCGCTAGAGAGTGACATAGAATTCCTGCTAAAGGTTATAAATGATCCAGTAGTTACAAAATATCTGAGATTCCCAAACAATCTCCACTTTCAGAAGGATGAGATTGAATGGTTACAAAATCTATCTAAAAGTCAGGACAAAAATAAGGTCTTCATAATAAGAGAATCCTCTACTAATGATGCAGTAGGAGTTATTGGACTTCACAATGTAGACTGGTACAACAGGCATGCAGAACTCGGTTATCTGTTAAAGAGAGAAAGCTGGGGCAAGGGATTAGCTACCGAGGCTTCTAGACTCATAATAGAGTACGGTTTTGAAATACTTAATCTGAGAAAGATTTATGCATTCGTTAAAGACGGAAATGAGGGATCAGTCAGAGTTCTATTGAAGAATAATTTCAATGAAATAGGACGGTTCAAAAAACATGACTACGCGCCATATGAAGGTTACAGGGACCTTTTGATTTTCGAACTTTTTAACCCCAAAGATATTAAGATACAGTAATTCATGCAGATAGGGGAGTCCCGGGGTGGCTGTCGCTGGAAACGGTGAGGAAAGTCCCCCCTTTCAGTAGGAATCCGGATAATACCTAGGCTGAGAGGCCTACTTTCCCTTAGAAGAAATGACACAGTTTCAGGGCAGTGTGATCCTCAAGGAGGTGACGTTCCTGAAAATTTGTTGAGACAGGGGGAAAGGGAAGAAAGCAAGCCCAAGCAGTTCCTGTGAGATCCTACTAGAGGAACAGGTAGGGCGCATTAGTCAAATGCCACCAACCTCGTTGAGGCTAACAGAAGGGGGCTTACCAGGGACACCCCCATTACGAAAAATTTTATTATTCACTTTATTATGAATCGTCAATGGAAATGGAGGACGAATCAGTGAACAGAGTTGAGGCCCTTTTAATAGCAACAGAAAATCCATTGTCAAAATCAGAAATTAGCCAGGCACTTTCTATTGAAGAAAAGGATGTAACAAAGTCAATAAAAAAATTGCAGAAGAGATATGAGAACACAGCATTGGAAGTTAAACTTCTGGGTAAAAAATATAAAACAGGTGTGAGAGAGAAGTACTCAGAAATTTCATTCAAGTATTCAGAATCTGAACTAAGTAAAGGAGAACTGGAAATCATTGGACTTCTTTATTCGAAAAAGAATGTGTATTTCTCAGCTGTAGAGAGATTGAGAGGGAAGAAGACAGAAGGAGAACTGGATCATCTTAAAAAAATTGGATATATTGATGTAGAACAGAAGGGAAATAGGAGACTAATTAAATTAACTAAACTCTTTTACCAGAAATATGGAAAACTTATCAAGGAAAATCTAAAGGATGAAAAGAAGGTGACGAATTGAAGGTAATGCTGCTAGGAGGGGGAGGGAGAGAACATTCAATTGGTCTTTCAATTGTAAAATCAGGTCAAGAGCTATACACTTTATCCTCTAATTCAAACCCTGGATTGAAGAGAATTTCAAAACGGATATTGATTGGAAAGGAAACAAGTAGTGAAACGGTCCTCAATGCTGCAATGAAAATCAATCCCGATCTTATTTTTGTAGGGCCAGAATCACCATTGGCAAACGGAGTTACAGATATATTGATAGCACATAATTTTAAGGTTTTTGCACCCACATCCAAAGCTGCAAAGCTGGAAACGTCCAAAACGTTTCTCAGGTCTTTAATGAACGAAAAGAGAATCGATGGAAATATAGATAGCGTTTCCTTTGGAGATGCAGTTAGTGCATCGAAATTTATAGATTCCTTGGATTATGAATTCGTCATAAAACCTGATGGACTTACTGGAGGGAAGGGTGTTCTTGTCCAAGGTTTTCATTTTTATACAAAGGAAGAGGGGAAAAATCTTGTTAAAAAGAATTTTGAACAGGGGATCACAAAAATTCTAATTGAGAAAAAAGAGAAGGGGGAAGAATTCAGCCTTCAAGCTCTTGTTAATGGAAGGGAGATATTATATTTTCCAATAGTACAGGATTACAAAAGGGCCAGGGAAAATGATGAGGGACCGAATACAGGAGGTATGGGCTCTATATGCTTTTCCAATAAAGGATTGCCATTTATTCCCCAATCCCACGTAGAAAAAGCAAAGACAATACTCAGAGATATTATAATTGCAATGAGTGATGATGGAATAGACTATGTGGGGCCAATTTACGGTCAATTCATCGCAACAAGGGAAGGCCCTAAAGTAGTGGAGATAAATGCAAGATTCGGCGATCCTGAGGCTATAAACGTACTATCAATTATGAATAATTCTTTATTGGAATCAGCGTTTTTAATGATGGAAGGGGAAAAAGTAGAACTCGATTTCAGGGATAGAGTGAATGTGTTAACATATATAGTACCTTTAGGTTACGGTGAAAATCCCAAACCTTCTAAAATATTAATAGACGAAAAACAATTCTTTAAGAAAGGGTTGAAATTATATTATGCCAGCGTATATACCAAGGGGAAGTTTCTAATTCAGACCAGGTCAAGATCAGTCGCAATACTCTCTGAGGGTATTTCCATAGAGGAAGCATTTTCAAAATTGGATGGAATTGAAAAATTTATAAAAGGAGATTATTATATTAGAAAAGATATAGGTGATCCCAACATTACAAGAAAGAAAAGTGAATATATGGAGAGCCTTTTGAAAGGAGCATAGAAAAATGAAACATTTCAAGAATTGCAGGGACAGTTGTTTCTTCACTGTTCAATCTTATCTTAGGGTAGCTGGAGATATCTGAGTTAAAATCTCCCTCCGGAAAACCACCTATCACAAATGTTGAATTTGCCGGGACTTCTTTAACGAATTCCCCTTTCGGATGGAAAATGTATATGTTCCCATTTTTCAGAGAGTCAAGATAATAATTCAATTCAATTGATTTATCACAAGAACGCATCATTCTTGCCACCCCAAATAAAAAATCTTCATAGGTGACAGATCCCGATATATTTTCTTTCTCGAGGATACACCCTTGCTTTGTGTGAATCGCATAATCTATATCATATAAATTATTTGCAAGAGTTTCCTGGTTCAATCTTGTAAATATATAGGGAATAAATGGCCTCCCTATCCTATTAGTCTTATCAGGGAAGTATTTTTCTATTAGTTCTTTATGAATCGAATAATTGAGTATACTGTTATATTCCTCCCCGTATTCTTTTTCAATTGATTTCCATTCCTTATCTTCTTTGATGACTTGTGGTACTAATTCAAGTTCTGTATCAGCAAGAATAATCTTCATATTCAACCAAAAATTGAACCTAATCCACTGTAAATATCTTCCTTTTCTTTTTCTATGTAATTCTTAACAATTTCTCTCTCCTTATCATCCATCTTTTCTGCAATGGAACTAAGCTCTTTTCTGGCTACTTCCATCCTCTCCTCCGGTCCTTCAATTATAACATATTGAAAACCATCCTTTCCTATAATCGATGACTCCCTGATCGTTATAGATAATCTGGAAATATCGTCTATTGCAAGTATTCTGTCAAGTTCTTTTTTATTTGCATTTGCAATCTTGAAAATATCCATATTGACCTTAATGTATTTCATTAGTTATTTTTTTCGTAGAGACGGATAGATTTAAGACGTGCATAGTATATTAGACTTAAAGCACCAATTATCAGCACAATTGCAGCTATAAGGAATATCAGAAACAGTGGAATAAAGTGCCTTTCTGATGATTTTAAAAGTGAAATAGAGAGAGTCAGATTACCTGTGCTATTAACGTTAATCATTGCGATAGATTGATTTCCCTCCCTCACCACAACAAAACCATTTGTGGAATTTCCGTATGTGAATTGAGTCCCATTTACAACAAGATTTGATATCACATATCCTTTTGGGATTATGAATTCAATTGTAGAGTTTTGATATATGTACATATCAGCGTCTATCTTGTTTGAAGTAGCATTTATGTCAAGTATCTGCAATGATTCAGGTGAAAGAACAACAAAATATGGGGATTCGTTAGTATAAATCTCAGCGCTTATATTTCCTCTATTGTTTAATAGCGAAAGCGAATTATTTGAATTTACAATTGATTCAAACTGTATGATGAAAGAATCAGTTGCCGGAATAACCAGACTGTTGCCTGAAATGTATGAATTTCCAAACACACGGGCGAAACCTATAGGTCTATCATTGAATTCTATTGCATATGAGGAATATGCAAATGTAATAAAAGGTATGGAGACTGAATTCACAAAGGGAAGGGAAGCGTTAAACAACACACTCTTATTCAAAAGAACGAAGCTAAAGGGATCAAAAAGTGTAATATTGTAGCCATATGATGTTCCTGTTCCAACTATCGACGGACTGGGAAAGTTCAAAAATACCAAAGAATCCTCAAATTCTTCATTATCATTTGTGCTTGTATTCAAACTCTGAATTGATTTTATAATGCTTATACTTGCATTTATTCCATTTAGCGAATAATCTGAAACTCCATTTTCAGAAATAGTATAATTACCAAAATCATTTTCTATCCTATTCTCTAAATTAGAATAAGCGCTTAGGAAGTAAGAGATCGGTGCCGTTACGTATTCAAAACTATATGGGAGAAGGGAAGAAGAACTGATTGTTATATTATGTTGGTTTAAAACAACATTACCATTTGTTATAATTTCACCAAAATATGAATTCTCAGTGACTCTTATATAATTTATATTTGAGTAATTATAATAATAAATCTCTAGATTATTATTTAACGATAAAATAATAGAATCACGTCCATAATACATAATAGGTGTGAAAAAATTATCTATAATACGAAAGTTAGAAAATGTCAATCCATTAAAATTAGATTTTTCCAAACTTATATTATTAATTACCTGAATGTTAGAACCATCAAGTTTTACACTAAAATTCTGGATACTTGTCCCATTCTCCCAGTACTGCACATATTTGCCATTAATCTCATTATTAGTATTTGCCCCTGCTACAATAGTTAAGGAAGCGGTTATAAGAATTAAGACAAGAAGTAAGCTTAACTTCATTGTTCAATTATTTCAATGCTATTAAAAAATGATATGATACAATTTTCGAATAAAATTTCAAAGAGTACTTATATATTTTTGTGATTCGAGACAGGTGATATTTTGCCTGGAGTAATAAAGAAAAATGATGCTCCTCCAAAACCTCCTGTTGATTTCAAGATCAGTCCAGAGGATGAGAGCATAAGGGATATAAAGCACATTCTTGTTGTAATAAGCGGTAAGGGAGGTGTTGGAAAGACAACTGTTGCTGTAAATTTGGCTGTTGAACTTTCAAGCAGGGGAATGAAGGTTGGGCTAGTTGATGCGGATATTCATGGCCCAGACGTACCTCAAATGTTGGGTATTACAGATGATAAGCCATACCCAGGAGAGGATAATAAGATTATACCAGTTAAATATGACAAGAATCTAGAGGTTATATCCATAGAATATTTCCTACCGTCAAGAGATACGCCTGTTATCTGGAGAGGATCGCTGAAACATAAAATGATTGAGCAATTCATAAAGGATATAAACTGGGGTCCGTTGGATTACCTTATTTTTGACCTACCTCCTGGAACAGGAGATGAGCCACTTTCAATTGTACAGCTGATCCCAAAGATAACAGGCTTCATTATAGTAGGGACGCCACAAGAAGTTGCAATGCTGGATGTCAAAAAAGCAATAAATTTTGCGAAGCAGGTAAAAGCCCCGATTGTTGGTCTGATAGAGAATATGAGCGGATTTATATGCCCGCACTGCGGAGAAGTTACATACATTTTTAAGAAGGGAACTGGAGAAAAGATATCAAAGGAATATGGGATAAATTTCCTTGGTTCAATACCAATGGAACCACAGGTAGTTGAAGATGGAGATGATGGGACTCCTCTTATACTTGCTCATCCAGTATCTAAAAGCGCCGAAGCATTCAGAAAGGTGGTTGATAACATAATGAAATATATTGAAGAGAATGATAAGAAATGATATTTTATTTTTTAAATTTTTAATCATAAATTAGTAGAATAATTAAAATAATCTGTATAAATCTTGAAATTAATATGGAGATAGTAAGCGAATCTCTAGTCAAGATATATGACGGGAAATTTAAAGCACTTGATAAAATCGACCTAAAAATAAATTTAAATGGAATATATTCAATTATAGGAAAAAATGGTGCGGGTAAAACCACTCTTATAAGAATACTTTCTACTCAATTATTACCTACTTCCGGGAAAGCATACCTGAATGGTCACGATATTATAAAAGAAGCAGGGAAAGTCAGGGAAGAGATAGCTGCTGTCCCCCAGGAGGCGAGGGCAGTCCCGTGGCTGACTCCAATACAGACAGTCACTTCTTATCTTATGTGGAGAGGTTATTCATACAGGGAATCAAAGCAACTGGGCATGGATGCTTTGAGATCTATGGGTCTGGAAAATTTAGAAAATCAGAAGAACAGAAAGCTTTCGGGCGGTCAGAAGAGGAAACTCATGGTAGCTACCGTGATTGCGAGCGAAGCATCTATAATTTTCCTGGACGAACCAACTACGGGTCTAGATTATATATCAAGGAAAGAATTGTGGGAAATACTCCGGAAGCTCAAAAAGGACAGATTGATAATACTTACAACTCATTACCTGGAAGAGGCAGAGGTCTTAGGGGACTTAATAACAATACTTGATAAGGGTAAAATCATGGATTCAGGCACAATATCGGAGCTCAGGTCTAAAATAAAGTATCCTCTTGTTATGAAAATCTATTCTCAATTTTTAGATATGGGGATTAATTATGGAAAGATTGAAAGGGTATCGGAGAATGAATTTTTTATTTACGGATCAGAAGAAGAGATATACTCGCTTGTCCCTGAAATGATAAAGAGAAAATTGAGATTTACAGTTGAAGAGGTTTCACTGAGCAACATATTCGAGAATCTTGTTGGAGGAGGTGACGAAGATTAGGAGACGAGTTTCCAGCCAGATCTACGCTTCTATTCTTGTAAATTCAATATATGCGATGATGAATTACCCAGTGTTATTAATCAATACTCTTCTTGCTCCTCTGTCACTCTTGGCTGTAGTTACTTTTGCAAGCCACGGAAGGCTCTTACCGGTAGCAGCAGTGGGTGCTCTTATAATGAATATGGTGCAAAGCGGTACTTCCCTGCAGGGAGATCTTTCTCATTTAAAAAATGACATGAGGCTCCAGGACATGATCGTTAGTTCCCCAACTCCCGCAATGATCTATATCTTTGGAATGGCAATTTCAGAAATAGTATATTCAATCCCAACTCTCACTCTACTCATAATATTAAATATACTCTTTGTAAAGACAACTATCATTGGCGGAATCACAATATTTTTTGATATGACAACCATATTCACATTCTCAATATCACTTGGATTTCTCCTATCAACTTTCTCTTCGGATATAATTCAGAGCTGGGCTTTTTCAGGTATTCTCTCACCCATACTTACCACTTTGCCGCCTGTATATTATCCAATAAGCTACATTCCATACCCTTACAGGTATCTATCATATCTATCACCTACTACCTATGCTGCAGAAATAGCACAGAATTCAACTGGTTTTGTAAATCTCGGCGTTAAAAATTATGTAATCTCCTGGATTATTTTAATAGGGATAACAATAATACTTACTTATCTCGCCTTGAAAAGATCTAGGTGGAGGGAGGTCTGATCTGTTTTGGTAAAAGCGGGAGGAGAACGCAGGACATTACGCTGGTTATCATCATAATCCAGAACGATTTGTACAGGGAAAAACTCATCTCATTCATAAGTGACATCATTGCAATACCTACCGCCCCGCCAACAGTATTACCAATTCCCCATACTAATCCGGATGAAGTGGTTGAATATTCCTTCGGAATCACCTGAGTTACATATCCCAGGAGCACTGGAAATCCGCTCATTGCAAAGAAAACGTAAATTGCATATGATATTCCTATTACTAGAATATTCCCTCCTCCAAGAAGGAAAACGAAAAATATTGCGGTAGATGCGATGAATGTTACTATCACCGTGAATCTTCCACCTCTCCTGGAAGTTACATACCCAAAGAATGGTTGGCCTATAACCGCAGTAAGTAAAGATAATGTAAGGACAATACCCATCAGGTAGTGCGATTTTAATATGTTAGTGATGTACGTAGGAACGTAAGTTGTTGTTGCACTGAGAAACATTG
>JAVRLO010000038.1:0-8307 GCA_031961395.1 Thermoplasmatales archaeon I-plasma | reverse complement strand
TTCTAATACTCTCATAATTGTCATAAAATCATTTTATTTAGCCAGTTTTCGATGTCATATTTCCTTACTGTTTCCTTCATCTCTTTTGCCCTAATTTTCCTTACTTCCATAGGCATTTCCAGCATATTTTTAATTGCACACGAAAATTCTTCCACATTGAATGGATTTACTTTTTCTGTTGAATCTATATAGTATGATATACCTGCAAATTTAGAAAGGATAAGGGAGCAATTCTCGTTAGCAGATATATATTCTTCGGCAACCAGATTAAGACCATCCATAAGCGGAGTAACCAAGAATAAGTCAGATTCTCTATAGAGAGATAATACCTCAGATTGATTTATTTTTCTGTATATGTATATAATGGGGGTCCATTCGGGTGTTCTCAGTTGCGAGTTAATATTTCCAACTGACCTATCAATTGTTTCTTTGTACCATCTATACTCTGATACCTCTTCTCTTGATGGACTTACAACGATCACTAGTACTACTTTCCCATAGAATTGAGGATTTTTTAATAAGAAATTTTTAAAAGCTTCTAATTTTTGAGTTATCCCTTTAGTGTAATCTAATCTGGATAGAGAACTAACAATTTTAATACCCCTTTTCTTTATGTTCTTGAGTTCTTCATCAAATTTGTTACTTTTTACTTCAGTCTTCTCATATGTTGATGGCTCTATTCCTAATGGTACCGAGATGACCCTTCTACTTAGTGTTTCAAAAGATTGAATTTCATTGGAATAAAAGGTTGCAGCATTAAGGAAATTCTCTCTATAATGAGGCAAATGAAAGCCTATTTTTCTGGCTCCAGAAATTCCGTTTATTATTTCCTTTAACCAGGGAAAAACCTGTAAATATTCATAAGATACCCATGGAATATGCCAGAAAAAACTGATTTTTTGATAACCAGTTATTTTAAGTTCGTTTGGAACAAGTGATAGATGATAATCATTTACAAGTATTGATTTTTCCCTATCTATATTGTCAACAATATGCTTTGCCATATCAATATTAGATTTTTTATATGCCTTCCAAGGATCTTCCCTGAATATGTCTACCTTTCTCATATAATGGAAAACAGGCCATAAATAATTATTGCAGAATTCCGCATAATAGAGTCTATTTGTTTCTTTATCTATTGGAACCCTGTGTATTGTAATATTATGTGTCTCATTAACTCCGCCTTCACTATCAAAACAAAACCAATTTATTTTATGCTCATTACGAAGAGAGACTAACCCTCCTACTAGCCCTCCGGTATTAAATTCTGAAAATTTTCCTGAATTTACTTTAAATGGACATCTATATGATGCAATATTTATATCTCTTGGCACTTGATTCATTATATAGTTATTCAAATATTGGCTATAATACTTACCCATATTTTTATTTCATAATATATAATAATTACCTTTAACTTTAAGCCCTGATGAAAAAGTTTAAATACTACTTTTTAATTACTACTCAACAATAGGTTGGTAACCGGAGGTGGTAATCATGGTAATTAGAAAAATAAGGAGAAAGGATGAGGACGAATTTTGGGATAACATATATGATTTCATAGAGAACGCAGACAGGGAATATAGGAAAATGTTTGAAAGATGGTTCGATACGTTTGACGAGATAGAGAATCTGAGGAATCAACCGGGCACTTACGTATACGGTTTCACATATAAGGTTGGACCTGATGGGAAACCAGTCTTCCAAGAATTCGGAAATGTGCCAAAGGAGTATTCAGAACTGCCGAGCCCAGAATATAGAGAACCAGCTACTGACATACAGGAAAGAGAGAATGAAATCTACGTTACACTAGAAATGCCTGGCGTGAACAAAGAAGATATATCGCTTGATGTACAGGAGAACAGTATAATCATAAAAGTAGATAAAGAAGGAAGGAAATACTACAAGGAAATTGAATTTAACGAAAAAATAGATCCGGATAAAATAAAGGCTACGTATTCCAATGGCGTTCTTGATATAGTAATAAAGAAAATCGAAGAGAAGAAGAAAACCGGAAAAAAGGTTCCTATACAGTAAGTATGACGGATATACTTGACCTGATAGATAATGATCTCAGGCGAAAAATCCTGAGTATTTTATCTGTCAGGCCATCTTACATTTTTGAACTTGCGAAGACGCTGGGCACGTCTCAGCAACTTATATCAAAGCACATAAAAATATTAGAAGATAGTGGACTTGTTTTCAAAATTGGCAAATTTGATTCCGACGAAGGACCACAAAGGATTCTTTATAAGGCGAATGCACCTCTTTTGTCTCTTCTGCAGTTTATAGAAAAAATTTCATTTCTTGAATTTGATAACCAAGATGATGAAGATTCGGAGAAATCGAATATCAATGATCTAGTCTCTGAATTAAAATCCATTGACTCTGAGATATCTGCCCTTCAAAATAGGATAAAAGACCTTATTAGCAAAGAGCAGAAGTTGTTACTAAAGATTAACAATATTCTAGACGATATGGATACATCATTATTATTCAACCTCATGGCTGATGCACTCAGAACTGGTGATTTTGATATTCTTCTCAATGCAATGAACAAATTACCTTAAACATTTGATCATCTGAGCAGATCAGACTGCCTGTCACTCATCATTATTCAGTTAAGGCTGATGTCATCATCCTGCTCGTTACAGTATGATAAAGTACGATACAAATTTAACTAAACTTTTTAGTTAAAGTTCTGATATCCTTTCAATGAATTCCAAAGGTAGCTTTATCATTTCATCTGATAGAAGTGATTCTGGAAAAACTACTGTAACTCTTGGATTAATGAGATATTTATCAAAAAATCATAAGATAGCACCATTTAAGATAGGACCTGATTTTATTGATCCGATGTACCATAAAATAGCGGCAGGGAATTTTTCTGTAAATCTAGACTTGTGGATGATGGGAAGAAAGGGTATTCTTGATGCCTATAATAAATATTCTAACGGCAACGATTTATCGATAGTAGAGGGAGTAATGGGATTATATGATGGGATAAAAGGCAGATATAGTACCTGGGAATTGTCAGAAATTTTGAAAATTCCTATTATAATTGTAGCAGACTGTTCCAGGAACTCAACAACAATGGCCGCTATTATCAAAGGTTTAAAGGAGTATAGAAATAATAATATTAAGGCAGTTATATTTAATAAAGTAGCATCTAGGTCACATTACGATGATTGCAAAATGAAACTACCAAAAGATATTACTTCGTTAGGAGGGATCCCCTTTGATGAAACTCTAAACGTTCGTTCCAGACATCTCGGATTGATCACTCCAAATGGTGATTCAGAAAGTTTTATTAAAAGTGCATCTGAAGCAATTGAAAATAACATTGATACCGACAAATTGCTTAAATTAACTACTTTTCAAAATAACAATGTAAAAGAAGCAAAGAGTAACGTAAGCAAGAATTATCCAAAACACAGTAATATAGCTGCAATTGCTTACGACGACGCTTTTTCTTTTTATTATCGGGATAATATTGAATTGATAAAAAAAAGTTATGAAGTTGAATTCTTCAGCCCACTAGAGAACCAAACTGTCCAAGACCCAGATCTTATCTATATTGGGGGAGGATACCCTGAATTGTTTCTGGATAGGCTGCAGAATAATTACAATACTAAAAACTGGTTAAAGAAAGAGTCTGATAAAGGGACAAAGATCATTGCAGAATGTGGTGGCATGATGTATCTGTCCAAGAATATTATTTTAGAGAGACCATATGAGATGACAGGGATATTCGATGTTGATGTGATCATGGGTAAGAAACTGACTATTGGATATACTGAACTTAAAGCTATAGACAATAATTTACTTTCTAAAGAAAATACCAGAATAAAAGGGCAGGAATTTCATAAATCAGAAACAACGAACGTAAATGAAAAAAGAGTGTTTAAAAACATAAGAGGGAAGGGTGTAGGTGATGGTACTGATGGTTTTCAGTATAATGAAACACTTGCCCTATATTCTCATACAATGTTTTCATTCCTCAAGGATAGATCCTTTTAGTTTATTTTAAATCATAACCGAAAAATAAGATATGTGATGTTGTTATAGATAGTTATGTACACTGGAAAAGGGGATAAAGGCGTCACAGATACAGCCTCAGGGGAACGTGTCATAAAGAGCAATCCAATTATTGAGTGGGAAGGTACATTAGATGAGCTTATTTCTCAACTAGGCGTAAGCTGGACAGATAGCACTTATGACGACATAAAGGAAGATATATACAGAGTTCAAGTTGATCTTTTCACCATAGGTGAGCATATTCTGACTGGAGGGGAAGGAAGGAAACTCAGGGAAGATGGTGTCAAGTGGTTGGAAGATAAAATTAGAGTTTATATGAAGGAAGTAGGTGAGATAAGATTGTTTGTCATACCTGGAGGAGATAAGGCTGCTGCTAGTCTTCAATTAAGTAGGGCAGTGACTAGAAGGGCTGAGAGGCGCTTGACCGACCTTTCTCTTCAGAAAAAAATTGAACCATTAATATTGCAGTATATGAATAGACTATCATCGTTTCTTTTCTTTCTTGCTCTTGTATCAAATAAAAGATCTGGCTTTAAAGAAAGACTTTTCGAATGGCCTAATCCAGAAAAAGTTGGGAAAGGTTAGCGGAAATAGTCAAATATTTATTCATTTGTAGGTTATACTGTCATGAACGTAGAAGGCTTTGCAAAGAGATTTGATGAGGTAGATGCTATGCCACTTGAAGGCGGTGGCTTCATTAGATGGCTTATAACTCATAGGGATGGAGCACCCACATTTTCAATGAGGTTGATCAATGTACCAAAGGGTAAGAGCACGCCTGCTCATAGTCATGATTATGAACACGAAATATTCATAATAGAGGGAGAAGGGACTGCTACAATCGGTAACAAGAACATCAAAATTAGCAAAGATTTTTTCTTATTCATACCAGGGGAAAATTATCACACAATCAAGGCAGAAACCGATATGAAAATGATATGTATTGTACCTATAAAGGCTGCAATTGATATTCTTGGAAAATGAAATAATAAAAAAAGTTAAGACTTGGCGTACTTTTCGTTTAATTTTGCAGGATTGGTATAATCGAAGTAGAAATCAAATATTTGGTCTGCATACCCCTTGAGAGTCATCCAATAGATCCTAGCCATAGTCATTTTCATAAAGTGTTTCGTTTTTGAAGGAGGATAAGGCACTACAGGATTATTGTAGTCTGCTATCACAAATGTTGCCTTTCCATAAGCCGTATCGAATGGACAATTTATTCTGCCTGAAAACTTACTGAATTTTCCCTGAATAATATCCGCTACCACTTTTGCTTCAAGGTGTGCTGTGACGCCTGTCTTTGAAGTTGGAAGATTATTTGCATCCCCAACCGCAAAAGCGTTGTCATAACCCTTTATTTTCATTGTGTATTTGTCTGAAATTATAAACCTATCTGCATCCTGGATGCCTTCTGGGAGTATTTTGATTTTTGTCCCTCTGCATGGAGGCACAATAATAGGTAAATCATAGTTAATGGAATCCCCCTCAATTGAATTTAGAACTTTTGCCTTGGTATCAACTGTATCAAGATCAAAGAAAGGCATTACCTCAATTCCTCTCTGTTCTACCATAGGCTCTACAACTTTATTCATTGGTTCTGCTGGATAAGCTCTGGGAAAAGGTGTAAAGAATTTAATTTTTGTTTTATTTTTTAATCCTTTTTTATTTAGATATTCTTCCAGTTGGAAAGCACCCTCTAGCAGGGATGGAGGGCATTTGCAAGTTGGGGATGCTTGCCCTAGGGCAACAGTTCCTCCATTGAAATTCTTGATATGATTCCAGAGTTTCATTGAATTCTGAATGTTTGTGTGATAATCCCCGTACTCATTGTAAATATCCCTCAGACCAGGAATCACATCTGGATCAGGTGATGTACCTGTGGCTATAATGATATAATCATAATCATAAGTGATCCTAAATGAGCCATATGCTTTTCTTTCATCCAGATTTATTTCAGTTATCTCATCTTTGACATATCTAATTCCAGGTTTTAGCAAGGATGCTATCTGTTTGCTTATCGGTCTGCTTATCTTATTCTTGGACCCTTTAAATGCCACATAAAGATACCATGGTTGGTAATAATGGTATTCATCTTTATCAACTACAGTGATGCTGTAATCCTTTGTATCCAGTGAGTTGGCAAGTATTATCCCGCCAGCTCCCCCACCTACTATCAGTACCTTATCCATATGTTTCACTTATTTCTTTATCTCTTAAGAATTTTTATTTTTACCACTATCTTATCAGATTCATCCTTTACTTCCATTATTTCGTTTCCAGTCTTTTTTGCCCATGCCTCTGTGTCCGCTTTTACGCCTTTATCTGTGGCCCATAATTCTAATATATCGCCAACTTTTGAGTTCCTGTAGGCTTTAGCTAGATCTGTAATTGGTCCAGGGCATGCTGCTCCTCTGGAATCTATTACTTTTACTTCTCCCATGTTTTCACCTCATATGAACAGTACCTGCCCACCTTCGGCATCCGCCAGGAATTTGGCAGCACCAACCATATCATCAACTATTGGATCTAGATCTTCTTTTTTAATGTTCATAACGCCGCATGCCATGGAACAGGCGTAAATTTTGGCACCCATTTCTTTAGCTTCCTGAAGCATCTCGTACCACGATTTAACATGTTCTCTCTTCATTCCCTCCATAAGTGCTGGACCCATATTTTCGAATTCTTTTGGCATTACCATTTTCTTCTCGCCCTTGGTGAAGCTCAGCAATCCCCAGAATGTTACAAAGATGTTTACCTCATTTCCCATCGCCGCACCAGCTTGAGAAAGTACTCCGGCAGCTGTAAGTTTATCCACGGTTCCACTAAAAATTATAATAGATAGTTTATTTGTCATATTTCCATCGCCAATCAGTTATCACTTTAGAAAATTTAAATTTATCTAAAAGTATTCATTGATAACTATAAATATTTAGGACCCCTTAACTTCTTTAATGTACAAAAACCGGCTATAATTCCCATAAATTTAATAATCAATAAAATTAAAATTATTGAATGCTTTAAATTTATATAAATAGATATAGATAACTGCTGAATCGCTTATAAAAATAAGTATAGGATTCAAATTCATTTTATTAAAGAAAAAGAGATGTATTAACAATTCACTCAATATAAGAAATTCTTTTAAAATTTTAATTTTATACCTTGGTGTTTAAGAATGCTGAGAAAAGAGCATTAGCTTTCTATATATATTATCAATTTCTGAAACTATTTTTTCATTAGTGAAACCTTTTATCATTGCATGATAATAGGCTCCACCTGCCCCCACGCCTTCCTTCACAATACCCATTTCATACTGTCTTATTCCTTCAAATTCTGAGATGGATAAATCTATTTCCGATGATTTGTATTTTACCCCTATATCAGAAGATGTATCCTTGAACGAAGCAGAACTATCATTCACAACATACTTTGTAGTTATGATTGAACTTATTTCCTTGTTCATTCCTTTCAGATATGCTGCAATCGCCAGCATTTGAGTCCCTCCTGCTAGATAGATATCCCCTTTAAAATAATATGCAAGATAGGAAATTGTGGCTAGCACTGGATCCCCTAGTTCCTCCATTGGATCAAAATCCTTTTTATTGGCTATTCTCTTCATTGATTCATTTATTACATCTCTTTTCAAATTCAATGGATTCTGCATAAAAGATGATGATGACCTTGCATCGTACCCTAATGCCTGCAATACTGCCATCGCTGTAGTTGTTCCCCCGGGTATACTTTCTGCAATCATTATTTCCTTATTATTTGAATTTAGATATTCAGCTAAAATGCGACTTTTTTCTTTTATTTCATTCAGATTAGAGACACCCTTTTGATATCTTATATCCTCACCAGGTTTTGATGTAATTTCAACATATGGAATATCAGGAGCAACAATTGAGCCTGACCTTACTACTAAAACTGGAAAATTAGCTAGATTTCGAGAGGCTTTAGTTATGATCCCTGGTGTAGGATTTCCGGAGGGGGTGACTGGGATTGCATCTATTGATTTCGGCTTCTCGTAGAAAAGGAATTCTGCATCAGCAGGAGGTGTATAATTTATTAGAATATCATTACCACCAGCTGCAGTAAGCCCTTTTATTCTTGAAATCTCTGTATTTCCTATTACTAATATAAATAACATGTAAAGCAAACTTGATATTATTAAAATTTATTTAACTATTATCATGAGAAGCCTTATTTCATTCTTCACTAGAATTCCAGCTGGTGGAGATATCTCTGATATTTCTTCCGATCTTTACC
>JAVRLO010000037.1:0-8435 GCA_031961395.1 Thermoplasmatales archaeon I-plasma | reverse complement strand
ATGCTCCGGCCGGGATTTGAACCCGGGTCGACGGCTCGAAAGGCCGATATGCTTGGCCGGACTACACCACCGGAGCGAGACTTAAAGGGATATAAAAACTAATTATTAATCCTTGCTAAAGTTTAACTGATTAACAGAAGAAAGGGTTTTCAATGGAATAAATATAAAGGTTAGTTGTATAGACATTTTTTATCCTATCAGTATAAGCAAAATTAAAGTATTTAATGTCCCTATTGATAACAACTCTCGAGAGTGTTGAGCAATGAATTTAACAGTAGAAAATTTTATGACCAAGAAACCTTACTGCGTAAAGCTTCCAGCTCCTATATCTGAGGCCATGAAGATAATGGCATCCAAAGACGTAGCAGCTGTTCCTGTTCTTAATCCTAAAGGAAACTATGCAGGTATAGTTTCAAGAAGAGATATTTTAGAGGATCCTAAAGAAGATGAGTTATCAATGCTGATGCGGACAGATTTCCCTACTGTTACATCAAAGGATGAGATCGAAAAGGCAGTAAGTCTCTTTTTAGAAAAAAGAAGGAGACATTTAACTGTGGTCGATAATGGTAAAGTTGTGGGAATTCTGACACCATACGATCTTCTGGATGCTGTAATTTCCAAGAAAATAGAGAAGCCTGTCTCAGAACTGAATTCAAGAGTTTGTGTTCCTGTTCACATAAAATCCACTGCAAAAATGGTGGAGAAAGCAATTAGACTAACACACATAACCGCTTTCCCTGTTTTAGACGATGAAGGGTCATTAGTTGGAATTGTAACTGAAAGAGACCTATTAAACGGTGCAAACTTGGATGTTAAAACAGTATCATCACAGCTTGGAATCGGGGAGGATGATGATTCGTGGAGCTGGGAAAGCTTGAGGGACATATTTACATTCTATTATACTGTTAGAGATCTTGATATACCAAACGTACCTGTTGAAAAAATAATGGTTAAAAACCCAGTGACAATATTTGAGGGTGCATCTGCGAATGAGGCTGCAAGAATAATGAAGAAAAATAAGTTTACTCAACTGCCGGTTAGGAATGTTGACGATGAACTGAGTGGAATGATTTATGACTTTGATATTATTGCCTCCCTGATAAAATGAGTGTAATTGATCAGGAAGAAGTATCAAAGAGAAGAGGGATATATTTTCCCTCTTTCGGTATTTATGGAGGCTCGTCCGGTTTATACGATTACGGGCCTTACGGATCAAGATTAAGAGACAATATTATTAAAACATGGAAGGATATGTTCCTTTCCGAAGGAAATATAGCAGAGTACGATGGAACCTCATTAACGCTTTCTGCAGTTTTGAAGGCTTCAGGTCACTATGACAGGTTTTTTGACTATTCTATTGAATGTACAAAATGCCATACGAAATACAGAGCAGACACTTTGCTAGAAGAGCAAGGAATAGAGATAAAGCTAGACCAATCCTGGCTCGAGAATAAAATAAGGGAGCTAGATGTTAAATGCAAAACTTGTGGTGGAGAACTTGGGCATGTAGAGATACACAAACTTATGTTTCAGGTTGATCAGGGGAGCGGGCAGGAACCACTTCTTCTCAGGCCAGAAACTGCGCAGGGTATATTTATAAATTTTAAGGAATATTATAGATTTTTTAGGGAAAAACTGCCATTTGGTATAATACAGGTAGGAAGGGGGTTCAGAAATGAAATATCACCAAGAAAAGCGCTTTTCAGATTGAGAGAATTTAATATGATGGAATGTGAGTCATTTTTCGATCCGGAAAATGAAAAATGGATCAGGGAACCCAATAGTTATGATAAAATACAATTTTTAACAAATGAAGGAAAACAGTTATTTATGACTGCAAAGGAAGCTCTTGAATCTGGTATAATTAAAAGCAATCCGCTGGCATACTTTATAGGAAAATCATATCAATTCTTCAAAAGAATTGGCCTGAATACTGAAAAAATAAGATTTAGGCAACACAAGAAAGATGAGTTAAGCCACTATTCAAGTGATACGTGGGACGCAGAGGCTTTAACATCAATAGGATGGATCGAAATAACAGGCATAGCTCACAGAGGGAATTATGATCTTTCAAGACATATACAATTCTCCGGAAAAGATCTCTATGCACAAAGAGTAATCCCGCAGAAGAAGATTACTGAGGAAGTAAAGGAAATTGACTTTGCAGGTATAAGAAAGAAATATGGAAAAGATGCTTCTACTATAATTTCTCAGCTTAAACAAAATCAAGAAAGAGTAATACTGAACGGGGAAGAAGTGAATGTTGAAGAATTTATCAATACAAAAAAAATTGAAAAAGTGGTAGATAGAGAAAATTTTATCCCAATTGTCATAGAGCCTTCGTTTGGATTAGATAGAATAATATACGCAGTACTGGATCATAATTTTCATACCAGGGAAGAGAGCGGTTACAATGTTCTAAGTATTCCCAGGGAAATATGCCCTTATGATCTGGTTGTACTCCCGCTTCTTTCAGACGAAAGAATGGAAAATGTTGCAAAGGAAATATCTGATGAACTCTTAAGAAAAGGTATCGGGGTTATTTATGATGATTCGGGTTCAATAGGTAAAAGATATTCCAGATATGACGAGGTAGGAATAATGTACGCTGTAACTGTGGATCACGAAACTTTAAAAGAGAACACTGTTACGCTAAGACACAGAGATACACGTCAGCAGATAAGAATCAAAAGGGACGATATACTCTATAACGTAAGTGTTAATGCATGGAATGGGAACGTAAATTAAAGGAAACGTTCGAGGATATAATTTGGAATATACCGGAAAGAGTAGGTGTAATATTTTCAGGTGGAATCGATAGTTCTTTCCTAGCTTATCTAATTAATATGCATGACAAGGACGTACACCTATTCACATCCTGTACCAGGGATTCACATGACAGAGTATGGGCCGAAAAGGCATCAGTCATGCTGGGTCTTCCAATTAAGTTTATACAACCGGAGGAAGATGAAATAGTAAATGCAATAGTAACAATAAAAAATATTGACGGTGAAGCGGATGCAATGTCAGTATTGTTTGATCTTCCTTTTTATTTTGTATGTAAATATGCAACAAATAATATCCTTGTTTCTGGGCAGGGAAGCGACGAACTGTTTCTAGGATATAAGAAATATGAGAAAATGAATACGTCAAAACAGGATCTTGAAAAGGTATTGGGGAAGGACAGGAAAAGAGAAACTAGCATAGCATCATTATTTCAAAAGAGGATAATATATCCATATCTGGAAGAAGAGCTAATAAAAATTGCCTCGAGCATCCCGGACGAATTGAAAATGAAAGAGGGGATACACAAGTATATTTTGAGAAAAACTGCTGCAGATCTTGGCCTTAATAATGAAATATCATGGAAACCCAAGAAAAGCGCGCAATACTCTTCAGGTTTCAAATATAAAATAGAACAGATGGCCAGATATGAAGGGAAAAGAGTCTATGAATTTATAAGAGATTTATAGTGTTCATAGATTTTCATATTCTTCTCAATTACCTCTTCAACGTTAATGTCTATAAATTTGCCATCAGAATAGAGTATTTTTCCATTGACTATGGTATGTGATACATCGCTTCCATTGGCAGAATAGATAAGAATATTCTCAGCGTTATCTGGAGTAATAGGCATATTAGATATCCTGCCTCCAACTACAGTGATATCCGCAATGTAGCCTTCGTCCAATCTCCCTAGTTTGCCAGGAAGAACATTAAACGGATTTGAGGTAATTGCCTGGAACATTTGTGATGGCGGCATTGACAGTGGTTCTTCTCTATAATTTTTTTGAAGCAGAGATGCTATCTTGGAATTCTCTAGCACATCAAGTGAATTTTCAGATGTTGCTGAATCCGTTCCTATGGTATAATTTATGCCATGCTGTATCATTTCAAGCACTGGCGAGAAATTTCCATTCCCGAGCTTCATGTTACTTATAGGATCATTTACAACAGTTATCCCTTTTTCTCCTGATCTTTTAATCTCAGAGAGTGTTAAATATATAGCGTGGGCTGCTATGAGTCTCTTGCTAAGAAATCCTATATCGTCCAGAAATTCTACTGGTCTCTTCTTTTCTTTCTTCACTATATCATATACTTCTTTCCTTGTTTCACTCAGATGGATTGTATATGGAACCTCATACCTGTCAGCCAGCTCTTTTGATGCTATGAGATCGTCCCTGGTACAGGAGTAAATACCATGTGGGGCAGGAAAAGGCGTAATCAGTTCTTTATCCCGAAATTTAATCATGAAATTTTCTGCATTCTTTAAAGGTTCACCCTTTTGAGTTGTTATTTCCTTATCAACGATGCTCCATCCAAGGTAACCTCTTATCCCAGTATCCTCAACAGCCTTCGCAATTACATCCTCAGAATAATACATGTCAACAAATGATGTAACACCCTTGCTCAGCATTTCCAGTATACCTAGTTTAGAACCCCAGTAAATTTCTTCATCTGTCCTGATGGAATCTAATTTGAAACCTCTATCCAGAAAATTATCAAAAGTAAGCTCGTCAAATAAAGTTCTCATATTTGTCATCGCTACATGGGTATGCATATTTACGAATCCTGGAGTTATGATTTTTCGTTTACAGTCTATTTTATAATCAGCCTCCACATTTATATTTTCAGAGATCTGTGAAATAATATTTCCATCAATAAAAACATCTCTTACTTTGTGACTATTATTGCCAGAGAGTAAGATCCCGTTCTTGAGAAGGATTTGCATACATTCGTATAACTATGAGATATTTGATAGTTGTTAATTGTTATATTTAATGATGAAAATACACTAATAACAAGCCGAAAGCACCTGTTATCAACAAGAAAAGGAATGAAAACTTATTGAACCTGAAGAAATTTTTTCCTGATATATTTCTGAGAGCAATTAAGTTTGCAAGAGAAGCTATAACAGTTCCATTTCCTCCTATGTCTACACCATAAGCAAGTGGAATCCAGTTTCCAACCTTTCCAAACAGAACTGTCGTTGGCACATTGCTTAAAAATTGTGAAAGGATAAGTGAGAATATATAAAGATACACGGGGTTATTTAATGTGGGAACAGTAATCAATAGTCTTACCGAATTGATAACAAGAAATATCAAAATAAAAACAGCTATTAGAGCGTAATCAATTTTGATTATTGCAGATGGTTCTGCGAATAGAAGAATGACCAGAGATAATATTATTATGATGATGAAATAGATGCCATTGACATTCAGCAACATAAATATTATAGTTATGATGAGCAATAAAATATTAACCAAGAATAAAAATTTATTTGGTACTGGAGGCCTTGTTTCGCTAGAAATTTGCTCATTCTTAAAAATAAAAACAAATAAAAAGAGAACAACTAATGAAAAAATAAAAGGAGGGAACATAGTAGTTACGAACTGCAAAAAATTTAGATTTTCAGTTCTAAAGATAATTATGTTTTGAGGATTTCCGAATGGTGTCAACATTGACCCGACATTTGCTGCTATCGCCTGAAGTATTATTATATCCTCTACATTCTTATGAGTAAATTTTCCTATGCTTACTGTGAGAGGTATAAGAATTAAAAGGGTCACATCATTAGTCAGGATCATCGCAAGAAATACAGTAAGCATAATTGCCACAAAGAAAAGCTGCCTCATCGAACTTGTTAAACTCAGAATTTTGAATGAAATAAAATCTATCCCTCCAGAAACCATAAGACTGGTATTTATAATAATCAGCGTTGCAAGTATCTCTATTGTTTTCCAGTCAACTAGCCCCTGAGAATAAAAATTTTTTCTTATTATTGAAAATACAACATAAAGTGATCCAAGAACAATCAATAGCAGTCTATTAACTGTTAGTTTCATTATCTATAGCGTATTTTTCAGGATAGTATCTATTTCGGGTCCAATAGCCTTTATAATTGTTTTAACTATCTCATCTCTCATATTGTCAGGCAAAGAAACAAGTCCAAGTTCAGCAACTATTTTGAGTAATTTCCCCTGGGCGGCTGCTTCCAGTAGCTTTCCCTGCACGTATTCCTTTATAGCATCCTTGAGTTCTTTGTTTAGCCTTGGATTATCATTTAATTTTTTTCTGATAGTATCCTTTATCTCATCTTTGTAAATATCTATAACGGCCTCCAGTATCACGTTATCATTGATCATGAGTTTTTTGGAGCTATCAAATATGAAATTCTCATCAGGATCCATACGTATGAAATGTATTCGAAATATTAAATGTTATACAATTTTTAATTGTTATCATCATTAAGTTAAAAGAAGTCAAATTTATATATATCAAATTAACTTGATTTTAATTATAAATAATTTTTTTACTAACACTTAAAAGAAATTAGATATCAAAGGTCACCTCAATAAAATTATTTTTGGTATTCACAACTATTCTATCATATGCTGCCCCTTTGATAACATAGCCCATTTCATGCTTGAGGATATTAAATTTCTCACCGCAAGCTTCCCAAGTCAGTCTATTCTTTTCAATTTTCAAAAATCTTACCTTCAGGGCTAAATTATAGGAATCAGTGTAGTACAAAATATCGGATAATAATTTCACAACGCATCTTTCGGCTTCTGAAAATTGAACCGTTGATTTTATTGATTTTTCACAATTTATAGGGCCACTGTATATTAAATTTAGCATATAATTAGAAAGCTCAAGAAGGGTCGAAGGAAATCCACGAGAATAAACCCTTACTCTAATGTCAGCCGTGTGGTCAATTATCTCTACAGGCACAGATCACTATATATATTATTGATTAAAAATCATTGTGAGGGTTTCCTGAGTTCTTCTATAGCATACTTAACAAGCTTCTTGATATTGAAAATGTTTAAAATATCGTTAAATTCCTGTTTCGTTAGCAATTTTACAGATCTTGTTACGATTGTGTACAAAACAACATAAAGCAAGAATAACCCAACTAATTCATAAGATGGAAGTCTTGAGCTATCCTCAAAAAAGTAGTAGAAAGGCAATATAAGAATAAATGACAGGAAAGCAGCCTTAATAGTATCAGCTGTTATGAATATTTTAATTCCTCTCTTTACCAGGAGTGCGGCAATTATAAAGGTAGTTAAGCTTGACAACAATGTTGAATATGCTGCTCCAGAAACTCCTAAGTCCATAAGTTTAAAACCCAGGAATGATGATGGAATAAATATTATGTCAAATGTAATGATCAATATTGCAGATATTATTGAAAGGGTCGCAGATATTTTCGTCTGCGCAATTGCATTAAAGTGCATCTGGTAAGGATTAAGCATTATGCTAAACCATGAAGAAATAGAAAGTATTTGAAGTGGAAATGTAAACGGTACGAGCTGTTCAGACCATAGATTCAAAAGGGGAGAAGAAAATGCAGTTACAAACGCCACGATGGGTGATATAAATAGCGCTATATATTTCAACATATAAGTAATTCTAACTTTATATTCCTCTTGAGTCCCTTTATGAGAAGCTAAAAGTGGTAAAATTAGTATAGTTAGAGACCCAGAAAAGCTTGTTATTATTGTAATAATTCTTAAATCTCCTGCATAACCACCAAGCTCGTAGGCATGGAAGAAAGTTTGTATAAGTATCTGGGCTATGTTTGAAGATATTGCCATAACTATGGAGGCTCCCATAAGTGGATATGAATATTTCAGGTATTCCCTTATAATGGCAAACTTTGGCCATCTAAATCTCCAGGGCCTCCCCACATAAACATTGGCTATGAAATAGGATACATATGAAAGAGAATACGCAAGTGCAATCATCACAGCCATTTCATCTATATTTTTAATGTCAAAAACATTAAAATCTATAAATACAATTACAGAAACTAGCCTGACTGTAGACTCAATTATGCTGGGTATCGTCATTTTTACTGCCTCAAGAGTTCCGGTAAGAAAGCTCCTTATTCCCTGAACAAAAGGCAAAGAAACAAAATAAGGTATCAAGACAATGATGCTGAGAAGTTCATAGTGAGATTCAAATCCCCTGTGAAGAACTACCCTCCATACAATTAAAGATAGGAGAACAACTGACACGTATATTAGAGTTAGAAATATCTTCATTAATATAAAGGCACTATTATACTCATTTCTATCGCTTCCAGAAGAGATCATTTTGGTATGTGCTGTGTTAATTCCTAAATCGGATATGAAAGAGAATAACAACCCGAATGAAAGAGCAAAAGAGAAAATACCAAATGCAACAACTCCCGCGTGCCTAAATATAAGATAATATATAAGATATCCAACAATAAGTCCGTATAAGTTCTGGATTATCATCCAAGTTGGTCGGGAGGTTTCCATCGACTTTCAGTCATTCATAATTACTACAAATATATTAGCAGAGACCCTTTTAATTTATATAGAAGGAAAGCAATTCCGTATAAGTGATACCTTCATTTTTAATATCCTTGATAATGTTCATCCCTGCCTTTATAGCCA
>JAVRLO010000036.1:0-8449 GCA_031961395.1 Thermoplasmatales archaeon I-plasma | reverse complement strand
TAATTTCCAATGGGAATGATTTTGCTGGGGCAATAAAAGAGCTTCCTAAAAATTTGGTTGAAATGTTTATTCATGCATACCAGGGTTACATATTTAATAAAATATTGAGTAAAAGACTAGAATCAAGCAAGGATGTAGAAATAGGTGATATCCTTTTCTCTGAAGGCAAATTAATTAGAGCAACTGAGATAAATATTGATACACTAAGAAAGAACCTTTTGGCCCGAAAAGCATCTCCCACAGGCTTGGTTGTTGGTTATAATACTGAATTTGCTTCAGGTATGATGGGCGAGATAGAAAGAGAAATTATTCGGGAAGAAGAAATTCACGAGTTTGAGTTTAAGCTGCCATTTTCTTTGAAATCTAAAGGTGAAAGAAGACCCATATTTGGCTTCCCTTCTAATATGAAATGCGGTGATAGTACTCTTGAATTTATTTTAAAACCTGGTGCATATGGAACTTCATTACTTCGTGAGATAATCAGATCAGATGAAATGAGTGATTATTGATATGCTATTTGCTTTTCTTGAATATGTTTCCGCATTTGTTGCAACGAAATATGTCATCATATATTAATGATATATCATTGGAGTTACATTTTGGACAAGATATTGTAATTTTATCCGTTTGATACATAGTCCTATCCTTTTTTCTAAAATTAATAGCTAACATTACATAATATATAGCAACTACAATACCCGCTAAAATGAATGCATACTCCGCGAAGTTGACTAATCCATTTGAAAGAGGGGTAGCATACGGATTACCGACATATTCTGGTAAAAGAGCTGATGTTGAGTCAATGGAAAAATGCCATAATACATCTGCGTACAGTCCATACCTAATGTATAGAAAACCTAAAAATAAACCGCCCATAAAAGCCTGCGGTATTTTCGATAGAGTCCAGGAATCACTGTGAGCTATTCCAAAAATAAGTGAGGAAATAATCAGCAAAGTAATTTCAGGTTTGCCAAATTTATAACCTCCGCCCCATATCATCTTATACCATCTTACTGTTTTGCCATTCTGTTTCCATTCTGAATCTTTCATTTTATAATAAATATACAGTGGTATCCCAATGTATAGTACCCTTGTAATCAATTCTTCATAGAGACCAGCATTCACTAAGCTTAGCATATTTAAATAAAATGGTACATTCCCTGAGCTCGAGAGAATAACAGGTTTTCCAATAAAACTAACTGCTATTATATAAACTGTTGAAAGGAAAAAATTCAGTGCGTAGAATTCTGTTATTTTAAATAAACCAGAATTTTCAAACTTTATTATTCCGGTTACTGTAGCAATAATGAGGAATATGGAGAATACAATTATTAGAAATCCAAACCACAGGGCAGTGAAGTATCCTGGTAGATAAAATAACAAAACAGGCAAAGGAACAATTATGAATACTGGAAATTTTACAGTTGAAAAATCATTGAAAAAAGGCCTATAAAGGATGATCATATAATATATGTCAAGTGCTACTATTATCAACCACAATAATGAAAGAATTAAAATGAAATTTTTATAGCCTCTGTTCATCATTTCAACTTCTTTTCTTTACCAATCAGGATAATATCATTGAGGGTAGCAGCTGCTGATTCCAGAGGACCATCATTCTCTATAGATAAAGTAAGAGTGTCATATAAGTCAGTAATGAATGTTATTGACATTGGAGCTTTCGTACTTTGAATTTCTGGCCTATTATTTCCAACTGATTTATAGCTTACTTCTACTCCATTCCTGTTTACTTCAGTAAAAAGTCTATTTCCAGGAACCAGACCATCCTTTATATTTTTAAATTTCACGTCCTTGAGGGAAATATTTGAATTAAAGATACGTCTGTGAAGAATTATCCCCTTTCTAGCTGAATCTATCCCTTCTAAATCATCGCTATAATTTTTTTCTGCAAGGCCAATTTTCACTGCTTCAGATATTGCCGCTTCCTTACTCATTCCATTTTCCATCCTGGAAATTATAAAGGAACTTGTGGCATTAAAATAACCCTGGACAGATATTATATTAGCAGGTATTATAGAATAATCAATAAGATTGAAAACTGGAATTGACCCGCATACCGTTGCTTCGTACCTTAGCAGTCTTTTAAATTCTGCTGCTTTTTCGAACATATTCATTTCTGATACAAGTATACTTTTGTTCGCAGTAACAACATCCTTTTCATTTTCCATCGCTTTTAAAACGTGAGTTATTCCTGGATAACCGTCAGGAGTACTTTGCGTTACTTCGACCACCAGATCAGCGTCAATGTCTTCTATAGCTTTAAGCGCACTTATTTTTTCGAATGAATCAATCTCTCTGAGTCCTCCAGATTCCTTTGCTTCTATGATTCTCAGTAGAGATAAGTCCTCCGTAATTACGGTTCCGCTTGAATCGCTGACTGATACTACTTCTATTTTTTCGCCTATCTTGGACTTAATCGTACCATTTTTCTGATGGATCAGTCTGAGGAGATTCTTGCCTATGCCACCTAGACCTATGACCTGAATTTTCATCTTTGCTGTATTTGATAGTAGTAAATTATCTTTTCATAAAAGATAGATTCACTCTTTCATTTTTAACAATTTTAAATAAACTATGAAAATATTTAAATTCTAGATTATTAATTTGAATATTGTGAGCGAAGACAGAGTTTTACCTTCGTTAGCCAAAAGCAATGACGAGTATATGGCAGCATACGAGCTGCTAGAAGATGGAATGCTTGAAGAAGCAGAAAAGCATGCAAGAAAATCATTGGAGATTAAAGAAAATATAGATGCTCTTATTCTTCTTATTGAAATATTGGAGAGGGAAGGAAAGGAAACTGATGCACTTCTTAAGAAGCTTGCAGAAACTTATCCGTCCAACCCGGAGACCTATAGAAGATTATTTCTGTCTAACTTCAGCAAGAACAAGGACGATGCACTGTCTTATATAAATAAGGCCTTAACAATTGTAAAAAAGGGAGTTTATTATTTTGATAAAAGCAGACTCCTTTTTTCAATGAATAGAGACCTGGAAGCTCTTGCATCCATTGATCAGGCTATAAAGTTAGAACATAAAAATCCACTTTTCTGGAATATGAGAGGTGAAATTTTACTAAAAATGAAGAAATATGGAGATGCAAAAGAGGCAGAGGAAGTTGCATTGAAATTGGATCCAAGAAACAGAGATGCTCTGATTAACCTAGCAAAAATATATCTTGAAATAGGTGAGAAAGATAAAGCAAGAGATTCATTACTAAAAATAGAGGATAAAGATGGGTTAGTGAATGATCTTATCAATAAGACAATGTCCTAAGCTCCAAATTTTTCAGCAAGATTTGCTGAACTTTTTAAAACGTCCATGAGTTCATTTCCCTTTATCCTTAATGTTCCATTTCTCACGCTATTTTCGTTGAAGTTTTCTATTTCATCCTTTCGAGACCCTTTATAATTTATAAGAATTGGTACAGGGTCTGAGGAATGCTCTTTGAGGCTAGCTGGCGTAGAATGATCTCCAGTAAATGCTATCAATATGTTTTCTCTGTGTGTCATGAGCTCTTCTCCGATTGCTCTGTCTATTTTCTCTATAAATTCTTTTTTCTTTACCGCATCCCCATCGTGTCCGGCTATGTCTGTTCCTTTAATATTAACCAATACAAAATCTACTTCCTCTAGTCCCTTTATTGCTGCTTTCAATTTTAATGCTACGTTGGTATCAGTCGATCCGGTAACCCCAGGAGGAGTGAAATTTTTCATTCCTGCAAGCCTGCATATCCCTGATACAAGAGACACTGCAGCAACATAACCTCCACTTATTCCATTTTTAACTTCAAAGCTAGGTAGATCAGGGACCAGACCACCACCTCTGAAGAGTATTGCATTTGCTTCATTGAGTGATTTCTGCCTGCGTTCAATGTTTACATCATGTATATTCAATGTTTCCTTTGATTTTTCAAAGAACTTATTTAAAATCCTAGCAGTCTTTTCACCATCTGACGATAATGGGATTACTGGAGGTACAGGTACACCTTCTTCGTGGGGATCGTTATCAGTAACGTTTGTTGAAAGCCCGGGACCTCTAAGAACTAGTGCACCCCTGTGCTCTGTACCTTCCTTGAATAATATTTCAATATCCTCTATCTTCATATTCAAAGACTTTGCAAGTAAGTCTGTACCTGTTCTTATCCTTCCAGCCCTTCTATCTTTCACAATACCATTTTTATCTATAGTTGCAAAGTTAGCACGGAATGCTATATCCCCAGGTTTTAGATTCAAACCAGTTCCTAAAGCTTCAAAAGGTCCTCTTCCTGTGTAATATTTATAAGGATCATATCCTAGATAAGAGAGATGTGAAGTATCTGAACCGGGTATTATCCCGGGTCTAATAGGGTCTATAAGTCCAGTAATACCATTTTTCGAAAGAAAATTTATATTTGGTTTAATGGCGGCCTCAAGTGGTGTTTTACCTCCCAATTCTTCTGCAGGTCTATCACCCAATCCATCTGCAATTATCAAAAGTATTTTCATCATTTCTGATATTGAATACGATGTATATATTGTTATAGGAATATCAGAATTCCAATCACTGATGAAAATAGAGACGCATAGAAATTAACGGAATACTTATCCAAAATATTTCTATTCTCAAGAGTTTCTCCTAAAATTGAGTCAAAAAGACACCCAATAAATCCCAAAACACCAGCTATTATAATATAATAAATTAATTGCCCCATCTCTAATGATAAAGTAATTCCAAGCAATAGGAATGAGATCAGCGAAAAGATCATAGAAAAAAGAAGAGATGTGAAAGTTCCAAGTATAGAAATACCTCCATTTATACCAGTTTCTGCAGGTTTGAGCGTTAAAATCATATATGTATTCTCATCCAGTGACCCAATCTCTGAAGCAGCTGTATCTGCTAGAATCGTTGATAAGGAAATTACATATATTGCAAAAATGTGCACCTGGCTTAAGCTTGTAATGTTCAGTATCGATACAGCACTGGCAACCATTCCTGCGGCCAGAACATTTTTAGCCTTCCTTTCCCCTCTCATACCCTCTTGAAGTCTTTTCTTTCTCTTTTTTTCAAATCCTGCAAGTGTCGAAATATAAGAAAAACCCAGGAACAGGAATAAGACTACAAAATAAATAACGCCTCCAAAAATTATTATTATGGTACCTATTGCTACCGCCGCTATTCCTCCATCCTTGCTAAAAGCTCTTATCCTTATTCCGAGTATGTAAAGAACTGGAAGGATTAACAGTAGCGGTAGATTATATAGGTCCATCTTTAACTGATATATGGCTTTTTTATATATAATTTCCCGATTCTTTACAATTGAGCTTCTATTTAATCTTAGCTTTTATTGTCCAGAGCTGCTACCAATACTGCCAAAAATCTATTTTGGTGTTAATCACCAAAATGATCCTTCTATAGTTAATTTTAAGATTTTTGAGATAAACACTAACCCTTATTCACGTCTGACTTGATTTAAAGATTTATTAAATTCTAGAAGAATTTTATATGAACATTTAAATTATGCATCTTAATCTAAACAAACTCATGTTACAAAAAGTTTCTTATGAATAAAATGGATATTTTATAAGGCAAAGCACTTTTTTATTATATAAAATTTCTAAACTTGTTATGCAAAAAATTATTATTGATTTTTTAATCAGCTATCATGCCTGGTGAAGAAATAAGAAAATGTTATACACATGGATATTTTAGAGGAGAGACTTGCCCAGTATGTAAAGATCCAGGCAAATTTGTACTTTCAGAAGAAGAGGTTGATATTTTAGGTAGAATAATAACAGGAATACTAAGGCATAAACAGGAAAGGTATCATATTGAAGTAGATGAAAAGGGTTATGTTAACATCGATGAGTTAGTACAGGAAATAAGATACAATTTTAGAAGATTTCACTTTGTTGGACCTTCACATATTTATGCCATTGTGCTAACAGATTCAAAAGGGAGATACCAACTGTCTGATAATAAAAGGTATCTTAGGGCCACATATGGTCACACAATAGAAGTTGACTTATCTGACCTCCCTTCTGATGATATACCAGATACATTATACTATCCAACAAACAATGAGGAACTTGAGATATTCAAAGAAAATGGTATTCTTCCATCCGATAGAAGGTGGATTCATTTGTCGAGTGCAAAGGAAAAAGCATATATTGCCGGTCTCCACCACTATGATTCTCCACTGATATTACCCATAGATACTATTAAATTGAAAGAAAAAGGGGAAAAGATTTATCGTGCAGGGCAAGGAGTTTATATATGCAAATTTGTTCCTCCTGAAAGCATAGGTAGTCCTGAGGAGTTTAAGCCTGACCTTGATAAAGAAACTCTTGATGAAATAAAAATTTCAAGAGAAAGAAAGGCTTCCATCCTTGAAAAGGGCTGGTAGATCAGCGGAAGATCGCCTGCTTTGCAAGCAGGAGGCCCGGGGTTCGAATCCCCGCCAGTCCATTTTTACCATCTATTAAGAAATAGGAACTTTTACAATTTTTATTTATTGACTGAAAATGAAGATTTCCTAATCCATAAACTAAAAATTTTAACCATCTTTTAAAGATTACCAGACAAACCTCAAAAAAGGTTGGAACATTTTAAGACTATGGATGATATATCTTAGGCTTGTTATTTTCAACATTTATTTCAAAAGCATTATAAAAATATATGGTTCTGCACAGGTTTTGTAAACTATCTATATTTTCAATATTGCTTTTTAATTAATAATCTTAAGGAATTGCAAAATTTCATATTATACTAATTGATAGCTCTTTAATTTGAGCCGGGGTAGCCTAGTCCGGCCAAGGCGATAGATTCGAGATCTATTGCTCATGAGAGCTCGGGAGTTCAAATCTCCCCCCCGGCGTACTGGACTAGGAAAATAATTAAATTATGCTTTAGGAATATTCCTTAACTAGTGACTCACGAATCCTGTCGAAAGGAGCTGAGATGTTATGATGGCAAGAAATTACTCCAGCATTAAATCTGAAGCCACTGAAATTAATATGGGAGTATTTTTTAATAATAATACTGCACTGACAACTTCGACCCATAATTAAAAAATGATAATTCTTTGAGTTTTATTACGAATGATAAAAAAATATTTTTAGCCCTGTGATAACTCTTTTTTAGTATTATTCTATTTCATTGTAATCGAATACTCATAAAATGGTCGAATTTATAGATGACCGAAAGAATATTATAATATCATATTTTATAAATAAGGCATGATTAGACTTTCAAAATCCCATTATTTTCTATGATGTAAAGTTGCTTTTTATTCAATATCCCATCCGATTCATAATCAGGAAAATATGGTGAATAAACAATAGAAGACGAAAAAACTCCAGACCATTTATCTGATGTCACAAAATGAAGTTTAATGAAATCGCTCTCCCGACTGTAATCAGAATATGCGAACATAGTTGATTTTCCGTACCTATCTATGTTAAGGATCGCAAGATTTAAAGCACCGGACATTAGTTTATTTTTATCTACATTACTGACTGCATCCGATAATGATTTTATTATATCCCCTTTATCCCTTATTGAGAATAAGAATGTTTCAGTATCAGTATGGGTCTCCGGTTCGAAATTCCTTACTTTTAAAAGTTCCTTTTTTACACCGCCATTATGCACCATAAATATCTCCGAATTTTTTAATGACCTGTGAAAAGGATGCGCATTAAGTGCACCTAAAGGCTGATTCTTTGAAGCCTTTCTTGCGTGGACTATTAAATCACCGTTCATCACATTTGGCAATTTTGAATTGAAAATGGGCTCTTTGAATTTTTGCAAATTAATCTGATCTCCATTGTAATTGACTAATCCCCAGCCGTCTGGGTGATTTGGCGTAATTTTTTTACTATAAGCCTTCTCAAATAATTCATCGTGAAAAGCTACAGATTGAATAGCTTTAAAAATTGAGTCTAAATCATCCTGGAAATCCCCTTTTATCGCAAAAAAGCGACACATTTTTTAGTATTCATTATCTATTCATTAAATTTTCCTTAAGTCTGTCAGGCTGAAAAGGATGCAGAATTTTTCAAAAATCTGATACATATTTATTCTTATTAACAGTTTCCAATTTAAAAACATGTAAACATTTATGGTAATGGTATAAATGAGACAACTATTGAAATAAGCCACCGGGGAGAATTGAACTCCCGACCTGCTGATTACAAGTCAGCCGCTCTACCGACTGAGCTACGGTGGCATATTATATGATGTCAGCCAGAGCTACCATAGTAAACCAGATCTATATATTTTATCGATAGGAAATAGATCAAAGTATATCAATATTAGTTATCTAGGGGTAACATGATCCTATTTGATATTCTGGATTAGGTATTTTTATTTCATGGTTCAGACATAATACTTATTTTTGATTTTCTGTAGATGCGTCCGACGAAGTAAATGCTCTATTGAATTATGGATA
>JAVRLO010000035.1:0-8903 GCA_031961395.1 Thermoplasmatales archaeon I-plasma | reverse complement strand
AAGGATGTCTGTAATACTTGAAGGTCTTTGTAAAACGCTTGACAGAGATTTCAATTTTGTATCTGTAGTCATGGAAATTATGGAAGAGGAGCACAGTTCATTGGAAGTGTTAAAGAAAAGAATAACCAAAATACCTGCAAAAATAAGTAAAACAATAAGAGATTTTCTGGACGTACCGGAACTGTTGAGGAATCTAAACAGAAAAAATGTTCAGAAAGAAAACAGTAACATTAGTAAACCAATTATAGCTTCCGGTTTTCTCATTGCTGGTGCTATCCTCATAAATAAACCAGTATTTGCCGGTGTAATGTTTGTAATAGGATTTATCTTTATAATTTTATCCTTCACGAAATAGTTACATTTTTAATTTCTTTCCTTTTGACTGTTACTGTTAGCACTCCATTGTCCATTTTTGCCGTAACAGAATCTGCATCGAATTCGCTCGTTATTTTTATGAATTTTGAGAAATCTGTAACTCTCTCTTCGTAGATCAATCTTCCTTGATAGTTTTTCTTTCTGCTTCCTGATACCTTCAGTCCATTCTTGGTTGTCAGTATCTTTATATCATTTTTATCAAACCCTGGAAGATCGAGATAAATATGAAGGAGTTCTCCATCCTCAACTATGTCCATTGCTGGATAGAATATCTCTCTTATATCTTTCATCTTTTCTCCGGCCTTTTTTATAACATTCTCTATAGGAATTTCCATAAGATATGATAAAAAATTATAATTTAATCTTTTTGTCTTAATTTTCTGCTAACAATGCTTTTACTTCCCTTTCACGTGCATCGAGCCATTCATCATTTTTGCTGCTAATATAGATTCTCATTATAGGTTCAGTTCCTGATTTCCTTATTAAAATGAAATTATCCCTATCGACCGCCCTTAATCCGTCAATGTTGTCAATGGAATAATTTGAGTAAATTTGCTTTGCCTTTTCCAGAAGGAGATCAAAATTGCCTTTTAACGGAAGTTTTATCCTTCTAATCTTGTAATTCGGTAGCCTTGAAATCAAAGAAGATATGGGTTCGTTCGTTGATGCCATTATGTCAAGCATCATAGCAAGTGCAAATGCACCATCTCTTGCATTTAGATGCTTAGGGTATATAATTCCCCCATTCTCCTCTCCACCAAACAAAGCATTTCTTTCAGTGAGCGTTTCAGCAACAACTGGTGCTCCAACTCTTGTCCTTATTACATTCACACCGTATTTCTCAGCAATTCTATCTATCAAGAAACTTGAGGAAATAGGAACAACCAGATCCCCTTTTTCATGCTCCAAAATATGATCTGCAATTAGGGCAACCACCTTGTCTCCGTCTATAAAATTACCCTTTTCATCAAGGAATACGGCTCTATCTCCGTCTCCGTCATGTGCTACAGATAAATCAAATCTTCCGGTTTTAGCAACTGTTATGAGATCGCTCAAGTTGTCTTCGGTAGGTTCAGGATTTCTTCCTGGAAAAAAACCATCTGGATTTGAATTTAAAGTTAAGTAGTGTGTCTTTAGAGATTCCAGAAGTACAGGTGTAGTTGCCAGAGTTGTCGAATTTGCACAATCAGCCGCCACAGAAAATCGTCTGTTTCTTATTGCGTTAATAGAAATGTTAGAAAGGACTGCTTTTATATAAGGTGTGACAGCGTCATCCGTTCTCGATCTCCCTACAAAATCCCAGGTGGTCTTGAAAAAATGCTCATTTGAGATTATGCTCTCGATCTTTTCTTCTTCATCTTTTGACGGATGTGCTCCAGTTGGCCCTATAACCTTTAAACCATTGAATTCCGGTGGGTTATGTGAAGCAGTGATCATTATTCCCGGTAATGAATTTATCTTGCAATAAACCTGTATACCAGGCGTGGGGATTAGTCCTAGTTTGATCACATTTTTTCCAGAATTCATGATTCCAGCAGAAACCATGCTCGAAAGCAAATCATAGCTTGTTCTACTATCATAACCAATAGCAACGGATTCACAATCATAATAAGTGGCAACTGCCATTCCCAATTTGAATCCAAGTTCAGGGTCTAAAGTTTCATTTAATATACCTCTTATTCCATTTGTTCCAAATAATGACATATCTCGTTATTGAAATGATAATAGAAATATTTTATCCAAGGCGAATATTTCTAAATATTTGAAATAGATGATAGAAGGTGAAATGGAAGGTAGTCATAATCGTTATATCAATAATAGTTGTAGGCGCTGCCATAGTTGAATTGGGCGCAAAAGTTTCTAGCACTGAAAGCAGTCCTGCCGTACATGATATTCATATTACGATGAATCATATCACAGGTTCAGAATATGCAAGCGCAAACATTACTTTCGTTTCAAACACTTCCATAGTAGCTTATTATAATTCATCAAATTTTTACCTTGTAAATTCGTCACAGAAATATGTTGGTAACCAGAGTTATCTCAAAAACATCAGTGTAAAGCCAAACCAGGCGAGCGAAGGTGAAAATTATTATTATAATTTGAATGGCACTTACAGAGCTATAGTTTTCTCAAATTATAAGCCCAATGTTTTCTATTCAAATTTAAATCAGAGTACTTCCGTTAATTCTGGAGGAATTATAACCATAATTGGTCTCGTAGTTATGCTGATAGGTCTGGTGTCTCTCGTAATTGTGATATTCTTCCCTGAACCTGAAGAGGATTAACATGTCACACAATAACCCTGCTATAAGAAATTGGTCCGTTTATAGTGACTTCTCTGATAGTAATAGTCTTGTTTGTAATGGAGTAATATTCTCTGATAATATTATCCCTTATCTTCGTTACTTGAGGACTATCAGAAAAAAGAATCAAGGATCCAGAATATTCTGATATGTTATATGAAAAATATTCCGCTCCATTCTTTAAAACAAGATCGCTTATGATTTTTTGAAAGTTTGACACTACATCTAAATTGAATCTAACTGATTGTGAATACTGCGACATTGCAGTTAAGAAAGTTGTAACATCATTTTTTTCAGCAGCCTTTAACATTTCATTATAATAATACAACTCTTTTTCGTAATGAGCGAAATAAGCGTTAAATGGATAGTTTAGAAGATTACTATTTTTTTTATGCATTCTTTCTGAAAAAAATTTTCTCTTATTTTTCTTAAATTTCTCTATATTGGTATTACTATCAAGTGAATTCTCTTCTATGAGATATATTGAATAAGGCTCAAAGTTTATGGTCTCATTCCTGAACTTCTTTTCATTTCCATCTGAAAATAATAAGCTGTTACTTTTACCTTCCAGCTGAGCAAGGGGTTCTGCAAAATTTCTTTCCCCTTTAATTCTTTCCTGTATCTCCATATTTAATTCAAGGATTTCAGAATTTGGCAACCTGATATCGTTGGCCAGGGCGAATGAAAGAATTACCGAATTTATCAGCGAATTTAGGTATCCGGTTCCAGAGTTAAAATTAATTTCATCATTTACTATTGTTCTGATGCCATATGGCCATCCTCTCTGTTTTGATATGCTTGCCATTATTTTGATTGGATCGGACCACGTTCCATCAGTTGATTGAGGAACATATTGACTGAAAAATTCTTCTCTATCTCGCCAGTCAATTGTTTCATTCTTTCCTGTTAGAATATTTCTCTTAATGCTGATGGGAAATGAGATAGATGAACCTTCAGTTGATATAATAGGCGAACCGATTAAAGTAACAACTGCGGGAATCTCTATCTTATAACCACCTGCGAATGAATTAACAATTTCCTGATCAAACACAAATCAACAAAGATTTTTAACATAAAAGTTTTCTTGATTGATGATACTCTCAGACGGTACAATTCTAGAGCTTATAGATAGTGGAGCGCTGGACATAAAACCATTCAATATAGAAAGATTGACTCCAAACGGATACGATTTTGGCATTGGCGAAGATATTATAATTCCCGCTGGAAATGGAAGGCAGATAGAGACTCTAGAGGCTGTTTTTTTACCAGATTTCGTAGGAGCAATGATGCTTCTTAGGTCATCCTATTCTAGAAGAGGGCTCATAGCCAGTTTTGGTTTTGTTGATGCTGGTTTCAAAGGTAAAATAAGGTTCTTTGCTTATAACAGCAGTCAGGAAGAAATAATTTTATCTAAGGAAAAAGGTGTATTCCAGATGATATTTATTAACCTAGACAAAGCTGCTCTAAAAAATTATGAAAATAGGTCAGGTCATTATCAAAATCAAGGACTAAAATAATTAAACTGAAAAGCTTCCTGTTCCAGCGGGATTATCTGTGCTTATGGATAATTCTATTGAAATATCATCCATATTGTTTGTTTTATAAGCCTGTCCTAAAGGGATTGTTTCATATATCTTATCAGGGAATTCTTTTTTAGCAGCCATCTGTAGAATTTTTATGAAACCATCAAAGTATATCTTTGTTAGCTTTTTGTGCGCATCTTTTACAAATTCATCAATCTCATTGGAGATATAATTGTTAGCGTCGCTGATGCCATTGAACTCGTTGTTATCATATATGACGAGGTTCCTAGCATCTTTTCTAATCTCCTCCAATGCTTCATCAGCTACTTCCTTCCTGTTATCCTCAAATTCAAATGGTTTTATCGCGTAGAGGCGATATGGTTTTGAAAGTTCATTACATTTTCTAATAATTTCTATAGTAGCACCAGAGCCGGTTCCTCCACCCAGAGTGGTAATGATTATCAGTAAATCTGCTTGTTCTGCTATGTCTTCATATATTTTTGCAAAGTCCTCTTTCATTGCTTTTTTTCCTACTTTCGTGAAGCCTCCTGAATCCCTGTTGCCTAATACAATATTTTTACCGAAAGTATAAGAATAGACTCCATCTCTTTTAGCGTTAGAAATAGCATCTGTATTTAAACAGAACATTTTTACTCCCGATAATTTTCTATCAAGCTTGGCTGTTATATTACATCCCCCTCCACCTATTCCAACGCAGGCAATTACGGGTGTTGGTAGATAGTCCTTAAAGGGGGTACATTTTGCCATTTCATCAAAAATTTCCTCATTTGATTCATTCATCATCCTCACCTTCGTGTTTCTTCTTTTCTTCCTGAGGATCGAAAAGGTTATTCATTCCCATAGTGTTAAAGGAATCAAAATAGCCCCGCTCTTGCCGTACTATCCATTGTGTCAATACCTTTTCATAGTTTGCAGCCTGTATTATTTTTTCGATTGCATCATCCCTGTCTATGGCAATCCCCTTAAGAACTAATTGGTCAAGCAATTTTAAGCTCGCTCTTGACAGGTTGTACTGTGGTTCTGCCTTCCGTATTTCTTGCTTTGGTTCGGGTTTCTTAAGGAACTCATATATGGCAGCCCTTATAAACTCTGATTTAGTTTTGTACTTTAGCGTGGTACTTAGGAAGTCATTAATTTCATCATCCTCCTGGGGCGTCAGACGAAGTGCAATTCTCCTAGTACCACTTTTATCCATGTACTATCCTTCCTCTGGAAATACATATGAAGTTACAGGTATTTATAGATTTTTATTCAATAAAAAGATTAATTTTTTAGTTACCATAAATAAAAAAATTAAATTAAAAATTTTTTTCTTTGATAATTCAATATTAATTTCGTATACACTTCAATATCTTAATTATTCATTTGTTTGACGCTTTTGTGCCTTATGTCATGCAATTGTGTGTTATCTGTTTGTCAATCGGTGTCAACTGTCAAATTATATGAGCAAGATGTTACTCTTTGTATGACAATCCATTCACTCAATGTTTTTAAAGTACTTTTTAATATATATATATGGAAAACTTCGACTATTCAAGTTTACTTAGGAAGGCTAAATCTTCGATAAAAAATAGGGAAGAGAAAAAGAGATTTCAGGTTCCAAATCCAGATATTATTTACGAAGGAAAACTAACCATAATAAAGAATTTTAAAGAAATTGTGGATACAATTAACAGGGATCAGGAGCATGTTTATAAGTATCTTCTCAAACAATTTGGATTATCGGGGGAAGTTGCAGATGGGAGACTCATTCTCAAAGGAAAGCCTCCAGAAGAAGCAATAGATAAGGCGATCCAGGAATACCTTAGGATATATGTTCAGTGTTATGAATGCGGGAATTATGATACAGAACTGATTAGACAAAATAGAAATGAAATTGTAAAATGCAAGGCCTGTGGTGCTGAAAGACCTCTCTATGCACATAAGGAAATTAAATTTTCAGACGAAAAGATTGAGGAAGGCAAAATTTATGAAATTCTAGTAACTGATATTAACAGGGATGGAGATGGAATAGCTATAAAGGGAGATATAACAATAATGATCCCAGGTGCAAAAAAGGGCGAACGAGTTAAGGTTAAAATTGATAGGGTAAGAAAAAATTATGCCCTCGGCATCCCGGTGAAGAAAGCTTGATCGTACTGGATACCAATGCTCTGTTATATGCAATTCAAAACAAGATCAGGATAGAGGATTATTGCGCAGAAGAAATTGCTATCCCTTCTTCTGTAATAATAGAACTAAATGGATTATCTTTCAAGAACAGAAATGCGAAAATTGCTCTAGAAATGACAAAAAATTACAAAATAATAGAAGTTGTTTCCAGGGGTGATGAAGGCATCATAGAAGCTGCACGGATTTCAGGTGGTGGTGTTATAACATCTGACCAAGCACTTAGAAAGAGGTTGAGCAAAGATGGTATCAAAAATTTTTCAATTGGTGTTCAAGGAGTAAGAGAATGATCGATTCTATAATGTTCGACTTTTTAAAAAAATTGGCTTTCATAAGCAATTTTGGAATGATAGAAATAAATACGAAGGAACTAGCAGAGAGAATAGATGTTTCTCAGCAGTCAGTATCTAGATACCTGATAATGCTTGAAGAACAGGGATACATAATAAGAAAAAGAACAAGGAAAGGCGAAGAGATAATACTAACAGAAAAATCATTTGCAGAAATAGAAAGGGAAAGAAACGAATTGACAATGATACTGAACAAAGGTAATCAGGTAGAAGTAACTGGAACTGTGTTCTCTGGTATGGGCGAAGGATCTTATTACATGTCAAGAAAAAAATACAAAGAAGGTACAATGAAATATCTTGGATTTGAACCTTACCCGGGGACACTCAATGTAAAGATAGATGACAGGTTTTCCAACCTCTCAGAGATATTGCCAACAATCAAGGGATTTTATGTTGACCCCTTTGAAGAGGAGGGAAGAAAATTTGGTGGAATAAAATTATTCAAGGCTGAAATTGAGAATTTCAAATGCGGAATAGTTATACCTGACAGAACACATTACAATGGAGTACTCGAAATTATATCATACATGAAATTGAGAGATCAGTTCGGAATCAAGGATGATGACAAAATAAAAATAAAAATTATAAGAGATTAATCAAAGAATATTGTTTATTATGTCTTCAGTTTCCATCTCACGTTCGCAATAATGGCATTTTAAAGTAAGAGGTTGTTTTGAAACAAGAATAAAGGAGCTTTTAACGTGTTCACCTGAGTTAGTAATGCATTTTGGATTACTGCATCTCAGAATTCCAGCAATTACATCTGGAGTCTTTACAGTGAATTTCTTGATTACTTTATAATCCTCAACTATTGAGATTGTTGCTCCTTCTGCAACTAATGCTATTTTATTCAGCTCTGAGGAATCAAGTATCCTTTCCTCTATTTTTATAACATCTTTAAGTCCAAGTTTTTTACTTTTCACATGAATAGCGATGCTTACCGTAAGACCAATGTCATCATTTATATTCAGTATCTTAAGCACCTTTAGAGCCCTTCCAACTGGGATATGATCAATCACAGTACCCTTCTCTATTTTTTCAATTTTCAGCAGTTTGTCTTCAACCAACCTTATTCACCCCTTAAAATCAAATCCAGAAGTGCCATTCGAACTGGAACGCCATATGATGCCTGCTTGAAATATTTGGCCTGTGGCAAGTTATCAATCTCAACAGGTATCTCGTCCACACGTGGAAGAGGATGCATTATTATCATATTTTTCTTCCCTTTTGTAACTGTGGAAGGCTTGAGCACATAAGTGCCTGCAACTTTCTTATACTCTTCTGGATCAGGGAATCTCTCCTTTTGGATTCTAGTAACGTATAGCACATCCAGTTTTTCTATAATGTTCTCAAGGTCAAGGTGTTCCTTTACAGGAACCTTTTTTTCAATATCCTTCTTGATATGTTTCGGTATCTTCAGAGTTTCAGGGGAAATAAAGTGTAGATTTACATTAAAATTTGACAGTGCCTTTGATAGTGAATGCACAGTCCTTCCATATTTCAGGTCTCCGACGAATCCAATTGTTATATCGTCTATCCTACCTAATTCTTTCCATATTGTGAATATATCAAGAAGCGTTTGAGTTGGATGCTGACCGGCTCCATCACCAGCGTTTATTATGGGCACATCTGAATACTCAGCAGCAAGCCTCGCTGCACCCTCCGAAGGGTGTCTCAATACTATCAAGTCTGAATAGCCATCAATGATCCTAATTGTATCCATCAGTGTCTCTCCCTTGGCAACGGAGGTGCTCTCTATCGAACCAAATCCTAAAACTTCGGCACCCATCCTCTTTGCGGCTGCCTCGAAACTTAGTCTTGTTCGAGTACTTGGCTCGTAGAATAGCGTTGCAACTATTTTCCCCTTGAGTGGAAAATTCGGATGTCCAGATCTAGCATAGGGGATAAAGGAATCAGCTCTTTCTAGCACCTGTAAAATTTCGTCCTTATTGAGGTCTCCAATTGAGACGATATCTCTATTTAACCACATCAGTTATTGAACAATGCGCATAATAAATATTTATCCTTGTGTTATTACGGTAATATGAGAAATATAATATTACATGGCGGTGTAGGAAGCAGTCATGTTTTTGATGAATTACTCAATAAATATGCAAGTATGGCAATTAATTATCCTACCCCCCTGGATGCTGTGGTCG
>JAVRLO010000034.1:0-9023 GCA_031961395.1 Thermoplasmatales archaeon I-plasma | reverse complement strand
AATATTCATTAATAAATTCCAGAAATGAGAGTTAGATTTTTGTAATAAAATTTTTTTAAGAAAACTATTTAAATAATACAGAAATGAAAGAGCATGCATAATATAGCTATGAATCCTGATGTTTTTGGAGATAATATTGCATTTATTTCTGGTGACTCACTATGGGAATACAATATCAAAGATAGAAAAGTAAAGAGATTAGTTTCAGAAGTAGGAGTCATAAATAATTGCAGATATTATGATGGTGGGAATAAAATTGCCTTCAGAGCAATGTATGGAGAAACCATTAGTGCATCAGATATTTTTTCATACGATAGAAATACCGGTAAAATTGAAAGACTTACATACTTATCTGGCTTTAGCGTAGCAAGGAGAATGTTTACAGATATTGCTGGCTTTAGCAAAGATGGCAATATCATAATATCAACACCTTCGATGCAACCATTTGGATCTTTAACATTCCTGTATGAACTGAAGGAAGGAGGAAAGGATCTGGTCCCCTTAAATTTGGGTCCCGCAATACACATAATATTTCATAAAGATAAAATATACCTGGGCAGGAATACGGGAGAGCTGCCCCACTGGAAAGCATACAAGGGAGGAACAAGGGGTAAAATATGGGCAGGGGACAATGTTAATGGTTTCAAAAAAATTGTTGATTTAGAATATCACGTATCATCTCCAGTGATATTTAATGATAGAATTTATTTTATTTATTATGTGAAAAATAATGGTCAAATATGTTCTGTAGACCTTGAGGGTAAAGATTTTAGAGTTCATACTGACTTCAAGGATTATCATCCTAGGCACCTCAATACAGATGGAAATAAAATAGTATTTTCAATGGGCGGTGACATCTATATATTTTATCCGGATGATAATCATACAGAATACATAGACTTAGGGGAATTTTATGAAGCTCTTGATGAGAAGCAGAAAAGCATTTCAAAATATATAGAGGATTTCAACATTCAGAACAGCGGTGCGATAAGCCTGGTTGCAAGGGGAAGAGGTTTCATAACGAATGAAAAGAACAGTTTCAATATACGAATACCTGATGGGCTTAGGATCAGGAATGCCTATTTTATTGATGAAGACAGGATCCTATACGTTTTAGGAACATCGGAAAAGGACGAAATCAAAATTTATAACTTCAAGGACGACAGTACCACTACAATAGAATCAAATTTTGGAAACATTTTCAATATAAAAATATCTCAGGATGGAAGTTTTGCTGCTATTTCAAACGATAAATTCGAACTTTACCTTTTGAATTTAAGTACAAAAGAGGTAACACTTATAGATAAAAGCAGTGAAGACATGATAACAGATTTTGATATATCACCCAAGTCTCACTTTGTATCTTACAGTTTTCCTGTGAAAAGAAATTTCTTTGGTGGATACATTCAAAAATTTATAAAAATATATAGTATTGAAGAAAGGAGGATTTACAACCTTTCTACAGATATATCTAATGATTATAGTCCGGCGTTTAGCCCTGATGAAGAGTATCTCTATTTTCTTTCGTCGAGAGATCTGAATCCTGTATCTGACAAGTTACTCTTTAATTTCAGCTTTCCTATAATATCGAGGCCATATGTTATACCACTTAAAGAAAGAGGAATAAATCCGCTTGAAAAAAATCTCAGAAAAATCATTGATACTGGTGGAAAATATGATCTAAATCATGCTCCTGCAAGAACAGTTGCTCTAGACATTCAACCTTCAGATTACAGGTTTATTAGAGTTACAAACAATGGCTTAATATTGCACGAAGTGCCAGTGCATGGAGAGTATGAATCATACTACGGTGTAGGTAAGGAGGTCGGCGTTTTAAAGTTCTACGATTTCGAGGAAAGAAAAATAAATGAAATAAAGAATGGAATAGTAAAATTTGACATTTCTCCAGATAATAAGAAAATAATTTATGTGAAAAGTGATCAAAAAATTTACGTGTTTGACTTTGAAAAGCCTGAAAATGAAAAGCAATTGAACACTGACAGTATTTCTTTACGTATATCAATAAAAGAGGAGTTTAGACAAATGTTTCTAGAGACCTGGAAAATGATGAAAGATTATTACTGGAATGAGAAGAAAGGAAAGGAAATAGCTACAAGAATTTTTGATAAATATTATAATCTCGTAGATAGGGCAATCACAAGATTTGATCTGAGCTTTATCATAAATGAAATGATAGGCGAATTCCAGACATCTCATTGTTATGAAATGGGTGGTGAATTTACGAGCATCGATCTTCCCAGACCAGGAATGCTAGCAGCAGATTTTACTTACAACGGTACGAATTATACCATAAGCAGAATATATGATGGGGATATAACAAATGAGAAGGAAAAATCTCCTTTAATATATTCAGGAGTTAAATCTGGAGATGTCATTGAGGAGATTAACGGTATAAAAACTGGATTTTCACATATTAATCGCGATCTCATAGGTACATCGAATAACGTCATTCCCATCAAGATAGTTACATCAGAAGGAAAGAGGCAAAGAATATTTGTGAAACCGCTTGACGATGACAGATATATAAGGTACAGAGACTGGGTTGAAAAAAATAGAACTTACGTTCACAACAAAAGTGGCAATAAAATAGGTTACATTCACATACCTGATATGGGAATGATGGGGTTAAACGAATTTTTCAGGCTATATGTAAATGAAAATACGTACGATTCGCTGATAATTGATGTAAGATTCAACGGAGGGGGATTTGTATCGCAGCTCATTCTGGAGAAATTAAAATCAGAAATACTTGGCTATGACAAACCTAGAAGAGGCACCCTCCATCCTTATCCAGTAAATTCAATCAGAGGGGGAATTGTAGCAATCACAAATGAATATGCTGGATCAGATGGTGATATCTTCAGTCATTCTTTTAAACAACTCAATCTAGGAAAGCTTATTGGAACTAGAACGTGGGGCGGGGTAGTAGGGATAAATCCTCTCAGGAAACTCATAGATGGTACAGTGGTTACGCAACCTGAATATGCATTTTGGTTTAGCAATGTAGGATTCGGGGTGGAAAATTATGGGGTAGATCCAGATATAGAAGTTGAATACACCCCAGATGATTACAGGAATGGAAGGGATCCACAGCTTGATTTAGCAATTGACATCCTTCTGAAAGAAAATGCAAAAAATATAAAGAAATTTCCGGATGAGCTTACCGGATAATGATTTTTTTTAAATTTTGTTTTTTAAAGCTGCTGGTACGTAAATGCATCTCGGGTCCTCTTGAAATATATCCCCATAATATGAATAGGCTCTTGACCTTGACCCTCCGCAGATATCCCCATATTCGCAGGCACCACATCTACCTTTAAAATTATTAGGGTTCCTAAGCATTTTTAACTTTTCATTGTTCTGATATATATCAACTATGCTTTTTTCTTTCACATTTCCCAGACTTAACGGAAGGAATCCTGACGGATTAACGTCTCCGTTATGAGAAACGAATATTATGCCCTTTCCATCCCTAGTATTAGATGTGTGTCCCATTATTTTTTCTCTAGGTTCGCCTAATATTTTCCTTGTCTTCTCTATTAATTCATTATAAAGTTCGCCTCCTTCATACTGGGATGTTTGTCTCTCTATCATTATTCTTCTAAATATAGGAGATTCTACCGTTCTAACTACAATACCATACCTGGATGCGAAATAAAGAAAGTTATTCACATCTTCGTATCCCTGGGCATCAAGGTCCTCTCTATCTATCCCACGCCCAGTCTTAATCAGGAAAAAAACTTCCCAAGTTTTGACGTGATTTTCTATCAATATCTTGAGTATATCTGGCAGCTCCATTACATTTTTGCGAAATACAGCTGTGTTAATCTGGAGTGTGAATCCTCTGGATATTGTCTCATTTATTAGTTTTATAGTCCTATCAAAAGTGCCTTCTGCCCCCCTCAACCAGTCGTGAGTACTAGCACTGGCTCCGTCTAGGCTCAATGAAATTGATTTTATTCCATACTTTTTCATCATATCAAACGAAGAACTGTTTAAAAGAGGTGTAGCACTAGGTGACAAGGAGACTGGAATTTCAAGCTCTTTTGCCTTTTTTAGTATTTCTTCCAACCCCCTTTTCTTCATTACGTCCCCTCCTGTAAGGATGAGTACAGGATAGGGTTTACCGAAATCCTTGATCTGTGATATAAAATCAAGTGATTCTTGTATATTCATTTCATCAGGGAGAGCATCAAGTATAGCCGATGCCCTGCAATGTTTGCAAGCAAGATCACACGCCTTTGTGGTTTCCCAGAAAATCAAAATTGGCTTTAAATTATAATCTATTGATCCATGGATCATTGAAGCTCAATTAAAGAGGCATATTTAAGTGAAATGTTTTCATACACCTGAATAATTATGCCGATTGATAATAGTAACGAAAAAATAATTTTAAAGATAGCAGAGGGGAAGGAAAGGGGAAGAGCAGTTTGGTTTATGAGACAGGCCGGAAGATATCTCCCCGATTATAGTATCATAAAAGGATCGAGATCTTTTATTGATCTGATGAAAGATTACAAAACGATAGTAGAAATGACAAAAATGCCTATTAAGTATTTCGATACCGATGCCCTCGTAATTTTTTCAGATATATTGCTACCATTAACACGATTGGGATACATTGTAAATTATAATCCTGTCATAAACGTCGTCAGGGGTGATGACACTTTTGATTATTATAGTGTACTGGCAAAGGCATTGAGGGAAATATCTTCTTCTTACTCAAAGAAAACCATTATCGGAATAACCCCTGGCCCATTCACGCTTCTTTCTTATATATATGATAACGGGGAAAGAGGATATCCAAATACCAAGAGAAATCTGTATGAGGGTAATATTTCAACAGAGGAGATAATTGAAGAGCTCTTTAATTTCAGTAAAATTCAAGCAGAAAACGGGGCTGATATCATCCAAATATTTGAAAGCTGGATAGGAAATGTTTCAGAAAATTTCTATGATAATTATCTTCATACTATAGAATCAGAGTACTTAATAATGCTTAGAGAATTAAAAAAGCCCCTGATATTTTTTTCAGAAGGGGCATCACATCTTTACAGAAGAATTGCTAAAATGGATGTTGATGTTTTTTCTTTAGATTGGAGAACTGAATTTTCTTACTTCAAGAATTTTTGTAAAGATTGTATAGTTCAGGGGAATCTAGACCCGAATTTTCTAAAATTGGATGAAAATAGCTTAGAAAAAGAAGTAATTAGAATTGTGAATGAAGGAGCTAAAATGAAAGGGCATATATTTAACTTAGGTCACGGTGTACCTCCGTGGGCTGATGCAAAGAAATTAAATTTTATTACAGAGAAGGTGAAGAGTATTGAAGGATAAGGCGATTGTACTGATGTATTATGGTTTTCCTTCTAGAAGAGATGAAATGTTTGATTATCTGAAGGATATACTTCATGGTAGGAATCCTCCGCCCTCTCTCGTTGAAGAGAATCTAAAGAAACTAGATGCTATAGGTGGAGAAACACCATCGATAAGAATCATTGAAAGTCTGAAAAATAAAATAGAAAAGGTTTTCGGTAACAATGGTTTTAATACATATCTGCTTTCAAAGCATTATAAACCATCCATTAAGGATTCATCGGGTCTAATAAAAGAGGAAATAATATATGAGGTCCCACTGTTCCCAGTATACTCAAAGCAAATATTTGATGATTACTTTATAACGCTTGAAAGTACTTTGGGTAAGAGGGAATTTCACCGGGTTGTCAATATAGGCTTTCACCAGAAAATTATAAATTACTTTAAGGAAAAGATACCTTCTAAAGGCTTATTATCTTTCTCAGCCCATAGTATCCCGATCAGGGGATATGATCCTTATCCTCAATTTATTGTGTCGCTTGCCAAGATAATTTCTGAGGGCAGGAAGCATATGATATTCTATCATAGCCAGGGGCCTTATTCACCGAAATGGCTGGGTCCGGATATGGATTATGTACTAGAATACATGAAAAGAAATGAATTGAAAAAAATATCAGTAGTTCCAATAGGATTCCTGTATGAACATTTAGAAGTGTTGTATGACCTAGATTATACTCTTAGAAAAAAATTTGAAAACTCTGGAATTGAATACTGGAGGGCGGGTACACCAAATGATGATGATGTTGTGGTAGAAGCTATACTGGATATTATTAATGCATAAAAATCAATAAAGGTAATATTCAGGGTTACCATTCTTTTATATGATAGATCAGGAGATAAAACCATTCATCCTGAGTGGTTACGAAATTAAATTGGAAAGAGAGAAGCAGTTCGAAACGAAAAGAACAGTGATTGACATTAAACTGAATTTTGAAGAAAAAGCGGTCGAAGGAAAGGTTGAGCTTGACATAAAAATGAATAGCAAACCAGCAGACACTCTGGAATTAGATGCAACAGATATGCAGATCTACAACGTTTCTGCTAGCGGAGTTCCGGTAAAATTTAATACTTTTGACGAGAAATTGCAAATTTATGGCGATTTTAGAGCTTTTGGAAATTACATAATCAACATTACTTATAAAGCAAAACCAAGGAGAGGTGGATATTTTGTTGATACGGAAGAAGGTACTCAGTTCTGGACACAGGGAGAAGATACAGACAATCATGCTTGGTTTCCATGCTTCGATTATCCTAACATGCGCAGTTCATATGAAATAAGAGTAACTGTGCCAAAGGATTACACTGTTATAAGTAACGGGCAGTTGGTACAGATTGTTGAAGGTGATTTTAAAACTTTTATATATGTAGAAAAATTTAGATTCCCCTCTTACTTGGTCAGTGTTATAGCCGGCAAATTTGAACTCATTAAACAAGAGTGGAACGGAATTCCAATTGAATCATACTTTAGAAGGAAATACAAGGAATATGCTGACTTAGCATTCAGAAATACCCCTGACATGATGGAATTTTTATCTAACAAAACAGGTGTGAAGTACCCATATGAAAAATATAGTCAGACCTGTGTTGCAGATTTTGTATACGGAGGTATGGAGAATTTGAGTGCCACCACCTTAACTGAGAGGACACTTCATGACGATATTGCACATCTAGATTATCAATCTGAAAGTTTGGTATGTCACGAAATGGTTCATCAGTGGTTCGGAGATTACGTAACTTGCAAGGATTGGTCTCAGGCCTGGCTAAATGAGGGTTTCGCTACTTATTTGGCACTTCTGTACATGGAGCGCTTTAAAGGAAAGGATGAATTCCTGGTAGACGTTCAGAAACACAAGGAAGTTTACCTGAAGGAATTTATGGAGGATTATGGAAGACCAATTGTTGAACATTATTACAAGGACCCGGCAGAATTATTCGACAGGCACCTGTACCAAAAAGCAGCTCTTGTGCTGAGATATTTCAATTATTACTTAGGTGACGAAATATTCTGGAAAGGGGTGAAAATTTATCTCGACTCAAACAAAGAAAATGGCGTCGGAACTGAGGACTTCAGAAAGGCATTGTACAGTGCATCTGGATTTCCACTGGAGAAATTATTCCACCAGTTTATATTTGAAAAGGGGCATCCTCAGCTAACTATCAAAGAAAATATATCTAAGAGAAAAGTCACAATAAAATTAAAACAAAAAAATTACATTTATGACCTGAGAATACCGATAAGGATTTACTATGAGGATAGAGTGGAAGATTCAGAAATAAATCTTGATACAGATTACAAGGAAATAGAAATAGACAGAACAGGATTTAAGGCGTTTTCAATTGACCCTGAAAGTCAAGTTCTTAAGACTATGGAAATTGATAGGCCAAGAGAGGAAGCAAGATATGTATTAATGAATGGAAAAAGTATTCTGGAAAGGGCTGACGCTGCAACAGAGCTGTCAAAGTTTGGTATAACGGAGATAGATTTTCTTGAGCAAATGTTTGAAGAAGAAAAATTTTGGTATGTCAAAGGCAAGATTGCTGAATCGGTTGCTAAAATAGGATCAGAAAGAGCAGAGGAGGTAATACTGAAATTTTTAGATAGCGAAGACTACAAAACGAGAAGGGAGGTTGTCAAAGCTTCGGGCTATCTTCATAGTGAGAAGATATACAATAAATTAGCACTAATGTTTGAAAATGAAAAGGGGTATTATATCAGGGCAGAAATAATTTCATCAGCACAAAAGAACGTTGGGGAAAAGGCTATTGAATTGTTTAAGAAGGCATTGGGAGTAGAATCGTACGATGACGTAATAAGAATAAGCGCTATGGATGCGATAGGCGAAATTAGAGATACAAGGATGATCGATGAGCTAAAGAAATTTTATTCAAAGGAATATAGTTGGAGAACTAGGGTAGGTGCAGTTTCTTCAATAGCGAAGTTTTACTGGAAGGATAAAGACATAGGAGAATGGTTAATTAACGCCATGAATGATAATTATTTTGCTGTTAGACAAAGTGTAGCAGATTCTATCAAGAAAATTGGAGATCCGGAGTTAATTAAAAAATTATCGCCATTCTTAGAGAAGGAAAGTGATGGAAGAGTTAGGAGAGCTATAAGGGAATGTATTGAAATCAAGAATGTGCCAACTCCAGAAGGGCTTAGAAGATTGGAGGATGAAGTTGAGAAATTGAAAGATAAAGTAGCGCAGCTGGAAGCAAGGGATAAAAGAAAGAAAATGTAGAATTTATATTTATATGTAATTTTTTATTTATATAGAAAAAGTATTTATAGTCGTCAGACAATTATCATACAGATGTCATATGAGTAAAAAAGATGTATTAGAATGGATGAAAACGCACACTCTAGAAGACGTTGAGCTGCTAGGGGAGTCGGAAAACGAGGTAGGTAGAATAGCGAAAAATATTTTGAAGGAAATCGAGGAAATTTCTCAAGAGGCATAAACTTATTTTTTTTAAATATTTAATTTCCAATCGATAAAGATTAATATTTTACATAATTATGGAAAATTAGGGGTCGTAGCTTAGATTGGTTAGAGCACCCGGCTGATAACCGGGAGGTCGTCGGTCCAAATCCGATCGGCCCCATATCCAACAAGGGGATATAT
>JAVRLO010000033.1:0-9050 GCA_031961395.1 Thermoplasmatales archaeon I-plasma | reverse complement strand
GAGGTTGTTAGCGCATCTAATGTTTTAGATTATCAGGCCAGGAGACTCAAAATAAGATACAGAACAAATGAAGGAACAAAATATGTGCATACACTGAACTCTACGCTTGTGGCTACTACTCGAGCCCTTGTTGCAATCGTAGAGAATTATCAACAGGAAGATGGATCAATAATCGTTCCAAAAGCATTGAGAGACATAATGGGAAAAGATATAATTTAATTATGATGTATGGAAATGAATACAGGATATTTTGATGAGTTCATACAGTTCCTAAAGGAGGAGGGAATTGAAAGATTATATAAACACCAGATTGAAAGTATTAATCTTATAGATCAGGGAAAGTCCGTTGTCCTTTCAACACCAACATCATCAGGGAAATCCATAGTAGCATATTACGGAATAATTAGAGCCTGGAAACACGGGCTGAGATCGCTTTATTCAGTACCTCTCAGAGCACTTGCAGAAGAAAAATATAATGAAATGAAATTTTTCACTAAATTTGGAATTAAAATAGCTATAAGTACAGGAGATTATGATGAAACTTCATCCTATCTAAAAAATTATGATATTATAATTTCTACATCAGAAAAAATTGATTCTATACTCAGAAATAATCCGAAGGTTTTCGATGGCCTGGGATTTGTTGTGTTTGATGAAATTCACAACATAATGGATGAAACAAGGGGGCACACTTTAGAGATAGTCATGACCAAGATTAAATATCTTTTTGAAAATATTCAATTTTTAGCAATGTCAGCAACCGTGAGCAATATAAGTGATATATCAGCCTGGCTTGGTGCCATATCCATTTATAGTGATTTCAGACCTGTACCTCTTTATAGATTTGTTATTTCCGGAAATTATGTTTATGATGAGAATGGCCATAAAATTCATCAGATTGAAAGCCTAGAGAATTTTATAGAAAAGACGTTGGAAAATAATGGCCAAACACTAGTATTCGTGAATTCCAGAAATTCTACTGAAAAATTCGCTGAAAAATTAACTCATAGGGTTAATAAATATCTCACAAAGGAGGACATACTTTCACTTTCTAGCTATGAAAATATTGTTGGCGGTTCCTTGAATGACAAGCTCTATAAATTGCTAGTAAACGGAATTGGGTTTCATCACGCTGGAATGTTGAGCGATCAAAGAAAGCTTGTAGAAGACCTCTTTAGAAAGGGACATATCAAGCTAGTTGTAGCAACAACCACGCTAGCAGCTGGAATGAACCTACCTGCAAGGTCAGTCGTGATTAAAGATGTATTTAGGTACAATGGATTTTCAAGTGAATTGATACCGAATTTTGAAATTCAACAGATGTTAGGAAGGGCTGGAAGAGTAAAATATGATCGTTTCGGCAATGGTTATATATATTCATCAATTACTAAGATAAGAGACGTATTTAATAGATACATAAACGGAGAGCTGGAAAGTGTAGAGTCAAAGATTGATGGAAGAAAAATGAGGATGCACGTTTTAGGGCTTGTATCATCAAATATGTGTAAGAGCAGACAAGAACTAAAAAATTTTTTCAACCTAACGCTTTCTTACAAACAGGGGAAAGATACTGAATCGATGGTGGATGATGCACTAGAATTTTTAATAGAAAATGAGATGATTAATGATAATGATAGATTAAAGGCAACACCATTTGGAAAAAAAGTTGCTGAACTTTACATAGATCCTCTATCAGGATTAATTCTAAAGAATTTTGTTGATGAAGAAAATGTTGATAATATCCTTATAGGAATATCAAAAACACCTGATATGCCTATGTTATATGTTGGAGAGAACGATTATGAAATTTCAAGAATATTGATGTCCTCTAATATTGATGCGGACGAAGGCCAGATAAAGGTTGCTCTTGTCCTAAGAGACTGGATTGATGAGGTACCGGAGGATGCAATTGTTCAAAAATACAACATCTGGCCTGCGGATATAAGAAACAGAGTTGAGATTGCAGATTGGTTGTCACACAGCCTTTACGAAATTTCTAAAGTATTTGGAAAGGGAAGGAAGGAACTGAGAGTTCTCAATTATCGTATTTCTAATGGTGTCAAGGAAGATCTGATTCCATTGACATTCATACCAAATGTGGGAAGAGTAAGAGCAAGAAAGCTTATGATAAACGGATATGATTTAGAGAAATTATCGAGGGCTAATCCACTCGATATACAAAGAATAGCAGGATTTGGGGAGAAAATTTCAGAAAAAGTTATAAAAGATGCAAAGAAATTAATTGAAAAAGGAGTTACATTTGGATTATAGTCTTATTCCTAAAGATCTAAGGAACTCAATATCTTTAGGGTAGCCTTCCTCACCCTCAGGGGTTTCCAGAAATGCAGGTGTATTTTTTAATTTTTCAATTTCAAAAATGGATTTAAAAAAATTTTTGTCTATTTTTCCCTTTCCAAGCATTTCGTGTCTGTCGAGATGTTTGTTAAATGGAGGTTTAGAATCATTGAGATGAATAGCACTGATTTTTTCCAGTCCTATCTTTGAATCTATTTCTCCTATTACTCCATCAAAATTATTATTTAAATCATAGCCAGCTTGAAAAATATGACAGGTATCTATACAAAAGCCTATTCTTGATTTATCATTCACATTGTCTCCTATGTAGGAGAGATGATCCAATGAATACCCAACCACAGTCCCTTGACCGGCTGTATTTTCAATTACCATTTTAACTTTGGAACCTTTTGTATCATCTGAAGCGCGATTAATAGATCCTGCTATTCTGTCCAGTGCATTCTTTTCTCCTGATCCCATGTGTGCGCCGGGATGAAATATCAGCAATTCTATACCAAGGGTTTCTGCCCTGTTGATTTCATCTATAAAAGCCTCATATGACTTATTAAGTTTATCTTTCTCTGGATTTCCGAGATTCAAAAGGTAAGATGCATGTATTGCAGGTTTCTGGATAGAGAATTTTTTCATGTTTTCCCTGTGTTCATTGGCTTCATTCGCTGGTATAGGTTTTGCCTTCCACTGCATCTGATTTTTAGAAAAAAATTGATAAGTTTTAAAGCCAATTTTTACTGCGTTCTCTGGAAGCTTGGCGAATCCATCCTTTGTAGATAGATGACCACCTAGTATCATAACACTATTTCCTTATTAATCTATCAGTGAATATCTTGTCCATTCTAGCAAGTGGAATTCCATTTTTATCGCTAATTTGAGATGTTGCTGGTGGGTCTGTCATATACGTTGGTATATAATTTTTTATTCTTTCCTCATACGTAGGGACTAATTCATTCTGATAAAATACTCCCAGAGGTATCTTCTCCTCCCATTCTAATGATTTTTCTATGGCCTGAAGATATTTTTTCTCTACTTCATTTTCATCCTCATTCCTTACGACGGGATCCCATGATGAGTCTTTATCCAGGTAGTAAATCCTTTTTTCATACCATTCCTTTGTATTGATATCGTTGTATGTAGGACAGGGTTGCAACAAATCTACCACTGCTGTTCCTTTGTGTTTTATTGCTTTTATAAGTATTTCTTTTGTATTTTTAATATCGAATGCAAAAGCTCTTGCAACAAATGTGTAACCTACAGATAATGCCACAGCTACTGGATTAAGAGAATCGTATATATTTGGTCTCTGCAGTCCCTTTGTTTTAATACCCCTTGGCAGTGTTGGTGAAGCCTGACCTTTAGTGAGACCATAGACACCGTTATTGTGGATTATGATAGTCATATCGATATTTCTTCTTCCAGCTGCAACAAAGTGACCAGCACCTATGCTTAGTATGTCTCCGTCACCGCCATCCAGAATCACAGTAAGATTTGGATTGGCAAGTTTAATTCCGGTGGCAAATGGAATTCCCCTTCCGTGAAGAGTGTGAATACCTGACACATTCACGTAATGAGGTGTCTTTGCAGAACAACCTATTCCAGATACTAAAACGTAATTTTCAGGATTCTGATTTAATTCGGCTAGACTCTGTTGAAGAGCTGCCAGAATTCCAAAGTCTCCACATCCTGGGCACCAGTCAACCCATAAATCTGTTTTATAATTATGCTCCATTCGTCATCACCACCCTATTAATTTTTCCTTCCAATATTTTCTTGATTCCATCGTAAACCTCATCCTCAGTTGGGTGCCTGCCATTGTATTTTAATAGATATTTATCAATATTCAAAACGCAGTTCTCTTTTATTAACTGAGCTAATTGACCTACATAATTATTCTCTATATCTATTATTATTTTAGAATTTTTAAGTATTTTGGAGACATATTCTGATGGGAACGGGACCATCATTTTTAAATATAGGAAATTTACCTTCTTCCCCTCTTTTTTGAGCTTTTCCATAACATCTAGGATTATACCTTTGTTGCTTCCCCAGGAAACTAAAGTAATGTCTGCATTTTCCTCACCAAATAAGATTACTTGATCTTCCAAAGGTATAGTCTTTTTGGCAACCTCCAGTTTATTCATTCTCTTTTCCATCATTTTATCTCTTGTCTCTGGATCCTCTGTTATATGACCTAGTTCATTGTGCTCATCACCAGTTAACCAGAATATATCTTTCCCAAAGAATCCCATAGGTGAAATACCATCATCAGTAAACTTGAATCTTTTAAACTCTTCATCGTTTCTTGCCTCAGTCTTCCATCTCTTTATTTTCATTCTATTGTAGTCCAATCCATCAACAACATAGAATGAATTAGCTAGGTTCTTATCAACTATATGGATGACTGGCATTTGGAACATCTCAGCATAATTAAAGGCTTTCACAGCGTCTTCTATTGCTTCCATCACATCTCCCGATGACAGAACTATCTTTGGAAAATCTCCGTGCCCAGCATTTACTGCGAACAGTAGATCCGCCTGAGAATTTCTTGTCGGTAATCCAGTACTAGGTCCACCCCTCTGGTATAAGGTTATTACAACTGGAACTTCATTCATTCCTGCATATCCTATGGCCTCAGCCATAAGTGAAAATCCCGGACCAGATGTGCCTGTGGCCGTTCTGGCTCCAGTCATTGCACCTGAAATAGCCATAGCTATAGCAGATATCTCGTCCTCAGCCTGAACAATCACAACCCCCGTTTTTCTAAGGGATTCGTTTTCCGATTCTATCATTTCATCAAAATAATCGTGACCCTCTAAGAAGAAACTTTCGTCGGCTGCCGGGGTAATAGGATAATACGTTTGTAACTTAAGTCCACCAACAACCTTCCCTATGGCAATTGCTTCATTTCCTGTAAGTATATATCTTTCCTTTATTTGTCTTGGCCCAAGTTTTACAATCTTAAGGTTATTATTCTTTGAGATGTACTCATATGCTATCTTAACTATTTTTTCATTGTCTTCCAAAACTTCCTTCTTTTTCCCGAAAACACTTGCGATCCCGCTCAGTGTAAACTCTGAATCAAGCCCCATTATAGCCATAGAAATAGAAGCTCCCAGAGTATTCGCATACCTTGCAGGAGGCTTGCTTGGCCCAAGTGCTTCACTGATAAGGCTTCTAAATGAAACAGGTACTATAATTGCACCCTTTTTACTCATAAAATCAAGAGCACCTTTGACTGTCAATTCAAGGCCTTCTTCAGAAAGTTTTTCCTCAATATGCTTTTTCGTTTCTGGTTCAAGAGTCAAGACTTGGCTTAGTTTTGTTCCCTTGACATCTTCATCATATAATACTATCGTATTCTTTGTAACATCGTACATATGAACAAATGGTGTTTCCGAATCAAGGCACGCAAGAATGTCCACAGGATATCTCAGACTCCTTACTTCCTCGTCTTTTACTCTCACGTGGAAATAGCTGTGTCTTCCCTTTATGTTAGAATGATATTCCCTTATGCCATATGCTTCATAACCTGCTATTGAAAAAGACCTTATCACAATTTGTGCGGCACTATCTATACCGCCTCCTTGAGGTCCACCTATAATTAGATCAATGTCTACTTTAGACATATCTTCGACAGTTATTATTGGTTAAAATATTTTATTTAAACTTCCTCGCTTAATTTCATTTTTCATTTCCTGAGTGAATAAATGAATATTTGGTAACAGGTTAAATCCCTCATTTTTAGCAGATGAAAAATGGATGAAATTTTTTATATGATTTTTTATTTTCAATATTTTGAATAAAATGATTTATTTTCGTTAATATTATAAATATGTATAATTTTTTTAATTTTAACCATCAGAAGGTTAAGTAATAGGGTCTCTTGTAATATTTAAATTTTTTTATTATCTTTTTAATTCCATTTCAAATATTGACCTATTCATTTGACTCTCTAACACAATCCTTTTAGGAAAAAAATAAATAACATCTTCTTATTAATGAATGGTGATAAATCTGGCAGTTGGATTTGTGCTTATTAGCACTGTTCCTGGAAAGGAACATCAAGTTTACAATGAATTACTCAAAATTAAGGAAATTGTGGAGCTCCATCCATTGTTTGGTGAATTTGATCTTATTGCTAAGCTGGAGACAAAAGATTTCACAGAACTCGGTCAGATTGTTATCGATAAAATAAGAGCAATCGAAGGTATTTTAGATACGAAGACACTTACTGGGATTAAGATGTAGGTGAAATCATGCCAGTATGGGGAATATTTGTAGCAATGATATTGCTTATTATGGGCCTTGTATTGCTGATACTCGGCGCATTTGCAACGTATTTCGGTTCTGGAAAAGTTAGATCATTTGGTGCGGTACTAGCGGTTTTAGGTGTTGTAATAGGATTTCTATCATATGTGTTGAGAAAGCCTTTGGACATACAGCTTTCAGCAGTCATATATAATGGTTTCATATATCTCATTTCAGCTATAATTGGAGGAGTAATTGCACTGTTGATATTCCTAGCAGTTCTACTTAAGTCCTAATTGGTGGTTTTTTGTTTAATCCATCTTTTTTTATTGATAGAGCAATAGAAAATTTAAAAGTTAAAGTGGATGGAAAAGCTATAGTGGCAGTTTCTGGAGGAGTTGATAGTACAGTCACAGCAAAGATAGCACACGATGCACTGCACGAAAGATGCCTTGCAGTTTACATAGATACTGGATTAATGAGATTGAATGAAACTGAAAATGTAAAAAAAATATTGGATAAACTGGGAATAATTTACAAAATTGTCAATGGAAGCAATATTTTCTTAACAAATCTCAAAGGAGTGTTAGATCCAGAAGAGAAGAGAAAAATAATTGGTAGAACTTTTATTGAGCTATTTGAGAAAGAGGCAACTGAATTCGGGGCCGAATTTCTAATTCAGGGGACTATAGCACCTGATTGGATAGAGTCTGGAGGCGGGCTCAGAGATACGATCAAAAGCCACCATAATGTTGGTGGTCTTCCTGAGAAAATGGGATTAAAAATATATGAACCCCTGCGTGACCTTTACAAGGATGAAGTAAGAGAGCTAGCTAAATTTTATGGAATTCCAAGTGACAGACAACCTTTCCCTGGGCCAGGTCTATCTATAAGGATTATGGGAGAGGTTACAGAGGACAGACTGACCATTCTCAAAAGGGCCACAGCATTGATAGAAGAGTATTTAGAAAAAAATGGCATAGTTCCGTGGCAATATTTCGCTGTTTTGCTTACTGATAAATCTACTGGAGTTCATGGAGATAGAAGGGTTTACGGTAATACACTGGCAATAAGATGCGTTGATTCAATTGACGGGATGACAGCTAATTTCACCCAGATACCTTATGACATTCTTGCTGCATTGTCAAGGGAAATAACAAATAAAATTCCAGAGATAAATAGAATTGTGTATGATATAACTGATAAGCCACCGGCTACCATAGAATGGGAGTAAAATAAAATTTTATTAATTTTTTGAATAATGATTTTAAAGTATTATAAGATAAATATCGATTATGCATGAGTTATTATGCAAGAAACATACGTTCCAGATACTTCTGTCATAGTTGATGGTCGATTTACAAGATTCATCTCACAGAATATTCCTAGTGACGTTATTATAGCAGAAGCTCTTATATCAGAAATAGAGCATCAAGCAAATGAGGGCAAGAGCATAGGATTCGCTGGACTGGAGGAGCTTCAAAAATTGCGTAAAATGCAGGAATCAGGGGAAATCAATTTACAATTTTACGGAAGGAGACCTAACGAATGGCAGATTAAGAGGGCCAAGAGCGGAGAACTGGATGATTTAATACGTCAGGCAGCTCTTGATACAAATTCTATTCTCGTTACCGGCGATTTCATACAGAAGTCGATAGCAGAAATAAAAGGAATAAGGGTTATGTATCTTGAACCAGTTGTGAACGAATCCAAGAAAATAGAGAGCTATTTTACTGAGGATACTATGTCAGTCCATCTAAAGGCGAATACAAAACCGAGATTGAAAGTGGGTAAACCAGGAAATTGGAAAATTGTTTACGGTGATGACATAACTAGTTCTGAGGAGCTAACTGCAATAGCAAACGATATAGTGGAAAGAGCCAGAAATGATGAGACAAGTCTCGTTGAAATCGATACAAGAGGGGTTACTGTTGTTCAGTTGACAAATGTTAGAATTGTTATAACTAGACCCCCGGTAAGTAATGGTATTGAAATTACTGCTGTTAGACCAACCAGGAAACTGACACTTGATGAATACGCTCTCCCGGATTCTCTGATGGTAAGATTTAAAGAGAGAGCAGAAGGTATAATAGTTTCTGGAAGGCCCGGAGCTGGAAAGAGTACTTTTGTGCAAGCTTTAGCTGAATTTTACAATTCTCAGGGAAAGATAGTTAAGACTCTTGAAAAACCTAGAGATTTGCAAGTTTCACCTGAAATTACTCAACTTACTCAGATAGATGGATCAATGGATAAGACCGGCGATATTTTGCTTCTTGAAAGACCGGATTATACTGTCTTTGATGAAATAAGAACTACTGGTGACTTCGTTGTTTTTACAGATTTAAGACTAGCGGGCGTTGGGATGATAGGAGTTATCCATGCCTCAAGACCAATTGACTCAATTCAGAGATTTGTTGGCAAAATTGATCTTGGGATAATTCCACAGGTTCTAGATACTGTCATATTTGTAGAGAATGGAAAAATAAAGAATG
>JAVRLO010000032.1:0-9556 GCA_031961395.1 Thermoplasmatales archaeon I-plasma | reverse complement strand
CCATGTCAGAGATCATGATTCATCAATTTGAAACTATATATTAATGGTTTCCCATCTCTTACTGAATTATATTTACAAACTTTACACCTGTAACCAATTATCCCTCTCTTCCCCTCCAGTGTCATAGCCCTGTATGGATAAAGTTTATTCCCACATATAGGGCATTTTTTATTTCCTTTGGTCCTTTTCTTTGAAAAAATCACACTGACCTTTATCTTTGGAATCTTATAAATTATTTTTCTTAACCTCAGGGGTGAAATACTTATCCCCTTCTCCTTAAGTTTCTTCATTAGGTTAATCTCTCCCTTTATTTCCCCCTCTTCCTTCAAGACTAAATAAAGGTTGATTATAACCTCTGATTCATTAGCTCTGTGTGGCATTTATTTTACATAATTTCCTGAGATTAATATTTATCAGTTGTTATTGAAACACAACAGTGACTTCCGCATAAAACATTTTGATCTTCAACATTGTATTTTTTCTTAGGAGTTATCTGATCTTTCTTTATTATTATACCCTTATAATTAATTTCTTCCTGATTTAAAAGAGACGGATTATTCATCAGATACTCCTGGAGCTCAGACGCTTTATCTCTTATTTTTGTGTAAACTTCAGGGGACAGCTTTATCGATACTATTTCCTCACTTATCTTTTTGTTAGAGATAGATAATTCTTTTGCCTTGATAGTTTTTTTAATGTTTTCTTCATCTACTTCTAAATCATCGATATGATAGATTGATGCCATGGGAATTTCTGAGCTTAGAGGTATTCTCTTATCTACTTTCATAGTTCTTATCAGCGCAATTGCTTCTACCGTTTTTTCCCCTATGTTCGCTTCATTATCACTGTAATTTTGTTTTTCTGGCCACTGTTCTTCGAATATACTTCTTTTGCTTCTGGAATCTTTGAACACTCTTTGATATGAATCCTCTGATATGAATGGAAATATTGGAGATATCATAATCAAGGATGATAAGAGAACCCTTGAAACAGTTTCGTAGGCAACATTCTCATTCATTCTGTGTTTAACTGCTTCAATATAATTATCAGCAAATTTATGCCAGATGAATTCTTCCAGCTTTTTTATTGCAAGATCATACTGATAATTGCTCATATAGTTATCCACTTCATCTATTGTCAGATTTAGCTCCCTTATTATCCAATGATCAACAGGTCTTTTATCACCAGCCCTGTCTTGCTTGGATTTGTAAAATTCCAGGAAATTGGCAAGGTTGTATAACTTATTCACAAATCTCTGACCCCTGACCAGATCTCTTTCCTTGAAAGGAGTGTCTTCTCCTAGCGAACATTGCGCCGTGAAGTATCTGAATGCATCTGCACCGTATTTATCAAGCAATACAAGTGGATCTATCACGTTCCCCCAGGAGGCGTGCATAGGCCTGCCATCCGGTGACATTATATTGCCATCTACCATTATTTCTTTCCAAGGATTCTGTCCTGTCAGAAGGTTTGATCTGAGGATAGTATAAAAAGCCCAGGTCCTTATTATGTCCTGTCCTTGTGGCCTTAAATTCATGGGATAGAGTTTTTTAAATATTTTTTCATCCTTATTATAAAAAGTATTAAATAGAGGAGAAATAGATGAATCCATCCATGTATCAAAAACTTCATCACTACCCTCTAGCTTTGATCCACATATAGGACAATGATCATAAGGAGGCGGATCTATGAGTGGATCCACATAGCATTGATCCTCTCTCGCAACTACATCATGACCGTTCTTACAAGTCCAGACTGGGATTGGTGTGGCAAAATATCTTTGTCTCGAAATGACCCAGTCCCACGATAAAGAATCTATCCAATCATCAAGTCTTGCTTTCATAAAAAAAGGGTGCCATTTTAGCTCATTGGCCCATTTTTTCATCTGCTCTTTGAATTCCACCGTTTTCACAAACCACTGTTCCTTTTGGAGGAATTCAAGTGGAGATCCGCACCTCCAGCAAGTTCCAACATTATGATTAATTTTCTTTGATCCAAGGAATAGATTGTTTTCCTTCAAATCCTTAATTATTTGTTTCCTGGCTTCCGATGTGTCCATTCCTGAATATTTGCCTGCAATTTCTGTAAGTTTTCCTCTTTCATCAACGCTTTTGATGAATGGGAGAGAATGTCTGTAAATCATCTTGAGATCATCTTTATCTCCTACTGAACATACCATCTCCGCGCCAGTACCGAAATTGATTAATACATCCTTATCCCCGATAACTTTTACTTTCCTCCTAAAAAGAGGTATTTCAATATCCTTTCCTATTAATCCAGAATACCTATTGTCATCTGGATTTACAGCTATTGCAACGCATGCAGGGAGTAGCTCTGGCCTTGTTGTTGCTATGACAATTTCAAAACCATTCCCTTGGAATTTTATTTCGTTCAAATCTACTTCCCTTTCTTCATATACTATTTCCGATTCTGCTATAGCAGTCTCACATCTTGGACACCAATTTACCGGATGTGCCCCTTTATATACCAGCCCTTTCTCGTACATTTTTATGAATGATATTTGAGTAAGCTTCCTATAATATTCAGCGTCAGTTCTGTAGTAAAGTGATGGATCCGCATTTACACCCAAAAGCCTGAACTGATTAGACATAGCATCGATGTTCTCGTCGGCAAACTGTTCGCATAGTTTAACGAACTCTTCCCTTGGATAATCCTTCATTCTTATTCCATACTTTTTCTCTACATTCACCTCGATAGGCATCCCATTTACATCAAAACAGAGTGGAAAAAAGACTTCGTAGCCTTTGAGTTTCTTGTACTTTGCTACAAAGTCCATGTGACTGTAATGAAATGCATGTCCAATGTGCAGTTTTCCTGATGCGTACCTAGGAGGGGTATCTATACTGAAAGTGGGTTTATCCGAGCTGAAATTATACTGGAATATCTTCTCTTTTGACCAGTAGTTTCTCCATTCCTCCTCTCTTTCCTTTATGTTGTAAGACATCTGGTTGTTATAAATAATAATTAAAAAAGATTTGCTTATTGTTTCTTGTGCTCCTCTAATTTCTTAAAAGTCTTAATCAACTTTACCAGAGACTCAACTGCTCTAGAAGAGTATTCTTCAAGTCTGGCAACAGCCTGTTCGTGAGTTGCACCTGGACCGATAATGCCAATGGTTACAGGTTTGTTGTAATTGTCAGAAAGGTCTACCAGTTTCCTTACTGCCTGGTTTATTACAAGGTCGTCATGTTTTGTTTCTCCCTTTATTACTGCACCTATAACGGCAACTCCATCTATTTCATCTCTATTTAGAAACATTTTAACTGCAAGTGGTGTATCAAATACTCCAGGAACCTTTATTATTTCTGTCTGAGCCCCTAGTAATTCAGCATGTTCCTCTGCTTTTTTCTGCATAAGATATGTAATATCATAATTGAATTCTGAAACAACGATACCCAGCTTCATATGATCATTCCTCCTCCAGTATTGAACCCGCATTATTATATCCTTGTCTCATCCCCTTGCCAGCGTTAGGTGTGAGAACATCGCCTCCAAATTTTACAAGTTTTACAAGATTAATAGCATGTTTTTCGGTTCTGTCTTTTGCCAGTGCAAACAATTTTTCCTCTTCAACTTCATCCTCGTGTACTGTAACATCCATTATATGCTTATGGTTTAGTATCTGCGCTTGAATTAGTCCTATACTCGTTGCTAAGTAGCTGTACTTGTCAAGTTTTGTTTTACCAACCCAGCCTAGTGTAATTACTCCTTCACATCCCTGGTCGAACAATTTAACTGCACCTGCTGGAAGATCTTTTATGCCGGGAACTGTATATCTCACTATTTCTATTTCCGGGTCTTCCTTCCTTATTGTATTAACTGCTATCCTTCCCATATCTACTCTTGAAAAAGTTGTATCAACTACTCCTAATTTCACCATTTATATTAGCCCCTTAAGGATGTCCTCTCCCTCAATAAATTTTAAACCTCTTGTACTGGAAATTTTCTCCGCTTTTTCCCTGGAGAGACTCTTCCCAAAGTCCAGCATTTCAGCTATAACCATAGATCTTGGAAGTTTCAAAATGTCTGCCAGTGCAGTTACTAGTTCAGTGTGACCCTTTCTATTTTGAAGCCCTCTAGATGCCAGAACAGGAACATGTCCAGGCGCATAAAAATTATTTAGGAAATAATTCATCTTATTTCCATCTTTCATCTCTATTAATTTGTGAAGTTCTCTAATAGTTTTGGCTCTATCTATGTCATTTATACCAGTTCCTACACTGATATGATTGACCCATATAGTAAATGAGGGATAATCTCCATATGCAGGTCTTTTAATAAGTTTTGAATAAACGGGATGATCTCTCCATTCATCTGTTAGAAACTTGAGACCGATTTCATTAGCTTCCTCGCTTCCTGTGACGTAGCATATTAAACCCCCTGCATCTTTCCTCAGTATGCTTATAGATTCCCATGTTACGGCACCTCCGTAAAAAACCATATCCGTCTCTTCTTCCCTTCCTTTAAAATCATAAACAACAATAGGTTTCCCATCCAGTAGATCTCTTTTAATATCAGAAAGTGATAGATCCATAAATTCTCTCATAGTCAGTAATTGAAAAAGGATATTTGAATATTTTCCAATATATTGTATTTACCAATTTATTAGTAATTCTAGTAAAATACAATCAAAACGTATAACACCAAAACGATAAAAGACATCAATAATGCCCAAATCCAAAACTTCGTCTTCCACATCAGCGTACCAGTTATAATTGAAAATAGCGATGTTAAGGCAATAGCAATTAAACCGCTGACATCTATGACCCATTTCGTAATTAATATTCCTATAATGGGATAGAATGTGCCAAAAAGAAGTTCCTCGCCTATCAATGAACCAACAGCAAGATTCATTTTACCCTTATATGACCATATCATTGCGTTGAATGTTTCAGGAAGTATAGTCCCTATTGGTATAATTATAATAGAAATTAATTCTGCCCCTATCCTGTAGGTAACAGATATAGAATCTATCGTTTTAATTAGAAGGTATGAGCCCATCAGCATTATTGCAAATCCCACTAGGAGCTTAAACATAAGAATTATTTTCCTTTCATTCTTAGAATCATTTCCTTCTTCGTTAGTTCTATTTTTCTGGAAATAGTTGAGTATCAGTATATATATTGATATCAAAAGAATTACAGTGATCAACTTTACTGCTAACCCATGGAAAAATGCTGGTATCAGCATTAATGGAAATATTAAGGAAAATATAACAAAAATTCTTGGAAAGATACTATCTATTTTTGTATTTCTTAAACTATTCCTTCCGAAGAAAAATGACAGTGCTAATAAGAAGAATCCAATGGAAGAAACCATAAAAGGTTCGCCTATTATTGTACCGGCTGCAATTTCTGAACCTTTCCCGTCACCAACAACTACAATAGAAATAATTATAACTGTAAGCTCCGGTAATGATGTAAACAACGGACTGATAATTGTACCTGTGAAACTGTGCGAATATTTCATTGCACTTCCTATTTTTTCAATGGATTCAGTAAAAAGTATTGATGCTACGATGAGGAGAACCAATGAAATGATGAGATTTAGTATTATAACCACTTTTGCATATAACTTATTGCTTAAAATATTTAAAGAGTTAACATTTTAAGTAATTAACATTGATGAGCTATCGTGAAGTTTTCCAAAATATTGAATGATGAGCTCATAGAATTCAGGGACTACCAAGTTAAAATAGCTGAGTCAGCTCTTAAGAAAAATACATTAATAATAATCCCCACCGCGTTAGGGAAGACAATAATAGCAATAATGGCTCTTTCAAAGATTATTGAATCTGACGGCAAAGCGATTTTTATGGCCCCAACAAGGCCATTAGTTCGCCAGCATCTTATAAATTTACGCAAATTCCTGTTATTAAAGGAAGAAGATATTGTTGAAGTAACTGGTGAAATTAAGAAGGAAGATAGATATTCCTTATATAGAAAGGGGCGAATTATAGTTTCAACCCCTCAAGTTATAGAAAATGATTTACAGAGTCTGAATGAAATTAAGAAGGAAGTAAAGGTAATAATTTTCGATGAGGCTCATAGGGCTGTAGGGGATTATTCATATGTAAATATTGCCAAATATTTCTCTGATACCTCCAGGATAATTGCCACAACTGCATCGCCAGGCGGAGAAAGAGAAAGGATAGATGAGATTATAAAAAATCTCTCGATAGAATCTCTCGAGATAAGGGATGAAAATTCTCCTGATGTCAAGCAATATATTCAAGGCATTGAAGTTAAATGGGTCAGGCTTGATATGCCATCAGATCTGAAAGATATTGTGTCCGAATTAAGGGCTTTATATGCTCAAATAATCAGTAAAATACAAAATTATTTCCCCACAGTTACTGGGAAATCAAGGAAGGAAATAATCAGCTTAAATGACCAGATATCAAAACAGATTAAACAGGGAAATAAGGTATTTTATTCTGTCGCAAGACTTCGAAGCCAGGCGATAATACTCGATTATTTTATTGAATTTGCAGAAACTCAGGGCTTATTACCTTTCCTGCAATACCTTGATGATACGAGAAAAGAGCATAACAATTCGTTAAAATTTATCAATGCACCTGAACTTTCTATCATAGAAGAGAAGGCTGAAAAATTAAAAATAAAACCCTTAAAGTTTCACACGCCTAAAATTGAAAAAATAATTGAGATTTTGAGGGAAACCTCATTCGAGAAGGCCATTATTTTCTGCCATTTCAGGATAACCGCTACCATTGTTGAATCCTACCTTTTAAACAACGGGTTTATTTGTGAAAAATTTGTTGGTCAGAGCTCAAGAGGACGGGAACTTGGAATGAGGCAAAGTGAGCAGTCAGAAATAATAAACAAATTTAGAATTGGAGAAATCAAAATTCTTATAGCAACGCAGGTAGGGGAAGAAGGCCTGGATATACCTTCTGCAGATCTCGTCATTTTCTATGAACCAGTTCCAAGTGAGATCAGGTCTATTCAGAGAAGAGGAAGAACTGGTAGATTCGGTAAGGGTCTTGCTGTTATTCTTGTAATGAATGATTCTAGAGATGTATCATATCTTTTTATTTCTGGCAGAAAAGAGAGGACCATGAAAAATATATTAGTAGAAAAGAAGAAGGGTGAAGAACAGACAACATTTGATAAATTTTTGCCTAATGATTGAATAATTTTCTAACTGAGTTGTATACGTTCATTAGACCCGTATAAGAGGATATGAAACTTTTATTCTCTGCCCCGTTTATAATGGCAAGCCCAACTTCGTAGTAAAATGGACTATTGATTTCTCTTAGTGCAAGTTCTGAAGCTCTGTAATCTAATTCTTTCCTAAGGTATTTTATAGCTATTTTTAAAGCATTGATATCCGGTAGTTTTGAATTAATATTGATAATATCCTCCCTGAAAACTTTCCCGTTAATCAGAAGCTCATAGAGATTTAGCCTGATGCCATCTTCCATTAATATTTCTCTATTTTCTGATTTTTCAATATCCTTGAAAGATTTTAAAATGAGTTTTCTTGCATTTTCTATGTCCCCCATATAGAAGGAAATTTCTGATTCCCAGTATGAATATTCTTCTGAGTACCTGTCACCGTATATCCTTGCTGATTCTATTTCAAGACTAGCATCCTGCCCTGTAATTATTTTTATTACTGCAAGCTTGAAGAGAAACGATGATATCTCATAATTATTTAATTTTTCTAATGAATAATTTAGTCCTTTTGTTATATATTCTATTGCACTCGTAACGTCTCCTCTTTTTAAGTATATATCTGATATGCTGTAATAAGCATTAGAAAGAGCAATACTATCCCTCTTAAACCTCGGTAAAGATTCTATTTCATTTAAAAATTTGAATGAAAGAGCCTCATCGCCTATTTCAATTGCGAGAGGTATCATGTTTGCAGTTGTAATACAATAACCTGGATAATCTTCAATTTCAAGTGCATACTTTCTGGATTCATCGAAGTACTTTAAACCCTCTATGACCTTCAAATCGTGAGAATAGAGTATTGCAATATTGTTCATTGCCTTTGCCATCATACTGTAATCTTCCATACTTTTAGCAATATCAAAACTATTCTGATAGTGAGATAATGCTGATTTTAAGTCCTTTCGCATAAGGCATAGATTCCCTCTCATTCTTTCATATTCAGACATAATTTTCTGATCGCTTCCTAGATTTTCATAAGCTTTCTGCAAAAGATAATCCACGTGTGCTTCATCACCATCAGATATGGAAACAGATGTTAGATCAAGATAAAGATTGCAAAGACTCTTTTTAGTCATTTTTCCTGCATAATTCTCCATTAACTTAGTAGCTTTGTCAAAACCATTCTTATCGAATATTATTTTTATGTACTCAGCAATATCATCAGGATTATTCTCAAAGTAATCTGTTCTCATTAAACTGTCAAATATTTTTAGAGCCCTCCTTGTGTTTCCTGTATAATTGAGCGAGACTGCATATACATAATTGTCTCTATAAGTCAGCTCTGATATTTTCATCAGTGTTTCGATAGTGTTTATTATATATTTATAATCCTTTTTATTGAATAAATCGTCTATAACTTTCCTTAAGGCCGAGGCACTTTCATTCCAGAGCCCGGCTTTATAGTAGAGTATTCCCTCCAGTATTTTGTTATCCAGTTTCTGTTCCACTTCCTTTGAAAAATTTATCATAAGATTTTTTCCTGAATCGGTCAGCCTCTTTCCAAAAGTTTGTAAAATTTCAGGATCTATAGGTGTTATGTTAAATGTATCTTCCTTAAAAATTCCTTTATTAACAAGATAATTCATTCTCTTGTACAGCCCTGAAGATTGCTTTTTTATATATGATACTGGTATTATGTATATGAAATCCTTTGCCTCTTCTATACTCTCCACTTCCTCCTCTGAAAGATTGTTTATAATGTCATCCCTTTCTTTAGTTTCGCTTGGAATTATATTGAACTTGGCTTCTCTAGTATCCTCTGAAATTCCGTGAAGAAAAGACAATGGATAGAAGTTTTCTCCTTGTTTACCATAGTACAAAATTTTGAATCCAAGATTTATTATTTCTACTATAGACCTTGAGTTCTTCAGGATACCCTCGAATGTGGTTGAAGCCGTGACATGATTTCCTCCTTTCATTACCAAAGCTCTCAAAACATTTAGTGATTCATTATCTATAAACTGAATATCCTGAATGTAAATATTTTTATATTCTTCACTCAATATATCAGCTAGTCTATAAGTATTAACATTTTGATTTATGTAATTCAAATTATATAAAAAAGCATTAAAGCATGATAGTGGAATATTCTGTGATTCGTCGTTTAAAGATACGTATAGGCTTTTAGATTGATCTGATTCGTAACTTTTTCTTAATATTTCATTTCTAATAACGTTATCAGAAATTATAAGGACAGAAGAGTCTCTGGGAATTTGGGTGGCTATATTCATTATATACATATAAATTTAAGTACTTTAAATATTTCGTTGTGAAAACTAAAATATAAAATTATATAATATTTATAACATAAGTTACATCTACAATAATGCGATCTT
>JAVRLO010000031.1:0-9607 GCA_031961395.1 Thermoplasmatales archaeon I-plasma | reverse complement strand
TGCAGCTTTATGAAGTAATCTATAGCTTCTAGGTACTTTTCTCTGTCTTCCCTTCCTTTCACATACCTAAATAATTAAGGTTATATTAACTTCTCCTATTCTTTAAATAATATAATAATTAATTATTAGTAAATTTAGATAGATAAAGTAAATTATCTTAATTGTTATTTTGGAAGGTGCAGAACGCTTTAGATATTCCATTCATTAAGGAAAAGGCAAAGGAATTAAGAAAATTAATAATTAAAATGACTTTTTCAGCAAAAAGCGGTCATCCTGGTGGATCGTTAAGTGCGGCTGACATAATAGCATACCTTTATTTTAATGAAATGAAGATTGATCCGAAAAATCCTCGCTGGGAAGATAGGGATAGATTTGTATTGTCCAAGGGACATGCATCTCCGGCGCTCTATTCTGCTCTTGCTCTTAAAGGATTTTTCCCAGTAGATGATTTATTTACATTTAGAAAAATTGGATCATTTTTACAAGGTCACGTTACTAATCATGTACCTGGAGTTGACATAACTGCTGGCTCGCTTGGACAGGGATTAAGCAACGCAGTTGGAATGGCTCTTGCTGGTAAAATTATGAATAAGTCTTATAGAGTATTTGCAATGATTGGAGACGGAGAGAGTGACGAAGGTAGTATTTGGGAGGCGGCTTTAGCAGCTAATCATTTTAAACTGTCTAATCTTATTGTATTTCTGGACAGGAATATGATCCAATTAGATGGGTTTACAGAGATTATAATGAGCTTAGGAAATATGGAAGAAAAATTCAGAGCCTTTGGTTGGAAGACAACTACCATAAACGGACATTCAATTGAAGATATTCATAATGCTGTTAAATGGGCAGAGAGCATTGAAGGCCCAAAGATGATAGTAGCAAATACCATAAAAGGTAAAGGTGTTAAATTTATGGAAAATGATCCAGAGTATCACGGTAAACCAGTCCAGGATGAAAAGAAACTTCAAGAGGCTCTTGAACAGATAGAGGAGGGGTTTTAAATGGAGGATTTTGGATTAACGTGGCTTCCCCAGCTAATAAATAAGGTAGAGAGAAAGAGCCAGAGGGAGAGCTACGGGAAAAGGATAGCTGTGTTAGGACAGGATAAAAATGTTGTGGTTCTGGACGCTGATCTTTCTACATCAACCCACACTAGCATTTTTCAGAAAAATTATCCTGATAGATTCTTTAACATGGGAATAGCAGAGAATAATATGATTGGAGTAGCATCAGGGCTAGCACAAAGCGGTCTGAATGTTTTTGCTTCTTCTTTTGCAGTGTTTGCTACTGGAAGGGCTTATGACCTTATACGGCAAAGTGTTTGTTATGCAGAAAGTAATGTGAAAATAGTTGCGACTCATGCTGGGTTAACTGTAGGTGAGGATGGTGCAACACATCAAATGTTAGAAGATATAGGATTAATGAGTGGATTGCCTAATATGAGGGTTTTTTCACCTGCAGATGCACAAGAGACTGAGGATATAATAGATTACATATATGAAACCAAAGGACCGGCTTATGTGAGACTGTCAAGGGAGAAAGTTCCAGTTATTCATAATGGAAAATCATTTTCATTCGCTAAAAATGAAGTACTTGTGGATGGAGATGATGTAACTGTTATTGCTACTGGCATCCTATCCTTCGCTGCAACTGTAGCCGCAAAGGAAATGCGCAAGAGGGGAGTTTCCGTTAGAGTTCTAAATATGTCAACAATAAAGCCAATAGATAAAGAAAGTATTGTCAAAGCAGCCCGAGAAACAGGTAGAATCGTAACAGCTGAAGAGCATAGCATTTATAACGGAATAGGTAGCAGGGTTTCAGAGGTAACTTCAGAAAATTATCCTGTTACTGTTTTTAGGTTAGGAGTCTATGATAATTTCGGTGAATCTGGAGGAGCATGGGAATTGATGGATAAATATAATTTAAATCCATTAGGAATAGTTAAAAAGATAGAAGAGATCATGAAGGTGAGAATATGAAATTCTTTCTTGATACTGCAAATTTGGCGGAGATAAAAGAAGGTGTGTCTTGGGGATGCGTGGACGGTCTTACAACAAATCCTACTCTTATTTCTAAAGAAATGAAAGGTGAAATTGATTTTAGATCGCTGATTGATGAGATACTGAGGCTTGTTCCTGGCCCGGTTTCATTGGAGGTAACCTCATCAAAACATGAAGAAATGGTTGAAGAGGCAAAAAGATTGAAGGGACTTGGCAAAAATGTAGTAATAAAGATACCAACAACAATAGAGGGTCTCAAAGCATTGAAAATTTTAAAGGATCTAGGGATAGATACAAATGCCACTCTGGTATTCTCTGTAAATCAGGCTCTTATGGTTGCAAAGGCCGGTGCAACATATGTTTCACCTTTTGTTGGTCGATTAGATGATATCAGTGAAGATGGTATGTCTCTGATCGAAGACATAAAGACTGTTTACGATAACTATTCTATAAAGACAAAAATAATTGTGGCATCAATTAGGCATCCTGTTCATGTAAGAGAAGCTGCCTTGATAGGAGCTGATATTGCTACTATGCCATATGATGTTATGAAGAAACTAATTAGTCATCCTAAGACAGATGAAGGACTAAAAAGATTCACTGAAGACTGGGAAAAAATAGACAAGAATAAATTGAGATTCTAATGGAAAAAATTGAAGTAGTGGCAAGTCCGCCAGATCTGGACTCTATTTCTTCTGTCTATCTACTCAGAAGAGCATTAAAAGGAAAAATCCTGGAAGTCAGGTATTTGGAGCATAATGAGATAGAAAACATAGAGGCGGATTATATAATAGATTCCCCCCATGGACGTGCCAGGATAATGAGATTTGACCATCACAGAGAAAGAACGCAAACTTGTTCAGCTATGAAGGTTGTAGAGTATTTTAAAATGGGAATTCCTGAACTAAGATTGGCAAAAGCAGTATGCTGGCAGGATAATGCAGGATGGAAGTACCTTGAAAGGGAAGGAATGGACAACCTCCTAGATATAGCACTACGAAGCTTATTGGTTTCAGGAATCAGAGTAAGCGAGATAGAGAATATATTCAGCATAATTTTTGATTCAATGCTTATTAAATTTGAAAATGATCTTAAAATAATTAAAGAACTCGACAATAGAATAATTTTCAGAAGCAGCGGAATGAATGAAGTACTTGTGATAAATGGCGATTTCCCCAAGGATGTTGTTTTTCAGGAATATAAATGCATCCTTTTGGTTAAATTTGGAGATGGATACATTTCTGTAACCAGGACAGCATCAGCAGATAAACCTGATCTTAATAATTTTAAAGATATACTGTCTAAATTTGTAACAAATATAGATAGATGGTTTTTCCATCCTATGGGATTCTATTTTAGTTATTCCCCTCCTGGCCCTGTTGGAGAATTACCAATTGAGCCAGAGCTTTTGGGAAAGCTTCTGTTTGAATTTCTTAATGATCATAAATAAGTGCTGTATATTGTTTATTTTCTAGATGTTATATCGTGCTTCATTTATTCGAAAAATTAAGGAAAATTTCTTAATTAAGAGAACATACCCTTTTATGGAAAAATTTAAAGACGTACAATCGGAAAATCCGACTAATACCTACAGATTGGATAGGGTCGGACTAACAAATGTTGTGAGACCTATAAAGGTTTACAGAGGAAGGACAATCACTCTTGTACCTACTTTTAGGGTGTTTGTTGACCTTCCACCCTACAGGAAGGGAAGTGACCTTTCAAGAGATATTGAGGCTCTTGAAGATGTAGTGGAAGGAGAAGTTGAAGGTAGGTCAAAGGGAATTGAGTATGTTGCAGAACTCATTGTAGAAAGACTTCTGCAAAGGCATCCTTATGCAGATTATGCTGAAGCTCAGCTAACTGCAGATTATTTTCTCGAAAGAAAGAACCCCAAAGGCAGGAAAACCACTGAGAAATATATTATACAGGGGATAGCAAAGAAAAAGAATGGATCAAAGGCTATCAGATATATAGGAGTCACTGCAACCGGAATTTCTGTTTGTCCGTCCGCTATGAAGACCGTTTCTACACTGGTGGGAAGAGAAACAGATGCACCTCCATTTATTTCACATAATCAAAGAAATGACGTCACTATTCTAATTTCTGTTCCGGAAGATATGGATATAGAGGTCGACAAACTGATTGACATAGCAGAAGCTTCAATGAGCGCTCCAACTTACGAACTTCTTAAAAGAGAGGAGGAAGGAATGCTAGTCCTGCAGGCTCATCAGAATCCTAAGTTCGTTGAAGATGTTGTCAGGGATGCAGTAAAGTTACTCATCAAGGAGTTCGAGAATGTTCCAGATAGCACACAAGTGGAAGTAAGAAGCGAAAGCTACGAGACTATACATAAACACAATGCATATGCTGAGAAAAAGGGGACATTTGGAGAATTCAGGCAGGAGCTCTCAGAAAGATAGATTATTCCCAAAAACGTCTATTTTTCGCGAATTCTACTTCGTTCTGTAATATTTTTTCAAGAAGTTCATCTTCTCTTTTTGTTGGTACCTGGAGTATTCTGGAAGCTGTTTCTGGACCTATACCATGAGCAGCAAGTACTAATAGAGCTTTATCTTCGTACATTCTTAACAAATGATATGATATGTTAAGCTTTCTAAATGTTTCAGGGGACATCTCTTTAATTGAATCAATCTCGTATGTCTTGAATGGGGCTATACGGGGACTACTGCAGAATATGCACCTTTTTTCCTTCATGTCTGAAATTTTTGCTGTAAAGATTCTTTTACACGATAAACAGTAAAAACCAAGCTCCTCAGATTGCAGCCTCTTTTTTATAGCATTTAAGATTGGGCCTGTAGGTCTAATAGGCATCATTTTTTCTTTTAGATTTGAAATATAGAGTTTCGATGATGAAGAAAATTTGTCTCTCTTTACTATTTCTATACTTCCATTTTCGATGTTTTTTACCATCTCTTTTGCTTTTCCAATTTGTAGATAATCCCACTTAAACTTCTCTAAGGATTCATAATATAGCCACGTGTTTCTATATATAGAAACTATCTTATCAATTCTAATCCTTGTAAAGTCATTATCTTTTGAGATAATACCGAACTTTTTTCCTACATTTATGAAATTGTAAGTAAATATCCTAGTCTTCTCAACATATCTATCTATGCTTTCCAGGGATGAACTTGCGTTTTGGATTGCATAGATCACATCATCAACACTAAATTTACTATTCCCTTGGATCATTATGTGATATGGCGATATATCAAATAGAAATGATTCTCCGTATTTTTCGGATAAAAAGAATGTTATCAATAAGGCGAATGTATAATTTAACTTAGTTCCTCCTGTAATTTGTATGATGCAAGTATTACCCTCCTTTTCCAAAATTATCTGCTGATCTGTCGCTGCATCTTCTATAAATTTTTTTATAACTTCAGCAGAATGTAAATCTAAATTTTCTCCTATAATCTTTTTCCTTCTCCTTCTCCCTACCTCCATTGCAACTTCATATGGAACTGGTATTTCTTCTCCGGACCAACTTGGGGGAACTGAAATACCCTGTATATAATCTACATAAATGAAATCGTCCTTTATTCTAAGAACACGCCAGGTACTGCCTTTCAAAATAAATGTGGCTCCTACGTCTATTTCAGTTGCAACATAAACTTCGTCTAGAAATCCTATTACTTTTCCGGTGCTAGATTCCTTGACAACATACCTCTTTTCATCTGGGATCATTGAAATATTTTCAAGAAAATATCTCATTGTCCGCCCACTTCTTTTCACAGATTCCATCTCTTTGTCATAATATATAACTTTCACAGAACTTAAGAATTCTACTATAGAAACAAATGTTTCAAATGATAGAGTTTTAAAAATATATGTATTTCTAAAAATTTCAAATAATGATCTTATTTTTATTTCTTTTTCTGAATATACTATTGCAATAAGCTGGTTTACCAAAACAATAATTGGATTTTCCCTGATTTCTATATTCTCTATTCTATTATTTTGTGAAAAATAGCCTATAACTGATGCCTCTTCTGACTCTATTTCATTAATGCAAATCACTTCTCCTTCTGAGATTTCTCCTACCCTGTGTCTTCCCCGACCAACCCTCTGTACCAGGCGTATTACTTGTCTTGGAGAATTAACCTGAATTACAAAATCCACCGCCCCGATATCAATACCTAATTCCATACTTGATGTACAGACAAGACCCTTTAGCTTACCTTTCTTAAAATCTTCTTCTATTTTAGTTCTAACTTCCTTACCCAGCGAACCATGATGGACTTCTACAGCGATATTTTTGTCATAAAGCTTAATTCGCATTACTATATCTTCCGCAGTGGATCTAGTATTAGTAAATACAATGAATTGTTTGCCAGACTCAAACATCTTTATTAAGTAATAGATAACTTCTGCATAACTATCTTCAGCTCCAATCATTTCCTTAAAGTTGCTCGGAGCACCTTTTGGCATACTAACTCTTATATTATATTCTTTCGAAACACCTGCAGTAATAATTTTGTAATTTGTTCCAAAAAAAATAGCCTTTGCAACCTCCTCTGGGTTTCCGATAGTTGCAGATAATGCTATAATTTTAAAATCGCTTGATATTTTTTTTAATCTTGCGATGCCAACCAATAATTGCCAGCCTCTCTCATCGTTGAGTAGCTCATGAACTTCATCAATAATCAAGTATTTCAGAGAGGAAAGGTGCCTCTTTAATATTTTTCCATTAAGTATAATTTGCAATGTTTCAGGTGTAGTAATGAGAACATCTGGAGGGTTTTGAGACTGATAACGTCTTTCACTTTCACTACTGTCCCCATGCCTAACTGATACCTTCAAACCTATGGATTCACCATATGATTCAATTCTTCCTAGTACATCTCTATTAAGAGCCCTTAATGGGGTTACGTATATAATTCCAAAACCTGATAATTTATCTTTAATATTGTTTAGCAAAACCATTGCTGGTAATATAGCTGCCTCTGTTTTACCACTTCCAGTTGGCGATGTTAATAATATATTGTTACCTTCCAGTATTTCTGGTATAGCGAGCTCTTGAGGATCTGTAAGGGAGCTAAAACCCCTCTCCCTTAAAATATCAATTATCTTATCATAAAGTGCTTTTTTTTCCTCGTCTTTCATTGTTACCAAATTTATTTATAATATTAAAATCGTGACTTAGTCTTCTATTAGAATTTATCTAGGCGCATTTTATTAAATAAATTATGTTTAAATATATAAAAAAGATAGAGAGAAGAATTGTATATTATTACCAAAGGATGTTAAAGCTTATTAAACTATGATTCTTGTAATGAAATAAAGCAGCTATATGCAAAATTATTTAATGTTATAAATATTACCTCATTAATGACAGTAATTATACCTATGAAAGAATTTGAAATAGAGTCGATCGAAGAATTAACTAAACAAACTGTTGATAGTTATCCTATTAATAGTTTTAAGATGAAACCAATGGATAATAAAAACTATACCTTTAAACCTGGAATGTTTTCTTCGATATATTTACATAGAGAGGATAAGCTTTTCAGATCTTACTCTATTGCATCTTCACCTCATTCAGATTATATGGAATTCATGATTGAGATGATTAATGGAAAATTTACAAGTCAACTTGCAAAGTTAAATAAAGGTGATCATGTATTATTAACGGAACCAAAGGGGACTTTTATATATGAACCATATGATAAAAAAGAGATAACTTTTATTGCCGCAGGTGTTGGAATTGCCCCGTTCTTCTCAATGCTCAGGTATACTAAATTTATAAACTTGAAAAGGGATATTTCCCTCTTTTATAGCGTAAAACATAGGAGTGACATTGTTAATTTCTCGGAATTAAAATCCTATGAGGATAATGGTCTTTCGCTTTACGTAACCATTACCAGGGACCCTAAGGATGATGATTGGGATGGAGAATATGGCAGGATTAACATAGATATGCTGAATAAACATCTCCCGGATTTAAAAAATAGAATATTTTACATATGTGGTGGTGTTAAATTCGTGAAGGACCTAGTCCAAACCTTGATAAGCAATGGAGTCAATGATGAAGATATCAAGAGAGATATATGGGGTGAATGATATAAAACCTTCAATGAGATATGAAAGAGAAACAATAGCCATTCACGGTGGTGAAATTGAGGATTTGAATTAAGGGAACATTTCTACACCCATTTTTGAAACCTCTGTTTTCAGTTATCTCAATATTAATCCAGGAGCTCTGCTTGATAAAAATATAAACTTGCCATTCATTTATACAAGACTAGGGTCCAACTATTCAGAGTCTTGAAGAAAAATATGCAATGCTTGAATCTGCAGAGGATGCGTTAGCTTTTTCTTCAGGTATGGCTGCGATATCCTCTACACTTCTAGCATTCCTTAAAAAAGGCGATAGACCGTTATCCATCAACAAGTTGTATGGCCAGACACTTGACTATATAAAAAATCATCTGACTTCTTATGGTATAGAAGTGGACTTTATTGGGGTAGAAGAACTCAATAATCTCTATTTTGACCCGAAAAAATACAAGATGCTGTTTTTCGAATCGACAGTAAATCCAACTATGGAAGTTATAGACGTAAAGAAAATAGGGAATGAGCTTTCGGAATATAATATCATAACAGCAGTAGACTCGACTACGGCATCCCCAGTAAATCAAAGACCTTACGAATCTGGGATAGATATTGTTATACAGAGTGCCACAAAATATATCAGAGGACACGATGATGTAACTTTTGATTTTGTTTCATCTAGCAAGGAGTTAATTAATGATATTTCAATTAAGAGAAAAGTACTTGAAGGAATACCGGATCCTATTCAACGTTCCCTAATTTCAAGAAGTCTGAAAACCATGTTTCTTAGGGTGAATAAACAAAATGAGAATGCCTTAGTAATTGCGCAGTCCTTAAAAGTCTTGGAATTCTAATAGTAAATTATCCAGGGTTGAGTTTATTTAAATATTACAAAACAGCTAAAGATAATCTCGGTGGTTTTGGAGGGGTTCCTTCATTCGATCTGAATTGCGACTATCAATCCGCAGAAAAATCTATGGATAATTTGAAAATCATAAAAAAGCACCTACCTTCGGGGGGTATTGAATCTCTTGTAACTATGCCCTGGGAAACTAGCCATAGTTACATAACAGAAAAGGAGAGAATTGAAATCGGGATAACTCCTTCATTACTAAGACCTTCTATTGGAATAGAAAATTTAGAAGATATCAAGAACGATATAAATAATGCAATAAATAAATATAAAAATTAAAAAAATTATGGGTTATACTGGATTGTATAGAACACTATGAAACTTGCACCCACAACTGGGTTAAACGTCAGTGCTAGCGATGATGGATTTATTGCAGTGCTGTAATAGAAGACAGCTAATGGTTGGAATATTCCGAAGTAGAAGTCCATATTAACTGCTATCTTCTGTGCCTGGTAGTAATAATTTGTTACCTGTGTCATATTTGTTGTTTCACCAGCGAGATTCAAATCGTTCCACATCTGTGTTATGTTTGCCATTTGACTAGCGTTAATGTATGGATTTCCAGACCATAGACCATCAGGATACGTATAGATACCGTACTGCTCATAGAATG
>JAVRLO010000030.1:0-9667 GCA_031961395.1 Thermoplasmatales archaeon I-plasma | reverse complement strand
TTAGCAAGTTCTGCAGAATCATTCTCCAGATTGTCAGAGATGATCTGTGCAATTCCTTTTTCATAAGCTTCTTTCCCTGTGATCACTTTACCTGTCAGAGCCATATATCTTGCATATCCCTTATTTACCAGGATACTTATCCTTTTCATTCCTCCCCATCCTGGGAATATGCCCAGATTTATTTCGGTTAACCCAATTTTAGCCTCTGGAGAAATCATCCTGATGTCACAGCTCAGAGCTAGCTCGAGGCCTCCACCATAAGCTCCGCCATTTATTAATGCTATTGAAATAGCATCATTATTTTGAATTTCATTCATAATTTCATTTCCGCTTTTAGAAAATAACTTAGCATCTTCGCCGCTAAGATTTTTGAATATTGATATATCTGCACCAGCAGAAAAAAACCCACCTTCCCCTTTGATGATAATAACCTTATAGTCTCTGTTTTCACGGAGAGCTTTATCAATGCTTTCTACAACCTCCATTGTCAGCGAATTCTTTTTTTCAGGTCTGTTTATTACAAGGGTGAGTATATAATCATTTTTTAATACTTTAAGAACGCTCATTCTTCATCCTTTTCCCCTAGAGTAAACTTATAAACAAGTTCATCCTTTGTCAATTTCTTATCTGATAATGTTAATGATTTATTTGCCTGGTCTAGAACTGCATTTATGTAACCATCAGCAACATATAGAAAATTCTCTCCTTCTTTTCTAGGCGTAACTCTAAGAATTACAATATGTTTGGAAATTTCCTGAACAGATGATTTAACATATGGAATATCAGTAATAATCCTGTCCTCTAATATCCTTAATAATTGTTTTGAAGTAGAAAGTTTTGCAACGAATTTTGTCATCTTTGCCCTATCTCCGAGAGCATAACCTATCTGGGTAAACCTTGTCTGAAGATCACCACCTAGTGCCTTTGCCGCCGCTTCTATAACTTTCTTGTAGATATTTTCGTTATACCCCTGGGTTGACCCTATGTCCCCAACGCTTGAAATTAGAACTGCACCCGAGTTCAGTTCCTTCAGAATTCCCTTTACACCTACCATTCCCCTCTTTTCCTTTACATAATTGATTATGAACTTTAAATCAGAGCCACTGGCTTCTTGCATAGGAATCGAAATCATTATAATAAACTAATTATTATGTCTTTTCATTTTATTTGATCGTACCAAGAAAAAATCATTTTATGATCATAGCAACACAAATATTGGTAACTTACTATTTAAATTTGCTCGTGCTCGTTAAATAAAATCGGTAACTGATTTTATCTCTCCTGTAAAACCATCCATGACTAAAGTTGAAGTACTATAAATGGGATAAAAATACGTATTGATGTAAGTAACTTTAATTGTATTTTCTAGTGGTTTTATCTTTTTCCTCTTATAAACTATAAAGAATTTAGTCTCCTCCTGAACGACTGTTTCTCTCTCTAGATTCTCCTGTATCCATTTCCTAACCTTTTCAGTTGAACCATTTATTTCCCATCTTGGCTCCATATCCTTGTATTTTAAAGGCCAACTATCAACTACTTCATATCCATTTATAGACTTGGTTACGTTTCCATTCAGAGAATTAAGCATTAAAATTCCATCTCTCTTCTCATACAAACCTCCATCAACAACGTCAAGGGTATATGAGAAGAAATAGAATGGTATAAAGATAAGTTCAGCCTTCAGTCCTATTGAATTGGAAACATCTTCACCCGAAATTGTAGGTTTAATGAATTTAGGATTGTTTCCCTCTTCCAGATATACATATATAGAATCTTCATTGCTTTCCATTATTTTAGAATCACTTTTTCCATTTTTTTTAAGGCTCATATCTATGAGACTTTTTCCAATCAAATTGGCAACAACATCCTTTTTTACACCTATCAGCCCCTTACTCTTGCAGTAACCCATTATCTCTCTATCATCATCTACCAAAATAAATACATATTTTTCTCCCGGATAGTTTAGAGTTGAGGAATAGAACTCTTTTAGTTTATCTAGATTGTTATCTTCCAGAAGCATTATGACTTCTCCGGAATTATCCCCATGATCAATCCATATGTATTCTTTGGGATAACCTGGATAAGTCCTGTAACCCATACGCTTAACGATTTCCTCCAGGAAAACTCTTAAATCCATGCGGAAGGCATATTTACAATCAAGTTAATATTGATTTTCATTCCCTTATCAAAAATTACAACAAGATTTACTGTTATTGAAATAGGTTATAAATTTTTTGGTGCTAAATCCTAAGTAGAATAGCAAAAATTTCAGAATTTTACTAGTTTTCTGACAAGGTTACTTGGAATAATCTTTTATACGGTCATGTAATTCTGGAACGGTGTAAGGAATGTATGAAATCCGGTTCCACGGTAGAGGTGGACAAGGGGCTGTAACAGCATCTAAAATGCTGGCAATGGCAGCCTTCAAGGAAAATAAATGGGTCACAACATTTCCTTTTTACGGAACAGAAAGAAGGGGTGCGCCGGTAACAGCTTTTACTAGAATTGATGATGCCAAAATTGAGCTGAGAAGTCAAATATACGAACCAGATGCAGTTATACTCCTTGATAAATCACTTCTAAAGCTTGTCAATGTTACAGAGGGACTAAAGCATAATGGATTAATACTTATAAATGGCAAGAAAGGTGATTTTGAGAGTAATAATGGTTTCAGGGTTGCATATGTTGATGCGACCAGCATAGCTTTGGAAAATCATCTTGGTGACCCGTCACATCCTATTGTGAATACAGCAATACTGGGAGCTTTTTCTAAAGCGAGCGGAATAGTCTCAATTGAGTCTATGAAAAGCGCAGTTAAAGAAATATCTCCTTCAAAGGTTCAGGAAAATATCAATGCTATTGAAGAAGCTTATGAACTTGTGGAGGTGTCATAGATGGTAATGACTCCAACATCATATTATCCTACAACAAATGTAAAGACTTCATCGTGGAGAACATCAAAACCAGTAATTGATTATTCAAAATGCACAAGATGCATGATTTGTTGGAAATATTGTCCAGATGTGGCAATAGACATTGATGAAAATCCAAAATATGCGGCACCGGGAGAAAGGTTCTTGAAAATGGAAGCCCCGTTCATAGATTACGATCATTGCAAGGGCTGTGGAATATGTGCGAAAGAATGCCCGTTTGATGCGATAGAAATGGTAAGGGAGGGAGAGGATAAATGAAAGCTCAGAATGTAACAAGAGAAATAATGACCGGTAATGAGGCGGTAGCCACAGGAGTAAAGCTTGCAAGGGTTAAGTTCATTTCAGCTTATCCTATAACGCCTCAGACTGTAATAGTTGAAAAACTTGCGGAAATGGTTGCGAACAACAAGTTGGATGCTAAATTTATAGAGGTAGAAAGTGAGCACAGTGCAATGGCGTCAACAATGACCAGTGAAGTCGCTGGTATCAGATCATTTACCGCATCATCTTCTCATGGTGTTTTATACATGCACGAAATGCTTCACTGGGTTTCAGGTTCAAGGTTACCAGTTTTAATGGCCGTAGTTAATAGAGCTATAGGACCACCTTGGAACATATGGGCAGACCAAACAGATAGCATAACACAGAGGGATACGGGATGGATGCAGGTATACTGTGAATCAAACCAGGAGGCCATGGATAGTATTCTCATAGGTTATAAAGTGGCAGAAAATAGCAATGTTATGTTACCTATAATGAGCATGCAGGATGCATTCACTTTATCACATACTTCAGAACCTGTTATAATAAGGGATGAAAGCGATGCTTACGATTATGTTGGCGATCTCAAACTTCCATTTAAAATAGACTTGGAAAATCCACTTGGTTACGGATCTCTTATGCCTCCTGAAGGACCATTCATGGAACTCAAAAAAGATATGAGAGATTCAATGTATAAAGCTTTAAACATTGTAAAAGAAGAGACTAAAAAATTCAACGATAAGTTCAACGCAGAATTTCCAGGTTTGGTAGAAAATTTCATGATGGAAGATGCAGATTATGCACTTATAACAATGGGAAGCATGTCATCTACCGGAAAATATACAGTAAGGAAATTGAGAGAAAAAGGAATGAAAGTCGGATTGATCAGAATTTTATTCTATAGACCGTTTCCTGCTGAAGAAATTCTAAAATCGGTTAAGGGACTGAAAGCAGTAGGCGTTCTAGATAGGAGCATTACCTACGGGCAAATGGGCGCAGTATATGAAGACGTCGTATCTTCACTCTACAGTTCAATAAACATTCCGATAAAGAATTACATAATAGGGCTTGGTGGAAGGGATATTAGAGTTAAGGATTATGAAAAGATGTTTGAAAATTTAACAGAAGGAGGAAGTTCAATGGAATGGATAAATGTAGGAGGTAGGTAAAATGCCAACTTCAATTCCTAAGGAAGAATTAATGATGCCAGGACATGCAGCTTGTGCAGGGTGTGGGGCAACACTTGCAATGAGATATGTCCTAAAAGCTCTCGGCGAGAAGACTGTAGTTTCAGTACCCGCCTCCTGCTGGGCTGTTATTCCAGGAAATTATCCATCTGAAGTTCTTAAAGTCCCTATGGTCTATACCCCATTTGCAGCAACTGGAGCCTCGATATCTGGTATTAGAGAGGGATTAGATATAGAAGGAAAAGAAGATTACAATGTCGTAGGTTTTGCAGGAGATGGAGGAACAGCAGATATAGGATTGCAGGCTCTTAGTGCAGCTATGGAAAGAGGGCATAACGTTTTCTACATAATGTACGATAATGAAGCATACATGAATACCGGAATCCAGAGAAGTGGTAGCACGCCATTTGGGGCTTGGACCACAACAACTCCGGTAGGCAAAGAAAGAACATATAAGAAGGAAAATAAAAAGGTTGTAGCAGACATAATGATGGCGCAAGGTGTCCCATATGTTGCTACTGCCACCGTTGCATATCCAGAAGATCTTATTAGAAAACTAAAGAATGCAAAAGAAATAATGGGCCCAAAATTTATACAGATTCTCTCACCGTGTCCTCCAGGCTGGTACCACAATTCGGAAGATACAATAAGGGTATCAAGACTTGCTGTGGAAACTAGAGTTTTCCCTCTATATGAGTATAAGAATGGACAATTCAATCTGTATAAGATACAGAAATTTACTCCAGTATCAGAGTATCTAAAACTTCAGGGAAGGTTTGCTCATCTTAAGGAAGAGGAAATACAAGAAATACAGGAAGCAGTCAATCAAAGATGGGAAATGCTTCTAAAAAGGGAAGGTAATAAAAATTGAAGGAAGACATACTCCTTGGGGCGGACGGAAAAGTAGAATTTCTTTTGGGAAATGAGGCCGTAGTTAGAGGTTTATATGAGGCAGGAGTGGGAGTAGCGGCTACATACCCTGGAACTCCCAGCTCTGAAATAGGAGATATTCTCTATAAAATATCTCAAAAAATGGGAATAAAATTTGAATTTTCAACAAACGAAAAAGTTGCCCTAGAAGTTGCAGCTGCAGCTGCCGAATCAGGAACTAGATCATTCGTATTCATGAAGCATGTTGGACTTAACGTAGCGATGGACTCATTTGTATCCCTTGCAGGTACAGGGGTAAAGGCAGGAATGGTAATATTTTCAGCAGACGATCCTTCTATGCATTCTTCCCAGAATGAACAAGACAACAGATTCCTTGGAAAATTTGCAAATATGATTGTGATAGAGCCATCAGATCCTCAGGAATTAAAGGATTTCATAGTAAAAGCGTTTGATATATCTGAAGAATTGAAGCATCCTGTATTAGTAAGAAGCGTGACAAGAGTTTCTCATGTTAGAGCTCCTGTGAAATTCTCCAAGATAAATGAGAAAAAAGGCGGAAAATTTGTAAGGGATCCTTCATCTCTAGTTCTCTTACCAGAGAACGCTTATGCAGCGCAGCAGAAAATTCAAGAAAAGCTCAACAATTTCATTAATAAAGGCTATTCTAGTTTTTTTAATAGAGTAGAAGGCAATGGAGATGATGTTATAATAACCTCAGGTTCCTCTTATAACTATATCCAAGAAGCAGAACAAAAATTAGGTTTAAAACTTAAGATAATTAAGATTGGCGCAAGTTATCCATTGGATTACAAATTTGTGGAAAGGGAAATTTTAGGAGCATCAAAAGTTATCTTTCTCGAAGAAGGAGGTCCGCTAATAGAAGAACAGGTTCTTTCCAAAATGGCTATAAATCATGTGATAAAGGACGTTTACGGGAAATTGAATAAGATGGTACCTGTCTCATATGAAATGAATGTTGATAGGGTGGCAGGAATATTAGGGAGCATATATGGAATTGAGTATAAGGTAAATGAGAGCAATTATTCTCTGCCCCAAAGACCGCCAGCCCTGTGCCCTGGTTGTCCTCATAGGGCAACTTATTATGTTGCTAAAATTGCACTCAGACAGAAAGGAATAAAGAATTTTGTAGCTCCTACAGATATTGGTTGTTATACTCTAGGATACTACGAACCTTATTCACTGGGAGATTTTCTGCTATCAATGGGTTCTTCCGTTGGATCAGCAAACGGCTTCACTATTAACGCAGACGGCAAGGTTGTAGCATTTATAGGAGACAGTACATTTTTCCATGCCGGAATTCCTGCACTTATAAATGCATATCACAACAATCATAATTTCCTCCTTGTCATCCTAGATAACTCTACCACCGCCATGACAGGCGGGCAGCCAACACCAGAGCTGGGAGAGGGAATGAAGCAGATAGACATTAAGAATATTGTAAAGGCAATAGGAATTCAGAATATATACGAAATGGATCCATATGATCTGACATCATCACTCTCCATATTTAGAAAGGCACTTGATTCAAAGGAACTTTCAGTGATCATAAGCAAGAGAGACTGCGCTCTGGAAGCTGATAGAAAGAAAGCACCAGAAGAAGTTAAGGTATATGAAGTGAATCAAGATAAATGCAAGTTATGCTATAACTGTGTTAAAAATTTTGCGTGTGCGGCGTTCTACATAGAAGATGGTAGGGTGAAAATAGATCCTGAACTCTGTGATGGATGTTCTGTATGCTCCCAGCCTCTTGTGTGTCCTTTCAATGCTATAGAGGTGAAGCAATAATGACGAGTATTGTATTTGCAGGCATCGGAGGTCAGGGTGTTATAACAGTTGCGAACATAGTAGGAAGAGCTGCTGTTATTGAAGGGAAGAATGCTCTGATGACGGAACTTCACGGAATGGCCCAGAGGGGTGGAAGGATATCAGTTGATCTAAGGATAGGTGATTACAAGAATGCCATAATTCCAGCTGGAGATGCAGATGTAATAGTTGCCTTTGAAGAGATGGAAGCAGTAAGGAATATCGGGAAGTTAAGGAAAGATGGCATAATTATTATAAATGAAAGGAAAATACATCCAATAACTCTCATAAGGAATGCAGAAGACTACCCTGATGATTATCTTAAAAATATTCTTGAAAAATATAGTCACATCTGGGTAAATGCAGATGATATAGCGTTAAGCCTTGGTAGCAAGAAGTCCGTAAATATGGTAATGTTAGGAGCTTTATATGCCTCCGGACTTCTGAATATAAGGGAAGACAGCATAATGAAGGCAGTAGAAGAGTCATTCGGCAGCAGATATATGGACGTAAATAAAAGTGCATTCTTGGAAGGAAAGAATGCTATGTCCCAAAAAGCAGGATTATGAAAATTGATATCGTTGGTCCAGGCGCCATTGGGTTGATATTAGCATATCATCTATCAAAGAATAATGATGTCAATATAATTGTTAGAAAAGGAGAAGAAGATTATTATAAAACAATAAAGATTATAGACAATGATAAAGAAATCAAAGTTAACATTCCTGTCTCCGGTGAATTGAGATATGCGGAATTAACTATAATAGCTGTGAAATCATATGATCTGGAAAGCGTAATCAAAACTTATAGTCCTCGTGGAAATGTGCTCTTTGTTCAGAACGGGTTGAAACATTTATCAATTAATTTTGAAAAAATCAGAAAATTTTATGCCGTAACAACATGGGCAGGAAGGAAAGTTGAAAAGTCTGTGGTGGAGATCACAGGTAGAGGATACTTTAAGATAGGAGGAGAAACAAAGATTGATATAAAGCAGTTTGTGGATTCTGGAATTAATGCAGAGTGGAGTGATAATATAGAAGAAGAAATATACAGGAAGGCATCAATAAATTCAGTCATAAATCCTATCACTGCTGTTTTCAAGGTTAATAACGGGAAAATAATCGACAATCCATATCTTTGGAATATAGCTAAAATAATATCAAGTGAGAATGCAAATCTAATGAATGAAATAGGATATAAGATAGATGTTGAAAAGGATGTATATGAAACGTGTAAAGTTACATCAAGGAATACAAGCAGCATGCTTCAGGATTTGAATAATGGGAGAAGAACAGAAGTAGATTCCATAAATGGAGAATTGATTAAGACTGGAGAAAAATATGGTAAGTACATGCCGGCAAACAGAATGATGTTTAATGCTGTTTCATTCTTAGAAAAAAATATTTTAAAGGAAAAAGAAATGAAAAAATGATTATGTATCAAAAGATAGTTTAATCATAAAAGTAATTAAATATATATTAATATTTAATATAAATTTTATATTATTGCTTCAAAAGTAGAGATTGCATTGGAAATATTTTTTTTATCAAATTTGATGGAGGGAATTTGACAAATAAAAACCAAAAGGAAAGTTATTAAATATTAAAAATGAAAATTAATGTAGTATTAATGCATATTAACATGGTGGAAAAGTGGAACCAGTTTTGCAAGTAGCTTTGGATTTTGAAAATTTACATCGTGCACTTCAGGTTGCTAAGGAAGCTGTCGAAGGAGGAGCTGATTGGATAGAGGCAGGGACTCCTCTCATAAAGAGTGAAGGAATGAATGCCATAAGAGAAATCAAGAAAAATTTCCCTGATAAAATAGTAGTTGCTGATATGAAAACTGCCGATGTTGGTGGATTCGAGACAGAGCTTGCAGCAAAAAGCGGAGCGCAGATAGTAACAATACTAGGTATAAGTGACAATCCTACGATAACAGAGGCAGTCAAGGCTGGAAAAAAATACGGTGCAGAAATAATGGTGGACCTTCTACAGGTTCAAAATGTTGAGGAGAGAGTTAAGGAGCTAGAAAAAATTGGAGTGAAATACTTCTGTGTGCATGTAGGAATAGATATGCAGATGATAGGAAAGAACCCTCTGGATGAACTGGAAAAGGTTGTGAAAGCAACAAAATTGCCTGTTGCAGTTGCAGGAGGTTTGAATAAGCAATCAATACCCGATGTACTGAAGCGAGGAGCTTCTATAGTTATTGTAGGTGGTGCAATAATAAAAGCTCCTAATGTCACGGACGAGACAAGGAGTATCAAGAAAGTAATGAAAACTATGATACCGGAAGTAAGCCCACTATACAGGAAATATTCCAGCGATGAAATAGTGGATGCCCTATCAAAGGTATCAAGCTGTAACGTTTCTGATGCAATGCATCGGGGTGGTGCTATTCATGGTTTGGTGCCTCACATAGAAGTTGGTACGAGAATAGCTGGAAGAGTTTTGACAGTAAAGACAGTGAACGGTGACTGGGCTAAACCGGTCGAAGCTATAGATAAGGCTAAGGAAGGAGACATTCTGGTTATAGACGCAGACGGAGGCGAAGACGCTGTATGGGGGG
>JAVRLO010000029.1:0-9678 GCA_031961395.1 Thermoplasmatales archaeon I-plasma | reverse complement strand
CCACTAACAATCTATAAACTTTTATCTTAATTATTTATGGTGCATTATGCAGAAAGCAGCTGTACTAACTAAAATAAATGAATTTCCAGAAATAAAGGAAATACCGGAAGAAACATTAGCTGATGATGAAGTTTTGATAGAACAACAAGAAACTGGAATATGCTATAGGGATATACTTACAATGAAAGGATTTTTTCCCAGAGTAAAACTTCCAATAGTCCCAGGTCATGAAATATCCGGGAGAATAAGGAAAGTAGGAAAGAATGTAACAAAGTTTAAAGAGGGAGATAGAGTAGCAAGCTTGATTTATATACCATGCGGGGAATGTGAATATTGCAGGTCTGGTAGAGAGAATCTTTGCAAAAACAAAAAAACATTCGGGGAAGCATTGGATGGAGCGTATAGAAAATATATAAAAACAAAAGAAATAAGTCTTGTAAAGGTACCGGATGGGGTCCCTGAAGAAGCCGCAATAATATCCGCTTGCGTCACAGGTATGATCATACAGGCACTCGAAACAGTTGGAGAAATTAAGGAAGGGAACAAAGTTCTTGTTACAGGGAGCGGGGGAGGTGTAGGCGCCCACGCTGTTCAGATTGCTAAAGCCTTTGGTGCAGAGGTAATAGCTGAGACAAGCAGTCAATGGAAAGCAGAATTGCTCTCAAAATTAGGAGCGGAGCACATCGTATCTAAAGAAAATATGGCACAAAAAGTTAAGGAAATAACCGGAGGTGATGGTGTCGATATAGCTCTGGAAACAGTAGGGGCACCAACATTTAATGAATCTTTTAGGTCTTTGAAATTTGGTGGTAAGGTTGTAGTTATAGGAAATGTTGACGTTAATCCTGTTAGTTTACCACTTGGGAACCTTATCTTAAAGGGTAATTCAATCAGAGGCAGCATTAGCTCTACAAGAAAGGATATGATGAAAGCACTTGAATGGAGCAGGACTGGAAAAATAAAACCTATTGTTGGAAAAGTCTACTCATTAGATCAAATAAAAGAAGCATACAACGATATGGAAAATAAAAAAATATTCGGGAGGGCCTTTATAAAGTTATGAGCTTGTCTTAATAATATTGGCTCTATTTTCCAAATATTCCCTTATCTTCTTTATGTTTTCGCTTATTTTTTCATACACTATTTGATCATAATCACCTGAAATAGATGCAGATCTGAAACTGTTTACGTTATCCAAAAGCTCCCTTGCATTCCCAAAACCTATATCATCTTCCTCGTATCTTTTTTCAATATCATCTTTTTTTACTGGTATTTGTTTTTCTGGAAACTGCAATTTTATGTTTTTTAGCTCCTCAATCTGAGACAACAATTCTTCACCTTTCTTTCTTTCATCATTTTTACCATAGGACTCAAGATTGTCTAATGCAGCCTTAAGGTTGCTTACAGAGATATCAGCCCTTTTAATGATCTCATCGTAAATTATCTTCGAAGGAACTATCAAATCTGAATCTTCCTTATAGCCCCTATATTTACTCAGCTGACTCTGAATCCTTTTTAATATCAATAATGTTTTATTCTGAATAGGGTTGATTCTTATATCGCTCATATAATCAAAATGATATTTCTATATATATATCTATTATATGAGATTGGAAAAAAGAAATTAATATATAATGAATAACTATCCCTACTAACACAGGTGTTGGGAATTGGATGCAAAGAGTGGATATTCATTTCAGGCCGGTAATTTCATTACCTTAAAAGAAAATTATAAGGATGCTTACAGAGCTAGAATGGTAGAATGGAGAAACGCAGGTACAGTTGAGAGGATATCTTCACCTACAAAAATAGCGAGAGCAAGGGCGCTCGGTTACAAGTCTAAGTCAGGATTTATAGTATTGAGGGTAAGAGTAAAAAGGGGTGACCTCCACAAAGAAAAAATAATGGGGGGAAGAAGACCGAGAAGATACGGTTATAATAAATTAACCCACGGCAAAAGCGAGAGATGGATTGCGGAGGAGAGGGCTCAAAAAAGATATCCAAATCTTGTAACCCTCAATTCATATTATTTGGCGGAAGACGGTAAATACAAATTTTATGAGGTAATTCTCGTAGATCCAAATAATCCGACAATTAAAAATGATAGTAAACTTTCCTGGACAGCATCAGACAAGCATAAAGGGAGAGTTTTCAGGGGTTTAACAGCTGCTGGTAAGAAGGCTAGAGGTCTTTCAGGTAAAGGGAGTGGCTCTGAAAAATCAAGGCCATCTATAAGGGCAAATGGAAGACTCAGGAGACACTGACTATATATTTATTTCCCCACTTATGTATTTCCAATACAGTATCAGGGTTTTCTAACTTAACTTTATAACCTTTTTCAATAAAGCCTGGAGCGAATTTATTGATTACTTCACTATTCCCATCTATTTTGAATGTCTGACCATTCAAATTTATCAGTTTTATTTCCTCTTCCTTAAGAAGGTCTGCCAGCTTTTCACCTTGAAGTTGAGGAATGTTCTTCGGGAATATAAAAAGGGTATGAAAATTTTTAGTTTCTTCGTAAAATTCTATACCGGACGATATAAATTTATTTCTCATCTGAAATGATTTTTCTCTTCTTAATAACATACACTTCATAGATAGTCATACTTTAGAAAAAGAAGAAAATAAATTTATTCCTTCTGAATATTATCACATATGAACATCTTAAAAATAAGTATTGAAAAAGATGATGAAGAAAACGTAATCCTGGGACAGACACATTTTATAAAAAGTATTGAAGACATCTATGAATCAATAAAGAATTCTTCTCCGTCCGGTAAATTTGCAATTGCTATGAATGAAGCCTCTGGAAAGAGATTGTTACGTTATGATGGTAATGATGATCATCTCATAAATAAGGCAATAACAAACGCAATGAATGTGGGGGCAGGGCATTTCTTCATTATTCACCTTTTAGAGATATACCCTATAAATGTTATAGCACATCTCAAAAATGTACCTGAATTAGTAAATCTATACGCTGCCACAGCTAATCCTGTCTCTGTAATAGTAGCAGAGGAAGGAGAGCAGAGAGGTGTATTGGGTGTAATGGATGGCTTGATGCCTGTTGGGGTAGAGAATGATTCTGATAAATATGAAAGAAAGAAATTCTTGAGGGATATTGGATATAAAAGATGAATATAATAGATCATTATAATTTTGAGTCAGAATTCTACGAAAAGCTTTACGGCGATTATTCAGATGATGTCTTTACTATAAAATCCCTCCTGCCTAGGGGAAAGATTCTTGAAATATTTTGTGGGACTGGAAGGATTATTTCAAATTTTAAGAATGGGATAGGCATAGACAACAATAGAAATATGCTTATTAGAAGTGAGAGAACTTTTGTAAAAATACAGGCAGATGCTTTTTTTCTTCCATTTAAACAAGTTTTCAATTTCGTGATCCTAGGATTGAACTCTCTCCTTCTATTCAAAGATAATGATAAAATAAGAATTCTTGGAGAAGTCGAAAGAATTACTTTACGTGGAGGAAGGATATTTATAGACATAATCAACGGTTTTTCATTAAAAGAGGAGGAATATACGATCAGCACTTACAGAAAGGGTAAAGAGTATATTAAGCTGCAAATGAAACCTGAAAGGTTTGAAGATAAGTATATTCTTCACTATAGATATATTATAAATAGCAATGGAATTCGCTCTGTAAACAGGGATCTTGAAATTTATCCGGTAGATTTTGAAAAAATTAAAAGTATTCTTGAAATGACCGGATTCGTTATAAAGAATGTGTGGGGTGAATACGATTTATCTCCTTATTCTAAAAATAGCGATAAAATGATAATAGATGCAATTAAAAAGGGTTAAGTTAAGAATTATACTATACTAATCGATGAGCTCAAGGGACAATGTTGAGAATCTGATAAAGTCCCTGAATTATTTAAAAGAGAAAAATATGGACGTTCCGATTATAGTTGAAGGGAAAAATGATATAAGGGCATTGAGAAAGCTTGGTCTATCAGGAGAAATACTACAACTTCCAAGAAATACTTCTCTGGAAAATTTTTGCAATATCTTATCTTTCAAATATAAAGAAATAATACTATTAATGGATTGGGATAAAAGTGGAAAAAAGAATATGTATTTACTTTTAAAGTACTTGAGACATTATGAGGTAAATGTTAATATCGATTTCTGGAAGCTTTGCTTTTCACTGGCATCAAGGATGTCGAATGTGGAAGGGTTACCTGCAGCTTTCGAGGCGATAATATCTGAACGTGATATTTCCCGGCACATCTAACACACAGGTCTAGCTCAGCTACATAATGCCTGCTGCATACCGGTCTCCCGCACATTTTACACGTTTTCCCGGCAGGCATTCCACATATGTAGCATAGTGAAAGCATGATGATATTATATTTTAATCGTATTTCTCATTTTCCCTTCTAAACCTTAAAAAGAGTAGGATATCATATATTATTTTTATACTGCCACCTGCTATGAATGGAATTCCGCTTGCTAAGAGATATATGAGGTATGATGATATGTACGGAGTTGTTGACTGAGCTATGCTTCTTGAAGCATTTGAGATTCCGACCACATAACTCCTATCTTCCTGATCCACTACTGAATTCAGGTAGGACTGCCTTGTTGGGACATCCATCTGGGATAAACTCTGCCTTAAAAACAAGAATATAAGGGATAAATATAGATTAAAAAACAACGGAATCAAAATCAGGAAAATATTGGATGGTAAATGAGAAAATACCATAGTCCTGATCAGCCCTATTCTTTTTGATATAAATGGGGTAATCACTATACTTAGGGCAATAATTACATCTACTATAAAGAAAATTATTCCCAATTGAGAAACATTAAGATTGTATCTCAATTTAAACCATAGAGCTATCAGGCTTTGGAGTACAAATCCACCTCCAATCGCATCTAATGAAAATAAAATACTAACGTCTCTTGCAGTCTTTCTGCTTTTTTGTTTTATTTGAGCTTTGATTATCCTTTTCCTTCCTTCAATATGTGGAACAAAAAGATAGATTATCAGAATTAGGATTGAAAAGAATACTGAAACTATAAGAGAATACCTCATACTGAAAAAGAGTGAGAGAGCTCCTAGTGAGCTTGCTGCATATCCTGAAAGTGTGTAGTATGAAAATAATTTGTTCCTCCTGTGCTGGTCTTCTATTATATTTGAAATAATCGGCTGTTCATAAGATGAGAATATAGTATTATCTGAAGGATTGACTCCAAGTGAGCCTATTATAGCAAAAAGAGCTTTTAGTGGTGCATTCTGCACAAAAACAATACCTGCAGTTCCTATTGCAAGCATAATGGAAAATAAAATGAGTATTTCCTTTGAATAACCTGATCCTAAATGAGTAGTGAAATAAAAAGTAAGTAAAGAACTGAATATTATTGAAATCGTAATCACTATGCCTGAATAAGTGACCGGAATACCACTTTCTATTAGATATATGAATATTATAACAGAAAATAACCCATAAACAAATCCCCTGAGAGCCTTAGTTACCAATAATAGAAGTCTCCTATCCACCAGTGTTTATTAATAAATTCTATATCTACTTATGTAATCATGGAAAGATAACTATGGAAGACGATCTATCTCAAATTCTAAAAGAATTAGGAATTAAAGATCCTGATGAACTTTTTAATGATATTCCGGAATCAATAAGGACAAAGAACATCGGTCTTCCCAAAGGCATGAGTGAAGACGAAATAAGAAAGATTGCGTGGGAGTACTCTTCTATGAACAGGACAGTAAATGATTTACATTCATTCCTCGGATTCGGTATATACAATCATTTTGTTCCAGCAGCTATAAACAACATCATATCTAGAAACGAATTTATTACCTCCTACACTCCGTATCAAGCTGAAATATCTCAGGGAATTATGCAAGCACTTTTCGAATATCAGAGTGCTATGGCAGAATTACTACAAATGGATGTTGTTAATTCTTCCCTTTACGATTCATCTGCTGCCCTCGGAGAAGCTATAAGAATGGCTCACAACATTACAGATAAAAATGAGTTCATCGTTCCAAAAATGATATATGAATCAAAAAAAATGGTTATAAGAAATTATTCTAAGGGACTAGGAATTAAAATAATAGAGGCACCGATGGATGATAAAGGAATGATGGATATGGAATCTGTTAAGGAATCCGTGAACGACAATACTGCCGGTATTTATATAGAGTATCCTAATATGCTGGGAATCATAGATAAAAATGTAAGGGAAATTAGGGAAATAATAGGAGAGAATAGAATACTGGTAACTGGAGTGAATCCCATTTCTATGGGGGTACTTGCCCCACCCGGAGCATTTGATGCTGACATAGCAATAGGCGAAGGACAGGTTCTCGGACTTGGTCTAAATTTTGGAGGACCATTGTTAGGAATTTTCGCAACAAAAATGAAATACATCAGGAAAGTCCCTGGAAGGATTATAGGTGCAGGTAGAGATATGAAAGGGAATCAGGCATATGCTATGATACTCCAGACCAGAGAACAACACATAAGAAGGGAAAAAGCAATTTCAAATATAACAAGTAACGAGGCTCTAATGTCAATTGCTTCTCTTGTCTATCTTTCACTTCTTGGTGATTCTGGTCTTAAGAGGGTAGGAGAAATTAACATGGGTTTAACTAGAAAACTTATGGATTCAGTTAAAGAATTTGGAATAAATATACCATATGAATCTTCTCCCGTCTTCAATGAATTTATGATGAACATTAAAGCTTCTAAAACTTTTGTTAACAGGGTTGCCAGGAAGCTGAACCTTATTCCTGGTTATTATTTAGGGAAAGAGTATGGGTATACCAATAGAAACGAAGTTAATTTGGTGGTAAACGTAACTGAGAGAAACAGTGAAGAAGATTTTGAAGTGTTTAAGGAATTTTTAGGGAGGGTGAGTTAAATGTATCATCAGGCAGTATACGATGAACCATTGATATTTGAACTGAAGGGAAAGAGAACTCTAAAGTTACCCCATGAAGATGAAAATTTAAATGTAAATATTCCAGAGGAAATGAGAAGAGGAGAGATTGGCATTGGAGATAGGGAGGAGTTTACAGTAGTTAGGCACTTCGTAAGACTTTCTGAAATGAACTTTGGTGTTGATACTGATTTCTATCCTCTTGGTTCTTGTACAATGAAATATAATCCTAAAATAAATGAGGAAATATCTTCTCTCCCCGGTTTTAGATTTATACATCCACTCCAGGATGAAAACGATGTTCAAGGTGCTCTAAAACTTATGTACGAACTGTCAGAATCCCTTAAAAAGATAACAGGAATGGATGCAATAACACTTCAACCTCTTGCAGGAGCACAGGGAGAATTCACAGGATTATCCATAGTTAGGGCTTACTTCCAAGATATAGGAGAGCTAGAACAAAGAAGAGAGATAGTTGTTCCAGATTCTGCGCACGGCTCTAATCCAGCATCAGCAACTATGGCTGGATTCGAAGCAGTCGAGATACCTTCGAATGCTGACGGTACCGTTGACCTAGAAAAATTCAAAGAAGCAGTATCAGAAAAAACAGCAGCGTTCATGATAACTAATCCAAATACCCTTGGTATTTTTGAAGATAAAATACTGGAAATTGCGGAATATGCTCATTCGAAAGGAGCATTACTTTACTATGATGGGGCAAACCTGAATGGCATAATGACTAAAACCACTCCTGCAAAAATGGGCTTTGATATAGTGCACCTTAACCTACATAAAACATTCTCTACCCCACACGGGGGCGGGGGACCTGGAGCAGGTCCAGTCGGAGTTGTAGAAAAATTGAAAGACTATCTCCCTGTTCCTGTTATAAAATATGATGGAAGTAAATATCATCTAGACTATAACATCCCTAAGACAATAGGCAAGGTTGCAAATTTCTACGGTAATTTTGGAGTGCTTGTAAGAGCTTGGACATATATTAAAATGATGGGTGAGGAGGGCCTTAGAGATGCTTGCGAACGCGCAGTTTTGAATTCAAATTACATGAAGAAGAAAATTGAGCAATTCCTAGAGGTACCAGGAAAACCATTAAAGAAACACGAATTCGTAGCCTCTTCACACGGGGATAATATTCCAAAGGCAGGCGATATAGCGAAACATTTGATTAATAAAGGAGTTCATGCACCTACAATATACTTCCCATTAATTGTTCCAGAAGCTCTTATGATAGAACCCACAGAAAGTGCTACCAAAAGAGAAATGGATAGATTCATTGAAACAGTAAAAGAAACTCTATCTATGAAACACGAAGACCTTTCAAGTGAACCTACAAATCTTAAGATAACAAGGATAGATGATGTGGACGCTTCCAGGAATCCCAGACCTACTTATAGGGTTCTCAAAATGAACGAGAAAATTTAAACTCTTGTTATATTAAACCTGAGCGGAGGTTGCCGAGCCTGGCCAAAGGCGACAGACTCAAGATCTGTTTCCATAGGGATTCGCCGGTTCAAATCCGGCCCTCCGCATTATATATTTATTTTTATTCTGACTTGCAATCTTTATTTAAGATGCATGACATTAATGCATTATAGGTAATTTTAATCTTACATATTTTCCGGCACTGAATTTATAAAAAAGTCAGGGTATAAAAATCTTACAAGAATTTCTTCACCTAATGAGTTATTTGTTTAAAGCATAAGAGAACTCATTTGAAACTTTTTTAACCTTTGGCATGATAACATATTTGCAGTATGGTTTGTCAGGATTTCTCATAAAGTAATTTTTATGATAGTCTTCAGCTGGATAGAAATTTTTGGCTTTGTCTATTTCAGTCACTATCTCTTTAGTATATTCTTTTGATTTATTTTCTTTGACTCTTCTTATGGTTTCAAGATCTATATCGTCAAAATAATAAATGACCGACCTGTATTGCTCTCCAACATCATCTCCTTGCCTGTTTAATGATGTTGGATCATGAATTGCAAAAAATATTTCTAATATTTCCTGAAGAGATATGATTTTATCATCATATTCTAAATAAACCACTTCAGCATGGCCCGTATTTCCCTCACAGACCTCCTCGTATGAAGGGTTTTCTTTATGTCCTCCAGAATACCCTGGTATTACTTTATTAATCCCCGTTATCATTGAGAATATTGCTTCTGAACACCAAAAGCAACCGGATCCTAGAATTATTTTTTTAATCATGCTTATCACGAATAAACAGTATTGAAAGTGAATTTACGCAATATCTTCTGTCTTTTAAGGTATACCCCTCCCCGTAGAATATGTGACCAAGGTGGGCTCCGCATCGGCTGCATCTTATTTCTGTTCTCACGCCATCCTTATCAGGAATTTTTATAACAGAACCAGGTATTTCGTCATCAAAACTTGGCCATCCACAATCAGAATGGAATTTGTCATCGGAACGGAATAATGGCTGATCACACCTTCTACAAACATACATCCCCTTTTCAAAATGGTTATAATATTCATTATGGAATGGAGGTTCAGTTCCCCCTTTTACAATTATCATTTCCTCCTCAGGTGTCAATTTTTTATAATAGTTTCCACTCATTAATTCCTTAATTAACTCATGCTTATAATTAATATGTTACTGTTTAATGGAAATTTTCGTCTCAAAAATGATAACACTCATTTAAGTACCCCATTTTTTGCATATTCAAAATAATTAAAAACACATATAATTCCTCATAAAAAA
>JAVRLO010000028.1:0-10645 GCA_031961395.1 Thermoplasmatales archaeon I-plasma | reverse complement strand
TATCCCACTATAAGCTATCATACATTTACTGGTTACAATAATACTATAACAGATACAGAGTGGTTAAGTGTAGTCTATCCCATAATATACAGTGCAAATTTCTCTACTTATAACTGGAACGATAGCCCACTAAAGAATTATATACTATTTGACTACTCCCTGACAGGTCTCAACCCTTACGGAGCAGAATTCATAGAGGCATTGGAAACTATAGGCAATTTTACATCTGCTAACGTAACTCTGGCATTTAAGCAAATTGCCAACTTGGATGCAACTGGAGACGGGTACACAAATCAACAAAAACTTAATGCAGGAGCGCTCCCTGGTTTTTACAATTCAACACCTGGTAGCTTCTCTAATCCAACTACAAGATCAACCTATGGATATGTTTTTGGAGGAGCTGTGATAGCGTCAGTCGTTGTACTCTACTTTGTCTTCAACAGGAAGAAGAATGAATGAATATACCATTTCAAAATTACGTCAATTTTTTTATCTTTATTATTCCAGCATAAAAGACCCGGATTTCTTTAAAATAAGAAAAATAGAGAAGAGAGAACTTGCCTTCTCTTTCTTTGACAAGACTGGGATGACAAGGCACACTTCTTTTTCCGATACTGGAAACCTTTATAAATTCATTAATGAGAATATACCACAACATTTCTACTATTCAAGTGCCTATTACAAAAATCCATCAGCAGACATGGATGCAAAGATGTGGGAAGGTTCTGATTTAATATTCGATATTGACGGTGATCACATAGTGGGGGCAGAATTGATGAAATATTCAGAAATGCTTAATGCAGTTAAATTAGAACTAATAAAACTAATAAATTTGCTACGTGATGATTTTAGTCTAAAATGGAATAATATGGAAGTAGTATTTTCTGGCAGCAGAGGATATCATTTACACGTATACGATATTTTCAATGATATAGAAAGTCAGGAAAGAAGGGAGATAGTCGATTATATAACAGGTAAATGCACGTCTGAAGAGTATAAACTAAATCCCAAAAATAAATGGAATTCTAGGATAGAAAATGAATTGAGGATGTTAATGTCAATTGTGAATTCGGATAAACAATGGAAAGAAAGGCTACAGAAAGAAACAGGCTTGGATTTCAAAGGACTGAAGAAAAATGATAAAAAACTTATAGATATTTTGGAAAAGGAGGCAAGGAAGATAGCTAAAATTAAATATTCATCCTTAATAGATGAACCTGTAACCATTGATATTCATAGATTAATCAGGACTCCCAATAGTCTCCATGGCAAATCAGGGTTAAGAGTGCTTATTGTAGACCCGGAAAAAATAGAAAAATTTGATCCACTTAATGATGCTGTCCCAAAGGAATTTGATAATTTGAATGCAGAAGTTAAAATCATTAAGAAATTTAAAAGTGAAATCGGAGAGGAACCATTTGACCTTAATGAAGGAATTTACACTCTCCCTTTACCTGTCGCGATATTCGCGGTATTGAAAGGAAATGGAGAATTTTTGCAAGCAACCTGATTTTTTCATAATTCTGAATAAAGAAAATTTTTAATTTCCGCCCATTCAGTGAAATATTTAATTAGTTAATATTTATACGGAATCTATGGGAGCCATTAGGCCAACATTGGTTAAGACTGTTGCCAGAACCGTGTATGAGAAATATGAACCGTATCTAGATAAAGATTTTAATCACAACAAAGAGGTAATAGATAAAGTACTTCCAGACGCATCTAAAAAACTCAGGAATCTTGTAGCAGGATACGTCACTACTTATTGGAAGAATAAAAAGATGCCCAAGAAGAGGAAAGAACCTGAGGCCGAAGACTTCACTATGTGATTATTTTCTATGGAATTTCTATAAACCATAAATATCTATAGACCTGATTTTTCTCTTTTTGCAAATATCAGGTAAACAAATTGACTTTCCCTCTTCACATCTACCATAACATAATCATTTCTCTCTAAGCTTAAAAATGCTTCCCTTGTTTTACTTCTCCACTTTTGAAGCATTTCCATATTATCTGATGGAATCTGTTCCAATATTTTCAATCCTACAAAATCATCCTTAAAATCATACTTACTATCAAAGGAGAAATTACCATTTTCTATATCCCCTATAACATTGAATTTATCTGGTCTTGCTGGTTCTCTGTCAAGGAATTTATGCGCTTCGATCCTATCTGATTCGAGTCCTCTGTTCTCCTTACTATCCATGTAACCGTAATAATTTATCTTGTAATCATAACCGAAAGCTTTGAGCTTATGCATATTGAAATACGAATTTCTAGCTTTTAATGGATCAAAAGTCCACCTTATTTCGTTGTATCCAAGCTCCCTTGCTTTTTCAAACTGATGCATCTTAATTTGGTATCCTATATTGGAATCCCTGTATTCCTTTAAAACCCCGGCCATATGGGAATAAAAGTATTCATATGAACCTTTTTTCCCTGGAAAGGCAAGACTGAATCCAATGATTTTATTGTCTTCGATTGCTACTTCCACTAGTCCTCCGTTGTTGTTAATAGCCACCAGAATTGTTAAAGAAACAGGATATTCACCTTCCATGCCCCAAATTTCCTTTTGTATCTCCTCTACTCTTTTATACTCCTCAATGGATCTTACCTTTCTTATTTCCATGTATTATAGAATTATTTTATGTTAATAAATTTCTTGATTATTCCTTACTCTTCAGTCTATTTTTTACTGCCATTCCATAGTTAAAATCTAACATTTCTTCTCTGTTCAGTATAGTTCGGCCATAGGATAGTAATTTATCATTTTCGTCTACTATTATAACCTCATCGCCAGGCCTTATAGACTGATCTGCTTCCTTTACGAATTTGCTGAAGACATTCTTACCGTCCATAACAAACTCTGATACTTCTTTATCCACGATTACCCTATGATTAGGATATATGAAATTTTCGTGCAACATTATCGCACTCTTCATATTAATGCTAAACAAACCATCGGAAGCCCTCATAGATAGGATAATATCCCCATCTAAAGTGATATTTCTGATTTTCCCAGTATTCTTGCTCCTCACAAGTTCTATGTTTTCAATTGAAATAATTTCAGAAAGTTTTTTCCCAAATTGATATTTAAAAAGATAGTCCACTTTCTTCTTTAGAAAATCCTGCCATTCTGGCCTATCAAATTTATCAATATTAAAATCCTTTTCATAATATTCTCCGGGAAACAAGGATTGAGCCACCGGATAAGTTTCATCTAAATACAATGAAATATTTCCAAATGGGGTCTGAACAGCTTCCACAGGTTCTTCCAAAAAGTAAGAGTAGGGTTTTTTATTTTCTATTACAAAATTCCCATTAACCTGTTCTCTCTCCATAAATCTCCTAACAAGTGGCCTTTCCATTGTTTCAGGACCTGTATAGAACACTGGTGACCTCTTTGATCTTGACTCAAATCTCTCAATAAATTTATAGTGAGATAATAGTTTTCTATACGCTTCGAGCAGTAAGGGATGAGACCTGCACCTGTATTCTGCATAGTTCCACAAATTTTCCTGTCTTATTTCTTCCCTTATTCTACTTATCTCCTTTATTGTCAGATAGAGATTATGTTTCCCTATTATGTCCCTCCTCTCTTCAGGGTTCATACTTTTCAATTCATTGAGTGTTAAGTTATCAAAATACTGAGAAGGGGGGAGCTCTTCTGTGATTTCTTTTAGCTCTATGGTACCCGTTTCGACCATTATCCTATCTTCTCTTGCATATTTTATATAAGCGGAAGAATCAACTATGTCTACTCCGCTAAGAAAAAGAAGAGGGAAGAACATGGGATGACCTGCTCCAAATGCATGAATCACGGATGATGCCTTCAATCCTATTTTAGAATTGATTATTATATCGATTACATCAGCATATCTGTACCTTTCCATTAGAGGGACTATTCCGCCAATAGGAAAATATTCTCCGCCTATTGACTGCATAAGTTGTGCACTCTTGATTCTAAGATCTGGAAATAATCCTCCCTGTACAGGATAAGCGATATATCCTGATGTTATTTCCTTTGCTTCATTGCCCCTATCATAGGTGGTCATCATCCCTTCTATAACTTCATCGCGGTCATGACCAATTTCAGAGAAAACATCCCTTATCGTTATAATATCAGACCCGATATTGGTCTGAAATTCAACCATTTCCCTGTTTCCAGTTTCTATGGCACCGTAAATATGCTCCTGAAATGTTCCAGAATCTGTCATTATTATTCCATCGTAATTTAGATAGTCGTGGATATTTTTAGTTTCATCATAATTCCCCTTTTTAAGTATGTATGAATTTGTGATTATTCCTTTCAGATTCATCTTCTTGATTTCATTTAACCATGGCTCTGGTTTAAATGGGTGTATCACAGGCAATATGTTGGGAGTTATAATCTTCCTGTTCCCTACGGTTAATTCGCCATACCTTGATAATCCATCTCGATGCAAAATCTGAAACATCTCTTATCGCAGGCTAATAGAATACAACTATAAATCCGATCTATATAACAAAATGATTATAATTTAAAAAATTGTAGATGGTTAGACCATCTACTTCTTCAGTACAATTTCTATAGAAGAAACGTTGCTTTCTCCGTCCTCTCTCTGTACCTTTTCCGTACTGATTTTTATGTCTCCATATTTTATTTGTGCCTTCATCATTGATTCCATTCTGCTCCTTACGATTTCAGCAACATCAACCGCTCTCTTTATGGCCATTCCCCTTGCCTTTATTGATACTTCATTTGCTCCGTTAGTAAAGAGCATAATAGTGCTAAAAACATAGTTTTCTGTCGGTTTTTTCCCGATGAAAATAGTGTTATTATCTGCCACATTTATCACCAGCTGTTTGAGATAATCAATTTCTATAAATAGTTATTCCAGTATTGTTCCTCTTAATTAACTATAATTATAGTAAATTATAAGTAATTATTTTCATTATGTAATTATGGCAGATGAAAAAAAGTACACAACAGTATCTATTCCAACGCCATTATTTGAAAAAATTCAGCAAAAAATAAAAGACACCGGATTCACATCGGTAAGTGACTATGTGACATTTGTTTTGAGGGAAATACTTTCTCATTCAAATGACTCAGATGCTTTCACTGAGGAAGATGAGAAAAAAGTAAAGGATAGACTGAAGTCTCTGGGCTATCTAGATTGAGGGATTCTTTATGAGGGTAATGGTAGTTGGCCTGGATTGTGCAGCCCCGGCTCTAATGTTTGATAAACTGAAAGAGTATTTACCAAATATTACGAAAATGACAGAGAATGGAATATATGGTAAACTTAGAAGCACCGACCCGCCCATAACAATTCCAGCCTGGATGGTAATGGCAACAGGAAGATCACCAGGTGAACTTGGATTGTATGGATTCAGGTCGAGAGTCGGTAATTCCTATACTCAAATAAAAATACCATCGTCAAAAGATATTAAATATGATACTGTATGGGACATACTCGGAAAAAGAAATAAGAGAAGCATTGTCGTGGCCGTTCCTCCCACGTATCCACCTAAACCTATCCCAGGAATTATGATATCTGACTTTCTAACTCCAGATAAGAATAAAGAATTCACTTATCCACCGGGACTTAAAAATGAAATATTGAGAGATTTCCCGGACTATGAGTTTGATGTAAAATTTAGGAAACCGGAGAAGGAAAAAATAATAAACGAGATCTACAAAATGAGTGATACAAGATTCAAGCTCGTAGAAAAATTACTGAAAGAGAATCCGTGGGATTTCTTTTTCATGGTAGAGATAGGTATTGATAGAATACACCACGCTTTCTGGAGATATATTGATGAGAATCATCATCTCTATGAAAAAAATGAAGTTATGAGAGACAAATTTATTTCATACTTTAAGATGGTAGATACCCATATTGGAAAATTAATGGAAATGCTTGATGATGATACCATCATGATGATTGTTTCTGATCATGGAGCAAAGGGAATGAAAGGAGCATTTGCTATAAATCAGTGGCTTATCAAGGAAGGCTATCTCAAGATAAAAAATGACAAGATTCCAGCTGGTTCATCAATTGATGACCTTGACGTTGATTGGCAAAATACTAAAGCATGGGCCTGGGGTGGATATTATGCAAGAATTTTCCTAAATGTCAAGGGAAGAGAAACACAGGGTGTAATTGAACCTTCAAAAGTTAAGGAAGAATTAGACATTCTTAAAGAGAAACTGAAAAATATTAAGGGGCCAAACGGTGAAAATTGGAAAACTATTGTGTTTGAGCCAGAGGAAAAGTACGAAGTTGTAAACGGAGATAGATCTGATTTATTCGTATACCTTGACGACCTGAATTGGAGGGCCGCAGGAACACTCGGCTATGATACTGATTATCTTTTGGAAAATGACACTGGTCCAGACGATGCTGTTCATGATTATGATGGAATTTACATAATTTACAGGAAGAACAAAAAAATAGGCAAAATGATAAATTCATCTATAGAACGTGTGACTCCTACTATATTGGACCTTTATAATGTCAGGAAAAAGTACGGAATTAAAGGAGAACCCATGGAGGGGATAGAGCTTGTCAAATGATAAAGGGCTAGTACTCTGGTTCACGGGACTTTCAGGAGCTGGTAAAACCACGCTTGCAACCAATATTAGCAATCTTTTAAATAAAGTTGGATACAGGGTTGAAATACTTGATGGAGATGAAATTAGAAAAGGCCTATCTAGAGACCTAGGATTCTCAAAAGAAGATAGAGAGAAGCACAATGAAAGAGTTATGTTTGTTGCTAAGCTTCTTTCAAGAAATGGTGTTATAACTCTAGTGCCATTAATATCTCCTTATAGAGACATCAGAGAAAGAGCAAGGAAGGAGATTGAAAATTTCGTGGAAATTTATGTTAGATGCCCCATTGATGTACTGATACAAAGAGATACGAAGGGACTTTATAAAAAGGCACTGGCAGGAGAAATAAATAATCTGACCGGTCTCCAGGATCCATATGAGGAACCTCTTAATCCAGATATAGTAATTGATACGGATAAATATTCGATAGAAGAAAGTGTTAGAATTATAATTTCCTATCTTAAGGATAAAGGATTCCTTGACGGTAAAATTGACAAAGAAGGAATTGATTTAATCAATTCTTAATTTTATTATTTGCCTAATGCTGCTTTTTTTATTCTATTCATTATAGCTAAGCCTATGCCCCTTTCCTCAAATGGTTCAATTATACCATAATCATATTTGCTTCTATCCAATTTTCTAAAGGAAGGGAAAAGATTGCGCGCTATCTCATATAGGTCATTTTTGGAACCAAGAACAATCGTCGGGCAGTCAATCTTTCTTGAAAGCTCCTGGCTGCAGAGTACCACGAAGTTATTACCTTTCTCGCACTCTTCCATAATTGCTTTTTCAGATTCTGCAAGATACAATTTCTTTGAAGGAGCATAGTGTCTGTATTTCATTCCTGGAGCCCTTGGAATGTCACTTTGTCCACTTGAAACTATGACCTTCATTCCGAATATAATCCTAATTTCCTCTTCAGTAAAAGCTCCAGGACGCAGAATAACAATCTCTTTTTCTTCTTCTCTGATCATAATTACTGTTGACTCTACTCCAAAGAAGGTTGGACCTCCATCTAAAATTAAATCCACATTATCATTCAGATCCTCCTTAACCTCGGATGAAAATACCGGACTTGGCCTTCCTGATCTATTGGCGCTGGGGGCAGCTACAGGAAGTTTGCTTTTTTCTATCAAATTTAATGGAACCTTATGAGCTGGCATTCTGACGGCTACAGTGTCCAATCCGCCTGTCGCCACATTACCCACTTTTCCCTTTGGTAACACAACGGTCAATGGACCTGGCCATATTTTATTCATAATATTGGTTATGTTTTCTGGTATGTTAGATGCTACATCGTATAACTGTTCCATATTTGAGATATGAACTATTAGAGGATTGTCAGATGGTCTTCCTTTCGCTAGATATATTTTTCTGCACGATTCATCATTCTTAGCATCAGCTCCAAGGCCATAGACTGTTTCTGTCGGAAATGCCACTAAGCCTCCGCTTTTAATTATATCAGCCGCCTTTTCAATTATTTCTTTTTCTGGATTAATAGGATTTACTTTTACAACGTTGTTCATTGCTTGTTAATAGGAATCTGTTATTAAACTGATTAGGATGTCCTTTTACTAGGGATGGAATAATCATTATTAACAAAAATTGTAATTTCATATTGCCTATTTTGTGAAATTTTTATTTTCGTTTCTAAGAAACTTTTATTGAAAAATATCAATCAAAATAGTGGAAATTAATGCCGTTCTAGAAATAGTCACCTCTCTTCAGGAAAATTCTAAGGAAAAGGATGGAAATAATAGTGTCGAATATTATAGTGAAAGGGTATCCACTTATTATTGATGGGATTCCTATAAAATATCTTCCAGAAAATCCAAATATTAGGGCATTTATTATGATTAAAGGAAGAGATATTGCAAATGTTTTAAGGAGCATCCATCGTCCTCCTATCCCTTCCTGCGAGAGAGTATATACTTCCTTCGGAATGGCAGATATTATATAGGCACCACCTGCCATGAGGACAGTTAATAGGATTAATATGAAATATGGAAAATTCAATACCATAAATGTCAGCGAACCACTGCTATAAAGTGCCATGATGATCACAATAATCAGGTAATATAAGATTCCTATGATCGTAATTAGAATTACTTTAGAAAAAAAGAAGTCCCTTCTTGATACTGGTAATGCAGAAAGATGCCAGGCAGATTTACCTTCAAGCCCTATCAGAAGAATAAAATCCACCAGAAATATAGAAGATAGATAGGGAAATGAAAATTCATACTGGGAGCTTACCGAACTCATAGTACCTATACTCATAATCATTGGAATTATGAATGTTATAGGTATTACAAGTATCATTATCGAGCCCCTTCTTCTTAGGATTATTCTGAAATCCTTCTCCATCCAGGATAAAATTGGTTTTCTTGTTTTCATTTTTTGACGTGATTCCTTCTTTTCTATTGCGTTATAAACATTTGAGTTTTCATTAAAATTCTTCTTCTGGAAATAAGAGTATAGAGAATAAATTAAAGAGAATAAAATGAGAAATATCAGGAATGGATAGGGATTGAAAACAGTTAAATTTGCGTAAGTTAGGGGAATTATAAGAAAGGCGTAAACTGGAACATGAATTGAAGCGAGGAATTCGGGATTAGTTGAAATCTGTATTGCCAGTATGAATATGACGAATATTACAACCTGAAAAATCTGACCTAGATACATTCTTTTGCTTCTTTTGTTTGTATTTGTTTTTGCAAAGGAAAGACCAAGCAGTAGTGATATGGTCCTTCCCATATATAGGAAAAGGATTGTAAATATCGAATACAGAATAAGTGGAAGTGGATTTCTAAGTTCCATTGTTATTATTATTCCAGCTGGAATGGTTACAAAAGGAAGATAACTTTCATTGTATAAGAATAAAGATAAAGGAACTACGGACCTTTCAACCTTTATAGGTAAAGAAGTCAAAGGCGCAAGAAGTTTCATATCCCATAGACCTCTGTAAAACTGGGAATCATTCATGACTGCAAGAATCAATAGAAGCAAAAAGAGAGTGAAACTTCCTGTAGATATTAGACTGATCTCCCGTATCATTGCGAGGCCGAACATCATAGAGATAATACCATAGAAGAATGTGTTGATAAATATCGAGGATCTTACGTTGTTCATAAGGAACTTCCTGGCTAATTCCATGGATAATTTGTCATTCTTCTGAAACCTTGGTGTATTTTTTAGGTATTGATATTTTAGCTCTGTATTGAGTATCTTTGCTAAGAAAATTCTATTCTTGATGTTCATTCAAAACCTCTTTAAGGATGGGTCTCTTCATTCGCGATATTTTCAATTTATCTGATCTAATATCAAAATATTTCCTGCCCTCTTTAAAATATTCCATTTTAGCAACTTCATTTCCGTCCGGGTCGATTATTCTGCTTCCTCCCCAGAAAACTAAATTTCGTTGAAGACCTGCTGTATTAACATATACTACATATGATTGGTTTCTCAAAGCGAGCGATGCGAATATTTTCTCAAAATGTTCTTTAGATGTGAAAGGAGATGCGGATATATTCACTATTATATCAGAGCCTTGTACAACAGTATCGTTAAAAAATATATCATAACATATCTGAACATTAATCTTGAAATTTTTAAAAGCGAATGAAAGAGGTTTTGTTCCATTCTTGAAAAATCTTTCCTCCTCAAAAGGACCAAAGTTAGGAAGATGCATTTTATTGTAGAAAATTACATCATTGCTTGTTACTATAACAGCAGAATTTCTGAGAAAATTGTCGTAAGTTGGCGCCCCAAATATCAATATCCTGTTACCTATCTGTGACTTTAACTTATCAATAAATTCGTTATCTACAGTCAAAAATCTTATACCGTCCCGCAGCAGATAGCCTGAATAAAATAGCTCCGGAAAAATAGCAATGTCAAATTCCTCTGTTAGAGCCTCTTCTACAATCGGGATATTGTATCTTGGGCCTCGGATGGAATTAAGCTGTTCCACTAGAATTCTTAAGTTATCCATTTCTCATTAACATATAAAATGATAATATGTATTTTACGTGTATGTTGCCTTAAAA
>JAVRLO010000027.1:0-11140 GCA_031961395.1 Thermoplasmatales archaeon I-plasma | reverse complement strand
TTCATAATAAGGAGTCATATGAATGAAATTGGAGGAATTGTTGCATCCAGCGACAGTGATATCCTGAAATCAAACAGGGACGGATACTATTACGTCTGGCCGAGAGATTCAGCCTTTGCTGCATACGCTCTGATAAATTCAACGCACTATGGACCATCTAAATTATTTTTCAATTTCTCAACTGATACCATTTCCTCAGAGGGTTATTTTGAACATAAGTACAATTTAAACGGTTCTATTGCAAGCTCCTGGATACCAAGGGTTATGGGTGATAAGAAGATCATTCCTATTCAGGAGGATGAAACGTCCCTTGTTTTATGGGCGCTCTGGAATTATCATAAAAGAGTGAATGATCTTGAGTTTATATCTGACCTATATGAAAATCTCATTAGGAAAGCAGCAGATTTCTTAGTAAATTTTAGGGATGATGATGGACTTCCTAAACCTTCATATGATCTGTGGGAAGAAAGATATGGAATCCATGCATTTACGGTAGCAACTACGTATGCTGCACTTGTAGCTGCGGCCAAATTTTCAGATATACTTGGTGAAGAACAGCTGAACAGGAAATACGGCGATGCCGCATTAAAAATGAAGAATTCATTCATCGATAAATTCTATTCAGAAGAGAAAGAGAGATTTGCCAGAGCTATACTGAATGGAAGAGCAGACTTCACTGTTGATTCTGCCCTTTTCTCAATATCAAGATTTGGACTCCTGCCTCCAAATGATCCTAGAATGGTATCTACAGTAAAAAGTATATTCAACAAATTATGGACTCCTAAAATTGGCGGGCTTGCCAGGTACGAAAATGATTATTATCAAAGGGTTAAGGATGATAAGAGTATACCAGGAAATCCCTGGATTATTACAACATTATGGGGAGCGGATTATTATAATGAGATTGGAAGAAAAGATGATAGTATGAATTTAATTAACTGGGTTGTAGGTCACGCTCAACCTTCTGGAGTACTTTCAGAGCAGATTGATCCATATGATGGTAAGCCAATATCAGTTTCACCTCTGATTTGGAGTCATGCTGAGTTTGTTATAACCGTTCTGAATAATTTTAACAGCAGAAAGGATTAATTAACACTCATCATTCCGAAAAAGAATGGAAAAATACCTAATTGACAATTACAATTATTTCCTTCCAAAAGATTTGATTAGACAGGAGCCCCCTCATACCAGAGAATCATCGAGACTTATGATTCTGAATAAGGATACAATAAAGCACACTCATTTTAATGATTTAATAAACAATATTTCCAAGGGAGATCTTTTGATTCTTAACAGGACAAGAGTAAGAAAAGCATTAGTTTATGGAAAGAAAATTACAGGTGGAACACTAAAAATAACCGTTCTTGAAAGGAGAGGAGATTCTTTTCTCACGCTGATAGCAGGAAAGGTTAGAGATAATGAGATTATCTCTATTGGAAACAGGGAGGTAAAGGTTAAACTAACTGAGGATGGAAAGAGACTAATTTCAGGGAATATAGACTGGGATTATCTTGAAAGTATAGGTCATCTTCCACTTCCTCCATATATAAAAAATAGACAGGATTTTCCATATTATCAGAATGAAATTGGTGATATTACCGGATCCATAGCGGCCCCTACTGCAAGCCTTCATTTCAGCAATTCTCTTCTAACAAAATTGAAGGAAAAAGGGGTAAGGATATTATTTGCTTTGTTGAATGTTGGTTATGGTACGTTCAAAAGCATAGAAGATAGAGATATAAGGATGCACGTAGTTGACGAAGAGGACATAATAGTTTCTGATAGTCTAGTCAGTGAGATAGAAAATTCCAGAGGAAATATAATTGCTGTCGGTACAACCGTGGTCAGATCGCTTGAAACTGCATCTTATTCTGGCATTCTAAAACCATACTCCGGACTTACCAGGATATACATATTCCCCGGCTTTAAGTTTAATTCTGGCATAACGCATCTAATAACCAATTTTCACATTCCAAAATCATCTCTTCTTGCCCTTGTATATGCTTTCGGAGGAGAAGAGAGAATAAAGAATGCCTACAACGAAGCTATAAAAAATAATTATTACTTCTTCAGCCTCGGAGATGCGATGATGATCGATAAAATATGATCAGTTCTTGTTATTTGCTTTCTGATATACCTTGTTTATTTCATCAGTTAATTCTTTCAGTTTAGCATTAAGCTGTTCAATTTGCTGCTTAATTGATTTAAGCCTCATATCCGAAATCTCTATGTCCTCCTCAATTTCTTTCTTAAATGATTCAATATCGTTAACCTTCACAAGTATGGAACCAACTTCCCTGTATACCTCATCGTCTTTGTTGCCCTTGCTGAGATATTCCATAGTTTTTTTGTCTGATCTCAGCTTAACTTCGTATTGATACTGCTGTGCCATAAGGGATTCTATTTGCTTCTGAAGATTTTCCGCATCCTTTAACTGATTCTGAAAATAAGGACCCAAATTAAGATCTGTCATTGATTCTGTATGAATGATTACCTAATAAATTATGCGTTTAATTTATTCTCGCAATCTGTCTTGAAGGTATGATTATATGATATTTTATATATTTTATTCACATAGTAACAATTTTTCAATAATTCTATGATCTGGTTGCATTCTATTTCAGTATTCCATAAATTTTCTAAATTCTTTAAATTAGAAATTAATGGTTTTACTAATTCATACAATTGAAAAAGTTGCTAATTTGCATCAATATTTATTTATCTGATTTTCTATTGCATCTTTATGTACGGAGTTAATGGTAAAGTTCTCTGGGTAAATCTTGCAGCCTCCACCTTTGAAGTAGAGGATGTTAAAGAAGACATATACAGGAAATATTTAACTGGAAACGGTCTAGGCTCTTATTTTCTGAATAGAGAGATGAAGGGAGGAGAAGATCCTCTAGGTTCTGAAAATATACTTGGAATAGTCACAGGAATATTTAACAGTCATGGAGTTCCACTTGGAGGAAGATTTGAGGTAGTTGCCAAATCACCTATTACCAATGCATGGGGTGATGCAAACTGTGGAGGAAAGTTCGGTCCTGAATTGAAGAACAGCGGTTTCGATGCAATATTTTTTAAGGGTATATCACCTAAACCAGTCTACCTAAGGATTAATGATGGCAAATATTCGCTGGAAGATGCAACACCTATATGGGGGAAAGATGCATATGAAACAGAAAATTATCTCAAAACAATAGAACCAAGGGGACAAGCTTTGGTTATTGGAGTTCCAGGTGAAAAAAAATCATTAATGGCATCGATTATGAATGACTATGGTAGAACTGCCGGAAGATCAGGACTAGGAGCAGTAATGGGCTCTAAGAAATTAAAGGGTATAATAGTCAGGGGAACAAAGAAAATAGAAGTGTTTGATAAAAACTTACTAATGTCTCTTTTAAAGGAAATACAGATTAATTTTAATAAAAACATAGATCTCGTCAGACCATGGCAGCTGTACGGAACAACAGCAATAACAGAATCCTCCCATCTCAATGGAGATACTCCAATTAAAAACTGGAAGGGCGTTGGTTTGAGGGATTATGGGGAGGAAAACGCTAAGAAGATCAGTGGAGAAGAGATTGCAAAGGACAAAATAAGGTCTTATGGATGCGCTCAATGCACTCTAGCCTGTGGCGGTCACGTAAAGAGAAATACAAGATATGGTTTTATTGAAGGACATAGATTGGAGTATGAAGGTACCGGTGCATTCGGAGGTCTGAATCTAAACGCTGATCTTGATGCTATGGCAATGGCATTTGAAATTTGCAATAGAGAAGGACTTGATATAATTTCCACAGGAGCAGTAATTGCTTTTGCAAACGAATGTTATGAGAGAGGACTTATAAGTGAGAAAGATGTTGGATTTCCGATAGGATTCGGCAATGCTGATGGTATGGTTCAGCTGGTTAAGATTATTGCAAGAGGAGAAGGTTTTGGAAAAGTTCTGGCAGATGGAGCTAGGAAGGCATCAGAAATAATAGGCAAGGGAAGCAGTGAATTTGCAATGCATGTAGCCGGGCAGGACCTCCCTATGCATGATCCAAGGCTAATGCCTTCTCTTGCAACAACATATATCTCTGATCCAACTCCGGGGAGACATACTGCAGGTGGAATTGGATTTGACGAAGGAGGGAGTTTAACACTCCCGTTCGAATATGACGTGGAAAATAGAAAAATTGAAAGGTACAAATATTCCGGGAAGGGAAAACTCCAGGCTCTCTCAGCTTACGGAACCCAGATAATCAATTCAACTGGAATGTGTCTTTTCTCAACATCTATATGGCCAAACTCCTATCCTTATACTAGGCTTTTAAAAGCAATAATGGGATGGGATATTGACTCCGAAGAGCTTATGATGATAGGTAAAAGAATACAGATTAGCAGATACCTTTTCAACTATAAACAGAAGTTTAATGTCTGGAATATAAAACCACCAGGAAGAATGGTTGGCATCCCGCCTCTTGATGATGGCCCTACTGAAGGTATCAAGGTGGATTATGAAACTATGGTAAGGGAATACCTTGAAGAAGTTGGAATAGAAAAGGATGGCAAACCATCTGACGAAATAATGAGGAGTCTTGACATCTCTACCTAAAGGAATAATTCCGGCTTCTCCTTTACGCTAGGATAATTAAATATAGGACCATCTTCACATACATAGTATTCGCCGATATTACAGTGACCGCAAACTCCAATCCCACACTCCATCCTTCTCTCCAGGGAAAGAAAAATATTCTCTTCCATGAAGCCCGCATTCATTGCTTCATTCACTGAATTTTTCATCATAAGAGGCGGACCTATAATAAATACTGCAGCTTTCCTGCTAATCTTATTTTTCTTTATAAATTCAGTAACGAAACCTACGTTCCCCTTCCATGAAATATCTCCCTTATCCACAGTTATTGTCACATCTATTTCATTTTTTATTTTTTCCAGCATTTCCTTATAAACAAGATCTGCTGGTGTTCTTGCACCGTAGATTAAGGATATATCTTCTTTCCGCCCGGCATCATACATTTCCTCGATAAGACTTTTTATTGGCGGAATTCCTATTCCTCCTGCAATAGCTAGAATTTTATCATAATCTTCCCATGGCCAGCCTTTTCCATATGGTCCTCTTACTCCTATTTCTGAAACCATCGGTATTTTTGCAGTTACAGATCCTATCTTCCTGATGGTAAAAGAGAGATTCCTTCCTTTTCCTGAGGCTACAGAAATGGGTGCCTCTCCCGTCCCCGGAACTGAAAGCATGTAAAACTGTCCAGAATGACCGGTATTTTCTTTCTCCACTGAAAAGGAAAATACGTCACCTGTCTCCCATTTTAGATCTTCTATTTTCATAATTTCGGGAATATAGCTATTCTTTAGAATAGTCGTGTAAAATCACCTCTTTAATATCAATGTCAACAGGACAATCCTCGGTACATCTATTGCATCCCGTGCATAAATATACATCCTTTGATTTTTTATAATACACAAATTTGTGATAAAATCTCTGCCTCAGTCTTTCGTCAAGGTCAGGCCTTATGTTTCCGGCTGAAGAGCTCGTGAAACCTGCAAGTATACACGAATCCCACTCCCTCAGTCTCTGATCTTCCGTGTCATAAAGATCAAAGCAGTAGCACGTAGGACAAGAAAAAGTGCACGCACCACAGGATATGCATATAGAAGCGTATTCCTTCCACAGTATAGAATTCCACTTTATCCTGTTCTCTATACCCTCTACAGGCAAGGCTGGCATCAATCTATTGAATTTTTCATTAAATTCTTCCCTGTCGAAACTGTCAATTCTCTCAAATCCTTCAAGGTAATGATCATATTTGTTTGATGCCATAACTATATATTTCCCGTTTTCAGGTATTACCTGTATCTGGTAGTCATCCAAAATTGGACCGCCGAATGATGAGCAAAAACCACCTTCGCACGGTTCCTTGCATACAAAATTAACAAATAACGTGTTGTCCCTTTTTACAGTATAAAATATGTCCTTTCCATAGATTTGTTTATCCATTATATAGAATCCTTTTAGGTCACAACTTCTTATTCCAAATACCGCTTTCTTTTCAGGTTTTGGCATTTCAAGAACATTTTCATTCCTTGAGATTAGATATTCCTTCGGAGCATATCTGCTCCTTTTATCAATTATCTGGTCAAAACTCCTTATTGCACTAAAAACAATTTCGCCATCCTTTTCTATTGTCCCGTAAGTTTCATAATCCTTTGAAATCCTCAGAAAAAGTTCTTCCATATCTTTACTGCTCAATATATATATCAAACTATCACCTTCACAGCAACTACCTTAAATTCCGGGATTTTTGATAAAGGATCTAGATTTTCACCTACTAATCTATTTACACGAGCCTCAGCAAAATGAAAAGGGACGAAAACAATTCCCGATGGTATCTTATCCGTTATCCTAGCCTTGATTTTTATGGAACCGTGTTTTGATTCTATAGTCACAATCTGATTATTTCTGATATTTAATGATCTGGCATCTTCTTCGCTAATCTCAACATAAGGCTCAGGCGATTCTCTTTCCAAAATATCTGTTCTCCTTGTCATTGTCCCGGAGTGCCAGTGATAATAGTTCCTTCCTGTAGTCATTATGAATTTGTACTCATCATCTGGCCTTTCAGCCGGAAAACCATATGGAATGGGAATAAGCTTAGCTTTACCTATTGGAAAAGATCTGGAGTGCATGATTTCAGTACCATCTGGAAATTCTTTGTTTATAGGCCACTGTTTTCCAATAGGATATATGTTCTCATAACTTGCACCAGAATAATTATAAATTGCCTTTCTGATTTCTTCGAATATAGATTCGGGTGAAGAGTAGTCATCCATTCCAGCTAGTCTTTTTCCAAACTCCTTTAAAATCCACCAGTCAGGCTTCGCCTCCCCTGGTGGCATATATACTGGATTTATCTTCTGGATCCTTCTTTCTGTATTTGTAAATGTTCCCTCTTTTTCCAGTGATGATGCTGCAGGAAATACTACATGCGCCTTGCCTGCTGTTAAACTTAGAAATATGTCCTGTACAATGAACAGTTCTAAATTGTCTATTCCTTCTTCAACTTTTGATACCGATGCTTCTGTAACGAGTGGATTTTCCCCCATCAAATATATTGCTTTTATTTTCCCTTCAGCGGCAGCATCAAACATCTCAGATAGCGTGAGACCTTTTTTCCTAGGCATATTTCTGCCCCACAAATCTTCAAATTTTTTAACATTCTCTGAATCATACCTCACGTATCCCGGGTAGAATTCAGAGAGGGCACCCATATCAGATGAACCCTGAACATTATTCTGACCTCTCAATGGAAATATGCCAGCTCCTCTGACTCCTATATTTCCTGTTATCAGAGCAAGATTTGATACATCCATCACGTTTTCAGTACCGTGGATATGCTGTGTGATACCCATTGCATAAAATATTGAAGTTGGTTTCTCAGTAGCTATCATTCTTGCAGCTTCTTCTACTAGGTCCGGTTCTATACCTGTTATCTCCTCTGTTACCTCAGGTGGATACTTCTCTATTTCTTTTCTTAACTCTTCAAACCCCTGTGTTCTTTTATCTATAAATTCCCTGTCTTCCCATTTATTCTTAAGAATAACAAACATTATAGAATTTAAAAGTGCAACATCAGATCCGGGCTTAAATTGAAGAAAAACACTAGCAGACTTCGAAAGCTGTATCTTCCTTGGATCAGCAACTATGAGATTTTTACCCTTCTTTGTTTCTTTTAATATCTTTGCACCTATTATCGGATGCTGTTCCGTGGTATTAGTACCTATTATGAAAAATGTTTTTGTATCCTCAAGACTTTTTATTGATCCTGTTGCCGCTCCGGCACCAAGAGTGTTTATAAGTCCAAGTGCAGTTGGGCTGTGACAACTTCTGGCACAGTGATCGATGTTGTTTGTTCCAATCATCCTTGCTATCTTCTGCATAAGATAATTTTCCTCATTTGTGCATTTTGCTGATGACTGAAATGCTACTGAGTCAGGACCATATTTTTTAATAATTTGATCCATTTTGTTTACAGAATAGTCAAATGCTTCCTCCCAGCTTGCTCTCTTAAAAGATGTACCTTCCCTGATCAGTGGAAACTTAAGCCTTTCCTTCGAAAAATTGTATGATAGGCCACTGTAGCCCTTAATACATAACTTACCTTCATTTACTGGTGACTTTGAATAACCTGTTATGTGTACAGAAGAATTATAATCATTTATTACTATCTGACAACCCGTTCCACAATAGGGGCAGACCGTTATATAACTCACTTATAGATATTGAAAAAAATTATAAAAGAATTGCCTAACCTGATTTTATCCTTACTAAACTATTGACAGCCGAAAATAATTCTGGCCCTTATCAAATCATCAATTGTATTTATGCTATCAAGCTTCCAGGAATCTTCACCTGCCTCTATTATCCTAAAATTCTTCTCAATGAACTTAAAAATGGATTTTGTTTCCCTGGCGAAATTCTCCATGTCTTTCATTATTGACTTATTGTAAATTGAAAATAATGGCTCTATTATCCCTTTTTCATTTTTCATGGATATTGGTGTTTTAGAATAAAATTTCATTATCTTATTAATGAGATTAACATCAATATAAGGCATATCGCCTCCAACTGCCAATATTTCGCCATATAAACGAATAGCTTCTATAATTGAATCTATTAAAACACCGTTGCTCTCGTCTTTTATTATGGTGCATTTATCGCATTTTATTGATGGATCTTTGCTCAACACTATTACCTCATCAAAAATTTCCTGGTTGAAAAGGGAGTCACAGACTATTTGGATCATGCTCTTTCCGCATATATATAGAGAGTGTTTTCCTGGAAGACGTTCACTTTTTTTGACAAATATTACTGCCTTCATCTCCTTACTCCGCAAACCCTGCAATCAGGATTTATATCAACCATGACTTTTTGGATAGAGATGTCCTTTGTACTTACAAAATTCAGCTCTCCGGTAACTTCGTTTCCCAGTATTGCCTTTACCGCAAGAGACACTGCAAACGCTGATACTGCAAATACAGTCATAGGCATTACTCCAGATTGTGTGCATGGTATTGATTCCCCGCTCAACGGATATCCCATGCAAGCCAGGCAAGATGTTTTGTGCGGAATTATAATTTTGACGTATCCGTAATAACCTTCAACAGCAGTGAATACCCAAGGTATGTTCATCTTTACTGAAAATTCGTTTATGATACCTCTAGCACCGTAGTTATCGGTCCCGTCCATTATAACATCTGTGCCAGCAAATCTTGTCTGTGCGTTATCTCTAGTAAGTTTTTCATCATATGGTATTATTTTTACATCCGAATTGATGGAATGAAGATGTTCCAGAGCAGCAAAAACTTTTTTTCTCCCTACATCTTTTTCATCGTAAAGCGACTGTCTATTAAGATTTGATATTTCTACTACATCCGGGTCAATTATAGAGAGTTTGCCGATACCAAGCCGTACCAGGAGTTCTGAAATTACTGAACCTGTTCCTCCAACCCCTACTACTATAACTGAAGATTCGGATATCTTACGCTGTCCCTTTGGAAAGATATCTGGCATTACGATCTGTGAAAGGTAACGGTTTAAATCCATGTTTATTAAATTGATACATTCATAAAAAATTATCCTCCACTAACTGGTGGGAATAAAGATATTACATCCCCTTCTCTCACTTCAGTGTCAAGATCTTTTACAAATCTTCCATTGAGTGCTATGAGGTTTATTTCCTCATTTTTGAATTTTAGGTATTTTTCTTTTACAGTTTCAATAACACTCCTTAAATTTTTGTTCTCAATTTCAAGTGTTTCTTCTTTGTTTCCAGAAAAATCCCTGTACTTCGCGTAATATTTAACAGTGACTTTCATTCTTCACCTCCAGTATGGTTCTCTGGCTCTTACAGCTAAAGACATAATTTCCTCAATATTTTCTTTCCCTCTGAAACTAAAAACTTGGTCTTTCCTATTCAAACACGTTTGAAATTCTCCCTTTGTGGTCACTCTCAATCTTGTGCAGTGATTGCAGAAATCTGGATTTTTCATTGGCATTACAAATTCAACTTCAGTTTCTTTCCCATCCCGTTCCACGACGTACCTGGCCCTATGATGCAATGAATTGTATGAAATTTTTTTGGATATTGGCTTTATTTTCTCTTCTATCAGCCTGAGATCATAATGGTACTTTTTGTATTCTAAAGAATTTTCCCCTTCTCTATCCGTTTCATATTCAATTAATTGAAGTATTACACCTTTATTAGCGGCAAAAGAGATCATCTTATCTACTTCGTCAACATTTATTCCATTAAGAACCACAAAATTTACCTTTACTGGATTCAAACCTGCTTCTATTGCTGCATCTATTCCTCTTTCCACGTAGGATATAGAATTTGTACCGGTTATGATTTTAAAATTATTCTCATTTAGAGAATGAAGAGATATATTTATTCGATTGAGGCCGGACTCCTTAAGTGAAAATGCCCTATCTTCAAGAAAATAGCCGTTAGTGGTAAGCGATATGTCCCCTTTAATATGCTTTCTAGTTCTGAATATTATTTCTTCAAGATCCTTTCTCAGCAAAGGTTCCCCGCCAGTAAACTTTATCCTGTTAACACCATTCTTTGAAGCTACGTAAACCACTCTTTCTATTTCTTCCGGGGAGAGATGCTCTGCATTCTCATCTGTTCCTTCCATATGGCAGAAAAAACATTTGAAATTGCAGACGGCATTTACTTGAATTCTCAGACTATTTAAAGGACGCCCGTATAGATCATACATCATTAATCATTTATGAAAATTCAATATCAATACTTTATGATACTCTATTGATGAAATTAATGCCATTTCCTATCTCCGTCCTCATATACATCTTCCTTCCATATAGGAACTCTTGATTTTATGGAGTCTACTATGTAAATGCACGCTTTAAACCCTTCATCTCTGTGCTCTGATTGCACAACCACGAACAGTGAGACCTCTCCTGGCTTTAAATCACCTATTCTATGTACAGCATAAGCGTCCTTTATTTTAAATAAATCCAGAGCCTCTTGAATTATTTTTTCCATCTCTTTTAAAGCAAGATCTGTTTCAGATTCATAATGAAGAAATTGCAAGGTCCTAC
>JAVRLO010000026.1:0-11406 GCA_031961395.1 Thermoplasmatales archaeon I-plasma | reverse complement strand
TTCTGCAATCCCACAAGCATTCCACCAAATATTCCAGAAGTTGTAGTAAAGAAGAGGTCAACGCTCAATAATTTAATTAGCGTTATATATTTAAAAGTATGAAAAAACAGAGTAGCCAGTAAAGGTGATAAAAAGTATATGGCTAACATTCCGAGAAATGCAAGTATAAATGTAACAATGGAAAAATTTCTAACTATACTTCTAATCTTTCCAAATTCTCCTTTACCTATGAAGAATGATATATAATGCTGCAATCCTGAAGTAGTTCCAAGAGAAAAAAATATGTTTAACAGTGAAACAATTGCAAGAAGAAGGGCAACTGTTCCAACAAGTTCAGATCCATAAAAATGTATTATATAAATGTAAAATACAAAACCGGCAAGAACTAACGTAATGGAATTAACATATTGCATCACAATACTACCGCCGATTTCATCCTGTACCAATGCTTCTTCCATCTGTGATGTGATAATATTCGTCTATAATATTATTTACAAGAATTACAATCTATTTTCATGCATTTTAACCAGATAAAACACAAAACTCTTCACTGATATAATTTCATTATTTATTTCTTCATACAATTAAAAGAGGTTCATTACGATCCCTGAAGGTATTTTTGGATTGAAATAAGTTGACTTCTGAGGAAGCTGTAACTTGTTTTTTACAATTTGTAAAAATTTTATCTTATCTGTAGAAGGCATTATAATTCCAAATGAATACACATTAGAGTCAACCATCTTCACAACTTGATCTATGCAATTCATGAACTCAACATGATTTGAGATATCTCTGTCATCCATCTTCAAACATTCTTTAAAAATGTGAGAATTTACCAAGGATACTGGTAGGCTTTCTATGAGATCTTCTCCGGGATTCTTTGCTACTATCTGATAAAAATATTTCTTATAGATAACAATAGAATTATCATCTGGCTTTTCAATTTTCTTAATCAAAAAATTCCTGGAAACACAATCCATTAGATTATGAAAAACAATTTCATCTTTGACTACTCTATGGACACCAGAAATTTTCAATCCTTTTGAATTTAAGGAGACTATAAATGCCATAACCATTTTCCATCTGGGATCTTTAGTACTTTCGTACAATTGCTTGGAAGCAGCAAATCTGTGGTGCCCATCTGCTATAATACCTTGGTATTCTTTCAATATCATCTGAATTTCTATAATCCGTTCAGGATCTTTTACCAAATATGCTTTTATGCGAATTCCATTGAAATTAAAGTCAAAGATAATTTTATTCCTCACGTCCTTAGTATACTCAAATAAAATATCATCCAAATTTTCAATTGATACTACAAAAATAGGTTCAGGTTGACCCCCTATATTTTTCATCAAATTAATTCTATCATCAACAAATTTCTGGAACGTCTTTTCGTGAGTTACTATATTTTTATCAGTAGAATCGATTAAAGAGATGATTCCCGGTACCGTGAATATCTTACCATTTTCCACATATTCCATTGTAATGATTACAATGGATTCTTCTTCTCTTTCTAACTTGCCTGACAATTTAAGATTCTTAAGGAATTCTGTTGCCTTTTCGTAACTTTCAGGAAGTGTTAAATTTGTTATATTATCCTTGTTATGCTTCAGCTTTATTTCTTCTTCTTTGCTTATTGTATCGAAAGGTGGAGATACAAAGTCAGCTATTTCTCCTTTATATATCCAGGGGCTGAATGGTTCTATGATCATTTTTTGTTTAAGCCCTAGCCAATGAACTTATGCTTGTGAATTCTTGCTTGTTTTCTAGACCATATTTCTTGACTTTGGATATATCAACTCCCTTCTTCTTTGCAATATTTTCTACAACCTTCATCATTAGAAGGCCACCAAATGAAATTATTGAACCTGTACCAGCTCTTACAAAGAAGTTTCCACTCCCTTCATCATAGCCCCTTCTGGAAGCCATTCTGGCTAGATGTCTATAGGAAGCATAATAAACAGCGAGTTGAGATTCAGTTAATAGGTCAAGTGAGAATTTTTTTGAAGTAATCCTGCCCATAGGTATTGTTTGTAGAGGTGTAACCGTGAACTCAAAATCCCTTCCGTCATCTATTTTTGAATAACTCAATCTGTTGACCATAGCCACAGTATCCCAGTTGTCTTCATCTGTTTCCTCTGGCTGACCTACCTGTAGCGTGAATGCTGATCTCCAGTAGTATTTTGTCTCATTATATATCCCCTGCCATACTATCTCTTCCCAGGAACCATCTACGCCAATTTTCAATGGCATCGTTTTATTTGGCATGTGCTTCTTTGCGAGACTCTCGCTACCCGTCTCCAGACCCGTCTGCATTCCTATCCAATTATCTGGACCTGCCTTCATAATATTCGAGAGTTTTGAAAGAAGCTCAGGATATGCTGCAGGGACTGAGATCCTTCCATGGGTAGGATTAGTTCCAGAAACTCCCGGTGTATCCATTATAAACTTGAAAAGATGTTCTAGCTCCTCCTCATTAGGTCTAAAGAAATTATCATGTTTGTATCCCCATATATCATCAGAATGAACCCAAACATGAGAGATTCCTCCGAGCTTAAGGTTAACATCCATCTCTTTCTTTATCATTTCGTCTGTGTAGTATCTTAGAGGTCTTAGAGTAACTTCGCAGAAGTCACATCCAATTCCACAACCCCTCATTACTTCTATCATTCCTTTTACAGATGGGTTGATAATAGTCGGAATTTCTTCTAACTTAGGATAAAGTTTCCCTGACATAGACCTAGATATTATTTTTTCATCCTTCTTGTAAACCCTTCTAAATTTTTCATCGTAGGTTGTATAACCTTTATAAAAAAGATTAGAGTCAAGATTATCCTCTGCAATTTGCTGGAAAAGTTCTGGAGCTATGTCATCTGCTTCCCCCATAAATGCGTAATCAATACCTTCCTTGTCCAGTTCTTCCCTCATCTGTGTAAATTCAAGAACACCTGGACCACCAACAAGAAGTTTTATCTTTTTACCCTTTCTAATATTGTTGATTCTATTTATCAATATTTCCCATTCCTTTTTAACCCAGGCATAGAGATCTCCGCCAAACAGAACGTAATATGACATAGTTGTAGGTCCCAATCCTAGGGGGTCCATCGTACTAACCCCTACTACTTCTGTATCATCTCCTATTGCCTTTTCCAGGTAGTCGTTGTGTGCCACATATACATCCTTCTTGGGAAATTTAGACAGCAAAGATGCTTCTAATTTTCTTGTGGAATACGGTGCATATTTAGGAGAACCATCAGGTAAGGCAGGAAATGGTGGTCCTTTAAGAAAATTATATACTGATGATGGAATACTGTGGACAGGAGCACACGGAAGGAAATCTAATAGTGGAAAATCCCTAAAGCCATACATCAAAGTGTTATCTGAAACCAATACGTATTTTGCCATCGATTTCACCTATTATGCCTGTTGGATATTTTTAATGCTTATTAATTTTTCTGTCATTTTTTTGTGGAAAATAACGTACTACATTAGCTTTTAAATCATTTATCCCTTGGTTCCAAGATTATAATATGATTCCACCTTACTTTATCATCAGGAGGAGGTCTTACTTTTAATTCACTATCCTGCCTGAATCCTAGGACGACCTCAGTGCCATTTTCATAATATTTGTAAACTATGGAACAATTTTCATCCAAAAATTTCTTGTCCAATTCATACTCCCTTATTCTATATCCATCGTCTCCTCTCAGTAACTCGTAGAACAATTTGCTAACGCCTGGTGCTATGACTGCGTTAGAGATCATCAAAGAGCTCATACTTCCTTTTACGACTATTTCATTGGCACCTGCTAAACGGGCATGATCTGCATTTTCTGATTTTAGAAGTTCAACTATAACATACACATCATTCTTTGCCTTTTTTATTATCATACATTCCAGAATAGATCTTGCATCTGTAGAGTCCGGGTCTACAATCTCATTTTCCCCTTTACCAATTTTTGGAAGTATTATAATCTTGGATGCAGACTTCAGCCCAGCCCTGTCTAGATCAGATTCTTTTGTGCAATTCCCCTTAACGTAAGAGTAAGGAACTCCATCAAGCTTAGGATCATCGCTATCAAGAATTGCCACTTCTATTCCGTTTTCCGAAATTTCAGATACTATATCCTTCAATCTTTCATCTCTGTTGCAAATTATAACATGATCTTTCATTTTTAAACTCACCTCACCTATCCTCTTTGCAAGTTGAAAATCCATTAAATTAGCGGCTAGGGATGCAGTAAAAAAACCAAGACTTCCTATACCGAAAATCATTATGACCATTGCATTTATTCGTCCAATGTAACCGTATATTGGAGTATCACCATATCCCACGGTAGTCACAGTCTGCATAACCCACCACAAACTACTAAAAAAAGAATGAATCCCTGAACTCTTTATAGGGTTTTCTATATAATATTCAGAAATAGTTCCATATACCACGACTGCCACTGCTGATACTGCAGCCCTGTAAACTGAACTTTTGAGTTTTACCCTGAATTTTTTGAAAATCAGGAAGATAGGTATCATTTTCTAGGGGGCAATAAATATAAGAATTTAATCTTCTCCTTTATAACCGTAAAAGTTATCAAGTGCAAATACGAGACCATCGTAAATAGATTTGGAAATTGCATATCCTAAATCAGTTCCTGTACCCGCATATTTGAATTCTTCGCCATTTTCATTTGAAATTATTGCAGTAACATCTGTAATTGTCCCGGTAGCTATTTTTCCAGTAAATTTACTCCTTACTCTTCTGCTCCACAAAGAGAAGCTCTTAGCCTCTACAGATGTCTTGAAAGCATCAACCATTGCAGCATCAGTCATCTTAACTTTTGTGGTAATGATAATGTTGATTGTACCTCTTCCAGAATAATTAAGTCCGTCAAGTGGAGTTGCAGCATTGTCTATTCCTGCAGAAATAAATGCAGTGACCAGATCATTTTTAGAGACAATAAATCTATCAGGCCTTACTGCTGTCAGAAGACCTACCACACCAGAATAATCGATACCCTCGGTAATAAGAATATTCCTAAGAAACTCTACAGGTTTATTGTCACAATCTTTCTTTCCATAGAGTGAGTAATTAATTATTCCGCTGGAATTTAAAAGGCCTCCATTCATCGCTGCATTACTCAGAATTCTAGAATCCTTTAGATTAATGAATAAGTAATCGTTCTGCATTCTGGCTTCATAATTCTTTCCGATAAACGAATCACCAACTTTTATTATGTCTATCATAGACGCATAACCTTTCATTACACAAGACGAAATAGTTCAATAAGCTTTCCTTTATATTTTGGATCTGAAACCCTTGATTCTATATCCTTTTTCAGTGATTCTCTATCATAGTCGAATCTTTTCATTTCAACAGTATTTTTATCTGTATCAATTACAGAGTAGGAAGGTTCAGCAATATCCCTTGGCTGGCCGCTTGAACCTGGATTCAGGAGAATGACATTTCCAAATGGAAGGAGAAATTGATAGTGTGTGTGACCGATAAGAATTATCCCATCATCCACGTATGACCCTACTGGGGTTCTCAAATATTCATTTGTCATCTTCCATGGATATAGATATCCATAAAGATGATCTGAGGGGCTCCCGTGAACGAGTGAAAAATTTATTCCCTCTATGTTTAAATCTATCTCATCCTTCAGTGATCTTAGGAATGATAAATCATTTTCCGATAAATCTTTCATTGTTATATTTTCTCGAGTATAGACTGAAAGTTCATGATTTTCCTGTGAACATAGACAATCTTTGCCGAATGCTGCGGCATAGTCGTGATTGCCCATGACAATATATTTCGCAATTTCTCTAACCGCATCTATAGTTTCTGAAGGACGGGGACCATAATCCACTATATCTCCAAGGAAAATAGCTTCATCGTATTTTTCCTTCAAAATAGGTTTAATTGCATAAATATTCGAGTGAATATCGCTAAAAACTAAGATTCTCATGTTCTTTCATTCTGACTCAGTACTATAATTTTTTCTAATCTTAGTTCCGAAATTTTGTGTGAAAAGGTTTTAAATCAAATATATATCTTAATATGTGCCCTTTTCAAAGAGAATTTCAGTGCATTCTAATCTCTTGTATTTAATTACTATAGTACTTGTAGGATTTAATCTAGTTGCATCTTATACTTATTTTAGATTCAATTTTCCTCTTTTAAAATCACTCTTTGCTCCCGTCCCTTTTCTCGTAATTATTTTTATTTTGATGATAATAGCATACAGAGGTCTTCTTTATAGGATAAAATATGCACTTTATCTAGGATTAATCACTTTGTTTCTCTTGATCATAACATTCTTTTCACTTTCTCTATTTATTTACCCTATATACTATCCTCTAATTATCCTTTCAATCGGCACTTTCATTGTTTTAATATTTTCGGAAAGATACTATAATTATCCAACGAGATTTTTTGATAAACCAGAAATATCAGTTTCTATAGTCGTAATCGTCATAGTAATGCTCTATGGCGTCCTTGGCTCCCTCATACTTGGCAATCAATTCCATCCTTCCATTAAGGATCCAATCCAGGCAATCTATTATACCGGGGAAGTAGTTACTACCCTTGGTTTTGGGGATATACTTCCTTACACTCATCTTGCTGAATTGTTTACAATAAGTCTTGCAGTATTAGGCCTAGGGACATTCTTTGGATCAACAACAGTTATAATAGCGCCTATGATATATAATAGAGGAAAGAGGGTGGTGAGTTTCCTGGAAAGGATAGAGAGTGAGAGACTTGAAGATTATATTATTATAATAGGATATTCAGAAATTCTTAAACCTTTGGTGAAATATATGGTATCTAAGGATGAGTTAGTAATATTAGCAAGTGAGCATCCAGATATTGAAAAAGAATTTGAAAATGAAGGTATATTCTTTGAGTATGCATATGATCTTGACACCATAATTAAAAGATTTAATTTGAAGCGTGCAAGGAAGATAATATTAGGAGCAGATGATGATGGTAAAAATATACTGAATGCAATATCAATCAAAAGCACTTACGGAGATGAGGTCAACCAAAAAATTATCGCAATAATTAACCAGCCAAGAAATTATGAAAAGGTTAAGAAAATAGTTTCCGAGACACTTGATCCCTCATTGCTACTCATAGAATATTTCAAGAAATATTTTTAAACTTTTTCAAGAAGATTTTCTTGCAATATTAATTGAAAATAAGCAATAAATTTTCTTGTCCTTCGTTAAGAAAAATAATTTAATCAACATCTGAATAGTGATACGATACTTATGCATAGGGAAATACATGCACCGAGAGGAAATAAATTAAATACTAAAGGATGGCAGCAGGAGGCTGCCCTGAGACTTATAATGAACAACCTTGATCCTATGGTAGCTAAAGATCCTGATAATCTAATTGTTTACGGTGGTAAGGGGAAGGCAGCCAGAAACTGGGAAGCTTTTGATAAGATAATTGAGAATCTTAAGAAACTGGAGAACGATGAAACACTTCTTATTCAATCCGGGAAACCCGTGGGTGTTTTCAAAACATTCGAAATTTCTCCAAGAGTTCTGATAGTTAATGCACAGATAGTTCCAAGATGGGCTACTGATGATATATTCTGGGATCTGGAGGCTAGGGGACTAACTATGTTCGGGCAGATGACAGCAGGTTCATGGATATATATTGGAACTCAGGGTGTTCTTCAGGGAACTTATGAAACTTTATCCGCATTAGCAAGGAAGGAATTTCACACGGACTCTCTGAAAGGAAAATGGGTTCTTTCCTCAGGACTTGGTGAAATGGGAGGGGCACAGCCTTTAGCGATAAAAATGAACGAAGGTGTGGGCGTTGTAGTTGAAGTTGATATGGAAAAAATAAATAGAAGACTAAGGGATAAATATCTTGATACCTGGACTGATTCCCTAGATGAAGCATTGAAGATGAAAGACGAGGCGATAGAAGAAGGTAAAGCAACTTCAATCGCAATCCTTGGAAATGCAGCAACCGTTTATGAGGAACTGAAAAACAGGAAAATAGTACCTGACGTTGTAACAGATCAGACAGCTGCACATGATCTCAATCTTGGATACATACCTGAAGGGTATTCAGTAAAAACAGCAGAGGAGTTTAGACTTAGAAATCCTGAGGAATACAAGAAGAAGGTATATGAGAGCATAGTGAAGGAAGTCAGCGCTATCGTTTGGTTCCAGGATAACGGAGCAAAGACATTCGATTACGGAAACAATCTTAGAACGAGAGCGCAGGAATTTGGATATAAAAGAGCATTTGACATACCTGGTTATGTTCCTGCTTATCTTAGAGATCTCTTTGCTATAGGTTCCGGTCCTTTCAGGTGGCTTGCTCTGTCAGGCGAGCCTTCAGATATCTTTGCTATAGACGATGCTATTATCAAAAAATTCAAGGACGACAGCCATCTTTTGAAATGGATAAAGCTTGCAAAAGAAAATGTGCATTTCCAGGGATTGCCTGCAAGAATATGCTATGCCAAATACGGGCAAAGGGAAGAGATAGGGTTGATGATAAATCAGATGGTAAGAGACGGTGAACTTTCCGCGCCTATTGCTATAGGAAGAGACCATCACGATACCGGTTCTGTTGCTTCACCATTCAGGGAAACAGAAAAGATGAAGGATGGAAGTGATGCAATAGCTGATTGGCCAATACTAAATGCTCTCCTAAATGCTGTATCCGGAGCGTCGTGGGTTAGTGTGCATCACGGTGGCGGTACTGGAATAGGGAATAGCATCCATGCGGGGTTTGTTGTAGTTGCAGACGGAAGTGATGCTGCAGAAGAAAGATTGAAAAGAGTATTGAATTCGGATCCCGGATCAGGAGTACTCAGACATGCTGATGCAGGATACGAGAGTAGCATAGAGATGATAAAAAGCGGAGTTAAATTCAGGGCACCATATTTCGAATAGTCTAAATTTCTTTTATTTTTTCTTCAATTGTTTTTGATATTTCACTTGATTTTCTTGTAGATGATTCTATTGCTCTCATTATTGCTGTTCTGAGTCTAAGATCTTCAAGTTCAAAAATTCCCTCTATTGTCACCCCTCCAGGAGTTATGACCTTTTCTTTTATAACTGATGGATGCTCACTACTCTCCGCAAGGAGTTTTGCAGAACCTAGAACTGTCTGATAAGATGCTTTGAGTGCCAGATCTCTTGGAAGGCCAACCTTTAATCCCCCATACATCATTGCTTCAATGATTGTCAATATATACGCAGGTCCGCTTCCGCTAAGTGCAGTTAGTGCATCCATGTACCTTTCTTCAACTTGCTGAGTTTCTCCGAAGGATCTAAGTACGGATTCAACCTTATCTGAAATGTTAGCATCCTTTTCTTTCATAGCATATGGGGTAAAACCCGAACTAACTTTTGCTGCTATATTCGTCATTGCCCTTACAAGATGGGCTTTTGGTGCAACTTCACTCATCTGTTTGAGTGATATTGCAGCAGCCATTGAAATAACAATCTTTCCTTCTAGCAAACTCTTCCGTTTTTTGATCTCAGAAATTAGGTCATAGGGTTTTAGGGAAAGGATTACTATGTCAGAGTTCTTTATAACTTTGCCATTATCATTTGATACTTTTATATCAAATTTTTCAAATTCCTTTATTTTTTCAATATTCCTTCTTGTAACTGTTACATCGTAGCCATTCTGTTTTAATGGGATCGCAATAGATGCTCCTATAGTACCTCCACCTATAATTGCAATTTTTTCCTTCCTTTTCTCCATCCATCTTGGATAGAAAAATTTGTTAATAATAATTTATTTCCATTTTGCTTCAAAAAGCTAATTTTCTATAGGTTTCAATATAAAATTATTCCAGTTTGTTGTTTTTTATTGCATTTATAAACTGGGACAAGATAAATATTTTATATTGATATATTGATTCAATGGCAACAGTAAGGCTTTACGCAAATTTGCGTGATATAGCCGGAAAGAATGAATTAAGGGTTGACGGTTCCACAGCAAAAGAGATAATTGACAGACTTAACTCAACTCTCGGTGAGAAATTCGATAAGATAATGAATGACGAAAATGGAAAACTTAGAGAAAATATAATATTCCTCGTGAACGGAAAGAATATAAGATTTCTTTCAGGTACTGATACAAGAATAGAAGGAGGGGATATTATTGATATATTCCCTCCTGTGGCAGGAGGTTAGGCATTATAAAAATCTAGTTTAAGTCTTTTTATGGTATCCTTTTTTGGGATACCTCTCTCATTCCATCCTCTTGCACGATAATAATCATTTAAAAGATCTTTCAAAGGCACAACTTTTCCTTTGTTTGGACCCTTAGGTATTGGTTCCTTCAAGAATCTTTCAGGAAGTTTATCATCTTCTGGCTTTATACCTGCCTTTAGGTTAAAAAGTCTCTCAAGATTCCAGTTTCTTTCCGCAGCTTCCATTATCTCGTCTTTAGAATAGTTGAAACCAGTGACAGAGTTTATTAGTTCAATGTAATCATCCAGGTTGAGTGCAAAAGAAGGGAATTGACATAGTCCAGAGCAATCCATAACTTCAGTGAAATCCTGAATGTACTTAACAAATTCACCTTTCCCCTTTAATTCGGTAGGATTGGAAACAGGTTCCACATTCAGTATTTCGTTTGATATTGTGTATGCCCTCATATGGGAGCCCCCTATGTTGCTGGTTGCGTAAGCAAGTGCCATCCCCCAGACTCCTCTAGGGTCATAAGCTGCGACTTCTTGCCCTTTAACACTCATAGAATATTCTGGATGTCCATACTTGGTTGTTAATCTTAAAGACCCTTCTGCAAGTGAATCTCCAAAATCTTTTCTGTAAGCAACCTTCACGCTCATCTCTAAAAGCGCAGATGAGTTACCAAAATTATATTTGGTCGGGCCAGTATCCTTCTGCGTTAAAATACCTTTTTCGAATAATTCCATTGCAGAGGAGAATGTTAATCCTGCGCTTATAGTATCATAACCTAGTCTGTCTGCATTATCATTGGCAGCTATTATTGTATACAAATCATGAATTCCGGTATTTGGTCCTAAAGCCCACGTTGATTCGTATTCTGGGCCTTCGCTTTCTCTTTCATTAAATTTTACAACTCTTCCGCAATGTATTGGGCACGCAAAACATGAAGCATTGTGAATAAGATATGTCTTCGCAAGAGTTTCTCCACTGACTTCGTCTGCTAATTCGTCATGTCCTGAAACGGTGCTATTCAATTCAGAATATATTCCCGAAGCATTAATGATATTTGTAAGTACTTCGGTTCCGTAGTTAGTTAAGCCTTGGGACGTTACAGGGTTTTCCTTTAGCTTTTTTAGCATCTTTTCCAAAACTTTTGGATAATGCTCTTTGTCAGCGATTTCGGGCATTTTTCCTGATCCTGCAACTATGGCCTTGAGATTCTTAG
>JAVRLO010000025.1:0-11444 GCA_031961395.1 Thermoplasmatales archaeon I-plasma | reverse complement strand
AATGGAAGATCCTGCTTCAAAATTTTTTAGCTGCACAAATAAAGAAAGGGCAATATTTGAGGCTGGTATTAAACTTGGATCAATATATCATCAATACACAGGAATTCCAATAAATGAAAGCAATGTTGATCTCTTGGAGAAAGCTATCGAGAGAGCTGTGAAGGTGCAGCCTTTCGTTGAGGATGTTAAAATTTTGATTGACAGGCATAAAGTCGGCAAAAATCAATCATCCTATAAATATAAAACTCTGACAGCAGACATGCTTGATGTATCGGTGAAAATTAACTATGGTGGTTCGGTAGTTGAGGGAAATATGCATTTTGTTGAGGAAATGCAGTACCCCCTGATGACATTTCGGGTGATTAAAAATGATGGTTAAAGTATCATTGGCAGGCTTACCAGGTGTAGGAAAGACTCAAACACTTTTAAAAACAATAGAGATACTCGAGAAAGAGGGAAATATAATCGGAGGTATCATTACAGAAAAAGTGTTTGAGGATAAGGAACCGGTAGGTCTAAAAGTAATAGACTGGCATTCTAAAGATTCAATCATATTTGCCCATAAAAGTATCAATTCAAGAATCAGAATTGGAAAATTTGGTGTGGACCTAAAGTCATTTGACCAAGTTGCAATACCCGCGATCAAATGGGCAAAGGATAACGCAAATATAATAGTGATAGATGAAATTGGTAAAGTAGAGCAAGAAAGCAAACAATACACTGACTTGGTTAAAGAAGTTCTAGAAATGGATAGAATGATGATTATTACCCTTCATAAGAAAGGGAGAAATCCACTCCTTCAAGAAGTCAAAAAGAGAGATGACATAAGGAATTTAGAGGTTACTCAGATAAACAGGACACTGCTGCCGTATAAAATAGTGCAACTTCTTAAAGGGGAGGAAACTTGATTATCAGAGAGGGAACGCTAAATTTAGAAATACTAAAGGGATTTGAAAAGGGTCCAGGATCTAAGGGGGAGGGTTTCTACAACAGAGAAATGGAAACCTCAAGGGACTTTACTGTTTCTCTACTGCGTCTTTTTCCCGGGGGAAATGCACTTGACTCTATGGCTGGTACCGGCATTAGAGGATTGAGAATTGCGAAAGAGACAGGCTGGAACGTTGTTCTAAACGACATCAACAAAAAAAATGTGGAAATAATAGAAAGAAACGCTAAAGCTAATGGCCTTGAAGTAGCAATATGGAACAAGAATTTCTTCAGCGCAGTTTCTGATAAGAAATGGGATTACATAGATATAGACCCATACGGCTCACCTGCAGGATTTGTAGAAGCTGCAGTCTCGAATCTAAAAAATAATGGCATAATAGGGGTAACGATGACTGATACTGCAAATCTGGAGGGTAAATCTATAAAGAAGGGACTTAGAATTTATGGAGGGCTATCTCAGAGGGGGATTTATTCAAAGGAACTCTCTACCAGGATATTCCTAGCATATATTCTGAAGATAGGTGCGTCCTTGGGTTATGGTGGAACACCTCTCGTAGTAATAAGGGAAAAGCATTATATCAGGGTATTTGTAAAGTTTAAAAAAGGGTCAAAAGAATCAGATAAATCGATCGAAAACATCAAAGAAGTAATGCTAGGCGCGAACAAAATCGGTCCTCTTTATTTGGGAAGACTCTATGATGTGAAAATCATATCATCAATGGATAGAAAGAACATCTCAGAAAACTCATTAAAATTAATGGAAAGATTCCAGAATGAGGACCTAATGTTTCTCTTTTTTACTAACAAGCGGAAAGGAGAAGAAATAAGCATTGATAAGATTATTGCCAAATTAAAAAGCATGGGTTTTGAAGCTGGAAGGACAAATTTTTATGAGAAGGGAATTAAAACAGATGCATGTGAAAATGATTTAAATAATATAATAAACAATATATGAAATTGTAAATTATTAATACAACAAATTTATGTAATTGTGAGCATTTCGCTCATAAGAATGAAGGAATACATTAGCCTATTGAGACCAGTAAATGCAATTATGGCATCATTGGGTACTGTCATCGGTGGTATTGTAGGTCTGGAAAGCATCAGAGCTCTTCTATATTATAGGCTATATATTGCCATGTTTTCCGTATTCTTCGTTCTAATGGCAGGAAATATAATAAATGATTATTTTGACTTAGAAATAGATAGAATAAATCATCCTAATCGTCCTCTTCCCTCAGGTAAAATAAAGAAGGAATCTGCCAGGATTATTGCCATAATTTTTTTTGTAATGGGAATAATTCTTTCATTATTCCTTGGTAACATACTACAGGTTGTTATAGTATTAATAGCAATTATCCTGCTAATTTCCTATGAATGGAAGACAAAAGCATCAGGATTAATTGGTAATATAATAATATCATTTCTTGTAGGTCTTGTATTTGTTTTTGGCTCACTCTCTGTAAAATTCTCATATGTTGTCATAATTTTAGCCCTAATGGCAGGCATTGCTAACCTCTCAAGAGAAATAGTAAAAGATGTGGAAGATGTTCACGGTGATATAAACAGGAAAACATTGCCAAAGAAGATTGGCATAAAGCTCAGCATAATTGCAGCTTCCACGTTCATATTTGTTGCCATAGCTTTATCCCCTGTACCATATATCTATTTCGGCTGGAAAGTTTGGTATATTGTTGTTGTTGCCATTTCAGACTTGCTATTCATCATTGCCGCTTTTTATTCATTTTCAAATCAATCAAAAGGCCAAAATTACATTAAGCTTGCAATGGTGATGGGTCTAGTAGCGTTCTTAGTAGGTGGTTTGCTATGATACTTGAGAACATAAAGTATGGGCGAATTAAGCATCTTACACTTATTGATCCTGAGAAGTATAATAATGATGCAATAATGGAGGTAATAGAGAGAATAGAAAATGCAGGGAGCGATGGAATCTTAGTCGGTGGCTCTACAGGGACAGACCAGAATAATGTAGATTTTACAGTGAGAACTATTAAACAGTTCTCTAAAAAACCGGTAATTCTTTTCCCATCTCATCCTGGTGCAGTGTCACTAAATGCTGATGCCATATTTTTCCTAAGCCTTTTGAACTCAGAATCTCTTGATTATGTTATCGGGTATCAGGTAGCATCTTCAAGGATGTTGAAGCAAACAAAGATGGAGGCAATATCGGTTGCATATCTGGTCTTTGAACCAGGGATGACGGTTGGTAAAGTAGGAAAGGCCAAGTTAATAAAGAGAGATGACTGGGAAACAGCATTATCTTATGCTGATGCAGCAGAATTGATAGGATTCCAGGCTATTTATTTAGAAGCGGGATCAGGGGCAGCTCAGAACATAGACATCAGGGTGGTTAGCAAAGTTGCTGAGGATGTCACTATTCCCGTGATAGTTGGAGGGGGAATAAGAGATGCTCAAACTGCAAAAGCCATTATAGATGCCGGGGCAGCCTGCGTAGTAACAGGTACTATTGGTGAAAGGGATCCAAGGAAATTAGAGGAGATAGTTAAAACGATAAAAAACTAAAAGTCTGATTCCACTTTTTGAAGATTCATCCTTGCCTTACTGTTTGATGGATCAATTGACAGTGCTTTTTCAAAATCTGCTATTGCTGTGGCCTTATCGCCCTTTAAGGAATATGCTAATCCTCTGTTGACGTAATAGTCAGCATCGTGCGGACTTAATCTTATTGCGTTGTTATAGCAATCTATTGCACTATCATATTGTTTCAAATAAAAATAGGCATTCCCCAAATTCACATAAGCCTCGAGATAAAGATCATCCATTTCTATGCTCTTTTTTAGATATTCTATAGCCCTGTCATATTTCTTCATCTCAAGATATATACTGCCTAAATTGAAATAAACGTCCTGGTCCATATGCCCTTCACTCAACAATTTTTCAAATATCTCAATGGCCTTTTCGTATCTCCCACCATGAAAATTTGCAACCCCGAGATTGAAAAGTGACTCGTAATCATCATTGTCTAATTCAAGAGCCTTTTCAAAGTTCTCAATAGCATCTTTATATTTCTTCAAGGAAAGATACCTAGACCCTCTATCAAAATAGACCTCAGCACTTTCGGTCTTCTTTTTTTCTTTTTTGTCTTCTTTATTCTTCTCTACTTTAAAATCCATTAAAGAGGTTATAATAAAATAATAATAAAATATTTGTCTAATTTATAAGGACATTTCTTTTAATGTCTCAAGAACTTTTTGCTCGAATATTTTAACATCCTCCTCTGAAACTATAAGAGGCGGTCTTAACCTTACAGTTTTCTCGGATGCTTTAAGAGCCATAACTCCTTTAGAATAAAGCCTGTTGTAGAATTCATCTCTTGTCTTCTCATCCTTCAGGTCAAATGCATCCATAAGTCCTCTCCCCCTTGGATTCTGTACCAGTGATGGATATTTGTTATAAATGTTGTTCAAGCTCTCAACCACTACCTTTCCAACTCTATCTGCATTCTCAACGAGTTTCTCCTTTACCATTATTTCTATGTATTTTCTCGCTCTGACCATATCTGCCAGATTTCCACCCCATGTTGAATTGATCCTGCTTGAAACCTTGAATACATTCTCCTCTACTTCGTCAATTTTCTTACCAGCCATTATACCGCATACCTGGGATTTCTTACCAAAGGCTATAATATCAGGCTCTATTCCGAAATGCTGATGGGCCCACCATTTACCAGTTATTCCCATTCCAGATTGAACTTCGTCTACTATGAATAATGAGTCATTTTCGTGGACAATTTTAAATGCCTCCTGAATAAATTCTTTCCTAAAGTGATTATCTCCTCCCTCACCTTGGATAGGTTCCATTATAAATGCCGCTATGTCGTCCTTATATTTTTCGAAATAAGTCTGCATCTGATTTAATGCTTGCTCCTCAACCTTTTCAACTTCCATTAAATTTTTTTCATTTAAAGGAAAAGTCAGCTTGGGATTTACAACTCTGGGCCAGTCGAATTTTGGGAAATACTGAGTTTTTCTAGGATCATATGTATTCGTAAGGGATAATGTATAACCGCTTCTTCCGTGGAAAGCTTCTTTAAGGTGCATTATTTTTGTTCCTTTCTCGACCTTATAACCATTTTTAAAATTCTTTCTTACTTTCCAGTCAAATGCAGTTTTCAAGGCGTTTTCGACAGCAAGAGCTCCACCTTCAATGAAAAACATATATTTCATGTATGAAGGAGTAACAGTTTTAGAAAATGTGTCAACAAATTCTGCCATCTGAACAGTGTAGATATCAGAGTTTGTAACCTTGTTCAAAGCTGCAATTTGAAGGTCTTTAAGAAAATCGGGATCAAACATATCAGGATGATTTATTCCCACTGGATTGGAAGCAAAGAATCCAAAGAAATCCAAAATGTCTCTATTAGATCTGGAATCGTGGAGAATCATTCCTTTGCTTTTCTCAAGATCTAGGACCATATCAAATCCGTCAGCAAGCATTCTTGAACTTATAATATTATGAACATCTTTTGGACTTATTCTATCGAATGTTATCATACAACAAAATTGCTTTTAAAAATAAATATTTTTGGTAATTTTTCAACTATTTAATAATTTAAATAAAACAAACTTTTTTTAAATGCAATTTCTTCTGCTAATACTATCGGAGATTTGTAAAGAAAAATTATCAAGAAATTTGGATGTGAAATCATCAATGGATACTTTTTTTCCAATCTCTTTCTCAAGTGAGGTCATAATACTTGCATCAAAGTCACATGGATTGATCTTGTAAAATTTTGTTAAATCTGTGTTGATATTTATTGCAATTCCGTGGAGAGTAGAGAAGCCCTTTAAGGCAAGCCCTATCGAACATATTTTCTTACCGTTAGTCCAAACCCCTGTTTCCTTGAATAATCTCCCTTCAGACTGAACACCAAAACTTTCCAGTGTCTTTTTTACAGCCTCTTGTATTCTGATTATGAAGTCTTTTATATTCATATTACGTTCCTTTATCTTAAATATAAAGTAAAAAACAATCTGCCCCTTCCCGTGGTAAGTGAGTGCACCACCTCTTTCGACCCTTATTATAGGAACAGAATAATTTTTTTCATTACCCTCTTTAAAATGTATACCAGCTGTATATGTATCAGGATGTTCCGTCACTATAATAGTATCTGGAATCTTATCATTATTTCTCATCTCATTCAAATTTCTCTGGTAAGAAAGGCATTCTTCATAATCCATAGGTATGCAGAAGCGTGCTTCGATCACGACCATAGATCGCACAATTTTATTATAACTTTAGCTATCAATATCTTTGAATATTTATATTATCTTTTATATTATCTACGCTCTAATGCATCACCGGTTATGGTAAAAGAATTTATATTTAGAAAGGTTTATCGTGATACCCTTTGAGTGATAAGATGGCAGATCAAAATGAAAATTTAAAATATATAGTAAGACTCGCTAGTACGAACCTTGATGGTACTAAGCTGGCAATATATGCGCTTAGTAATATAAAAGGTGTAGGTTATAGAACTGCGGAGATAATTCTAAAGAAGCTGGGAATACCCAGGGACATAAAGTTGGGAGAGATTGATGACCAGAAGATGGATGAGATAAAAGAGGTCTTAGAAAAGAAATATAGTGAAATACTACCAAAATGGGCAGTAAATCATCAAAAAGACATTCAGACTGGATTGGATATGTTGAAAGTCGGTCCTGACTGGGAAGTGGGTATTTCTGATGACATTAATAGAATGAAAAGAATTAGAAGTTACAGGGGTATAAGACACGAAAAAGGTAAAAAGGTAAGAGGTCAGAGGACAAGATCAAATGGCAGGAAAGGTCTCGCTGTAGGTGTAGTAAAGAAGAAAGAAACACCGGCCCAAACAGAAAAGAAGGAAGGAGCATAGGGGTGAGATTTTAATGGGAGATACAAGAAAGATCAGGAAAAAGTATGAGACTCCAAGACATCCATTCGAGGGAGCAAGGATCAAATCAGAAAATAAGATACTGAATAAATATGGATTGAAGAATAAGAGAGAACTTTGGAAGGCAGAATCTGAACTAAGGAAGTACAGAGGGAACGCAAGGGATATTCAGGCAAGCCTCAGACTTGGTGACAAAAGGGCGCAGGACCTTATAAGGAGTATCACATCTAGACTATCCAGATACGGAATACTTTCAGAAAATGCAACAGCTGATGACATACTTGCCCTTAGAGTCGAATCATTTCTCGATAGAAGGCTACAAACTGTTGTTTATAAGAAAGGACTGGCAAAGACACCTAAGATGGCAAGACAGTTAATTGTTCACGGGCATATTGTTGTAGGAGATCGTAAGGTTACAATTCCAAGTTTTAAGGTTCTGAAGGAGCAAGAGGAGCTCATCGGATATGCACCAAATTCTCCTTTTGCCAATGAGATGCATCCAATGAGGGTAGAACAGCAGAAAGAAACTCAGGAGGCGAATTAATGGGGAAATTAGGAGTAGTAAATATTTTTGCATCACAAAATAATACAGTTATCACCGTTACTGATATTACAGGAGCAGAAACACTAGCTAAAGCATCTGGTGGAATGGTAGTTAAAGCCGATAGGGACGAAAGTTCACCTTATGCTGCAATGAAGGCTGTAGATATAATAGTGGAAAAATTAAAAGAAAAGGAAGTTACTGATGTGGTAATTAAGATTAGGGCGCCCGGTGGAGCCAAAAGTCATAATCCGGGTCCAGGGGCTCAGGCTGCAGTCAGAGCTCTTGCTCGTGCAGGTATAAAAATAGCTAGAATTGAAGACGCAACACCTATCCCCCACGATGGGACTAAAAAGAAAGGGGGGAAAAGGGGAAGAAGGGTATGACCCAGAACATAAAAATAATTGAAGAAGGGGATAATTTTATTACATTCGAGATTTCAGACATAACACCAGCATATGCTAACATGCTCAGGAGGACCCTTCTGAACGATGTACCAAAACTTGCTATTTCCAAAGTTAATTTCCATCATGGAGAGATTAGACAGGGAGAAGATAAAGTTTATTCATCATCAACCTCGCTCTTCGATGAGGTTATTGCATCAAGGTTAGGTATGATACCACTCCCCACTGATCTCACTATGAATGAACGTGAATCCTGCTCGTGCGGTGGGAAAGGATGTCCGCTGTGTACTGTTAATTACAGTTTATTTGCAGTCGGGCCAAAGGTTGTAACGAGTGGCGATTTAGTTCCTTTGGGTGATGCAAAATTTGCCCCTATCGACAAAGATATTCCAATAGTAGAGCTCAATGAGAGGCAGGCAATAATGTTAGATGCAGAGGCATACATGGGGCGGGCAAAGGATCACGCAAGATTTCAGGTTTCAATAGGAGTTTCATACAGATATCATAGAGAACTCACTGTTTCTAAAAGGGAGATTGGAATCGAGGAAATTATCCAGAACTCTCCAAGAAATATAATATCTCAGGATGAGAATGAAATAACATTTACTACCGATTATCCTTCCAAATATATAGCAAAATTGTATAGAATGGATTCACTCAAGATCAAAGAAGATGATACGAGGTTTATATTCCATTTCGAGACAGACGGAAGTCTAAAAGCGAGAGAAGTTTTAACTTATGCTCTAGATAGAATAAAAAATAGGCTTTCATTTCTAAGGGAACAGGCACCGGGAGAGTAAATATACAAGAATTTACATGGGTAAAAGATGGTCCTAGATACCCTGGCAAAGAGTCTAAGAGATGCGCTGAAGAAAATTACACGTAGTTCATTGGTAGACGAAAAATTAATTGATGAAATAGTCAAGGAAATGCAGAGGGCTCTTCTTCTTTCCGATGTGGATGTTAACCTCACATTGGAATTAACATCCAGGGTTGAGAAGAGAGCAAAGGAAGAACCAGTTCCAAATAATTCAAATCCCAGAAATCATCTAATTAAAATTATTTACGAAGAACTCTTAAAGATATTAGGGAAGCCAAGAGAATTCAAGGTTAAGCCAGCAACCATAATGCTGGTTGGTCTCTATGGCCAAGGGAAAACTACAAGTGCAGGTAAACTTGCTAAGTTTTATTTAAAACACGGTTTCAAAGTAGTGCTAATAGCTGCAGATACCCAAAGACTTGGAGCCTATGAACAGCTACAACAGGTAGCCCAATCTGTTGGTGTAGAATTCTTCGGTATATATGGTGAAAAGAATAGCGTAAAAATAGTGAAAGAAGGGCTTTCAAAATATAAAGAATGGGATGTTAAAATAATTGATACAAGTGGCAGGAATGCTATCGACAGTGCTCTAACCAAAGAAATCATGGACATTTATGATATTTCGAAGCCGGATGAAGTCATTCTTGTCCTCGACGCGAGTGTTGGTCAACAGGCTGGGAAACAGGCCAAGGCATTTAATGATGCAGTTAAAATAACGGGTGTCTTCCTTTCAAAACTTGATGGAACTGCAAAGGGAGGCGGAGCGTTAAGTGCTGTTGCATCCACAGGTGCTCCTATACTTTTTATAGGTACAGGGGAACATATGGATGATATGGAATATTTCAACCCAGCACGTTTCCTCTCCAGGCTAATAGGAATGGGAGATTTTGAGACTCTGATGTCAACGGCCAAAGAGATGCAAGAAAGTATGGATGAAGAAGCAATGGAAAAGATGGCTAAGGGAAAATTTACGCTGAAGGAAATGTATGATGTGTGGGATCAAATGTCAAAACCTGGTCTATTTAAGAAATTATTTGATTCTCTCCCAATGGCCAAAATTCAGTCTAAAGAAATAGATGATGAATTTTTCACTAGTTCTGAGATGAAAATTAAAAAATATAAAATAATAATGGATTCAATGACTTATTACGAAATGGAAAATCCGGAAGTTATAAAAGGTACCAGGATTGATAGAATCTCCAAAGGTGCCGGCGTAGATAGTTCTCAGGTGAAAGAACTCCTTAAGGATTACAAAAGGATGAAAGACATGGTGAAGAATTTAAAGAGTAACAGAAGAATCCTTAGTGTTATGAAGAAGCAAATGAAAGGTGGGCTTCCAGAGGATTTAAGCAATCTAGAAAATCAGTGAATATATCTTTCATATATACCCTGAGAATGTTGATACTTTAAATTTCTATATATGAGAGCGTTTTCTATCGCCATTTTCTCAATATCATCACCGCATCTTACTATCTTGGCTGGGGATCCAATGGCCAGGCATTTTTTCTCTATAACCATGTTCGAGGTAATAAGTGCTCCAGCTCCAATCACCGCTCCACTTTCTACCCTTGATCCAGAGAGTAATATAGCGCCCATACCAATTATAACATTATCACCAACAGTGGATCCGTGCACAATTGCACCATGACCAACTGAAACATTATTCCCTATAGTTGTACAATTTTCCCTATCTGTATGAACAACAACGTTATCCTGTATGTTACTCCCCTTCCCCAAATAAATGGAATTCTGATCTCCCCTCAAAACAGCCCCGTAAAGAACGGCAGAATCATCATCAATTGTTATGTCACCAATAAGTGTTGCGTTATATGCTATGAAGACATTTTTACCTATTTTCAAATTCACCACCTAACTCCAAAATGGACATCTTTTCAGCTTTGATTATCTTTTCTCCATTGATTTGAATAGGCGAATTGTTATTCTTCAATTTATTATCTATTCTAACTCTTCCGCTACGTACTATAATCCAACCTGAGCCTCTAAGGGTAACTTCCTGATTCTTTAAAATTCTTAAAGTTGAATATTTATCCCCCCGTATTAGAGAACCAAAGTTATAATCATCACGGTTTTGGTATAATTTTACTACTTCTTCATAATCCTTGATACTATCTACAGATTTCCAGAAACCGCTATATTTTAGACCTGCAATTTGACCTTCTCTGGCCAATAATGGAAAAACTGTTTTCTCTATATCCTTCTCATTATATTCCATCTCAAGATATTTTCCTATTTCTTTTCTCATTAAATAGAATCCAGCGTTAATATAATGATTTAGCATTGGTTTTTCAATAAATTCTTTTACTTCAATTCCATTTACCTTTATAATTCCGAAAGGACTAATCATTTTGACAATTACCATTGTGACAATCTTCTCGTGTTTTTTGGAAAAGTCAATAATGTCAGCAATATCAAGGTCACATATGGTATCTCCATTCCTTAAAATTACATCATCGCTAACGTTTCTGAAAAGGTTTCTTACTGCCCAAAGTGTTCCCATCGGTTTTTCTTCTTCAAGATAGTGGATTCTTAAATTATAAAATGAATTCCCGTATCTTTCCTTTATTGACTCTTTTTTAAAACCTGTGAGTAAATATACATCTTCAATTCCGGACGAACTGAAATCCATCAGCTGTCTGTCCAGGATGGTATAGTTTTCCTTTAATTGAAGCATAGTTTTAGGGAGATCACCGGACAGTGATTGCATTCTCTTTCCATAGCCACCTGTAAGAATTGCACCTATCACGGTTGCATATTTTGAACTAAACCTTAAACCTTTCTTGTTCTTTATTATTTTAA
>JAVRLO010000024.1:0-11683 GCA_031961395.1 Thermoplasmatales archaeon I-plasma | reverse complement strand
TAAAGCACAAGATAGGTACTGTGGACCTAACACCTCCTGCATCACAAGTATTACCAAGTGATGTGGTATTTGTACAATATTTCCCAGGGGCGATAATACACGGTCGTGTTGTTGATCAGGCAGGAAACCCAATTCAAGGTGTGAGGGTGACGCTTACAGATCAATATGGTATCCCGCACGACACAGTGGTTACAAACTCTTCTGGTTATTATTCACTTTATGCGGTTGCTGGTAATGATACAATTACTCTCTCCTCTGGTTCTTATAATGCGCTATTCATGGTTGATTCAACCACTTTGAATACATTTAATATAACAATATCAGAAGCCCAGGCCGATAGGACCAGCTACACAACAACAGGTATGCCAACCTGGAATATAACCCACAATTTTGTTATTCCAACTCACAGCATAACTGGAGTTGCTTATCTAAATCTTGCAAATACCAGTTACTTTATTCCCAATACAGACATTGCTGTAAATGGGACTATTTTATTGAGAAATTCAACGTATAATTCATCCTATGAAATTAATACCACTGCAAACGGGAGCTATTACATACCAGATATAGCACCTTATTCATATAATATATCTGCAGATATATACGGACAGTGGTACTATAACATAACGAATGTTACAGTATCATCAAGCCAGGTATCTAAGGATATCGCAATACCGTATGGAACTCTAAAATTGAATATCTCAAAATCAGTACAGACGGGTAGCGAAAATTATATAATATTATCAAGGAATAATTTCAGCTTAAATATTAGCACATCTTCATACCAGGAAACACTGAAGCTCCCTGCTGGTACGTATAATTTATTGGCTTCAAGAGGAATTTACTCAGATAATATTTCAGTCAGCATACCTCAAAATGGAGAAAGCGTAAACTATACGGTAGAATACACAAAATATTATTCTTTAACTTTTAACATTGATATTAACGGTAAAGCAATAGGTGCGGCAATAAAATACCAAAATGAATTGAATACAAGTCAGGGAGGAGTTTTATTCACATCTAATTCTGGTGCTGTTACAATTCACTTAAATCCATCGGTATATTCTTTCTACATCAGTGCATATTACGGTGGTCAACATTATTCATACGTTGGTCAATTGAATATATCCAATAACGTAAATGAAAATATATCGTTACAACCTGCAACTCTTGTTAGTGGATTTATCCAATATAATAATCATCCAGCCTCATTATCCCCAGTTTACATTATTAATAGCACTGGATTCCTCCAAATAATGACAAATTCAACTGGTTTCTATTCTGTTTACCTTCCGGCTGGAGAATATAGACTCTACTCATACTTCACATTTAACTCCACCCTTTATGTTGCATCGGAAAGTTACTACATTTCAGGTGTTCAGAATAACCTCCCACTTCAGGGGACTAGAGGTTACGTTTATACAGGAAATGTATCATTAAATAGCACTGACGTTAGTGGCATCGCAGTGGCCATAGTTGGAGGGCAACCTTATTTTGAATACCCTGTCACAAAGGGTAGTGAATATCACTTCTATTTACCTGATGGAGTTAATCCAGAATATGTTAATTTTGTAACACCCGGATATAAAGTTAACAGTATCAACGGAAGAAATATCACTCTTAAAGTACTTCCTGTAAGGGTTAACGTTGAATTGAACTATTCTGGTGATTATAATATCACAATGATCATGAAGGGCCCGAAGACATACTCATTCAATTTATCAAATCTGAACTCTCTGTCAATAAATGTAATTCCAGGAACATACAACCTGCAATTCAAGTCTAACAATTTACTGATAACAACATCATTAAAGCAGATAACCATTGAACCTGTAATCAACGATCAATTACTTTCTACGACCCTTTCTATAAAGGCATTTTTATTCATAGGCACAGGAGGAAATGTGGAATTATTCCAAAATGGTAAGCTGGTCTCAAGCTCTCCTGCATCCTTGCTTTCTCCGAGTATTTATACTCTATACGAATATTCAGGCTCACAGGCAGTTATTCAGACCATCAACCTTACTGAAAACACAACCCTATATCCAAGCCTACAGAATGCGTTCCTTGTCAATGTTATTTCCAATATTTACTCAAATATTTTGATAACATCAGTTTCAGGAACTATCGGTTGGAATGAAACGTCAGGGTACCTTCCAGTTGGTTATTATGATTTCAGCGTAAAAAGTTATTATAACAGCTCCTTTGTATACTATTCCTCTAAATCTGTGTACATCACTTCAAATGAAAACATATACTTGAACGCTACTCTTATAAAATTAGTATCCAATGTTCACATCAATCCTTTATTTGCAGGTTCTAAAGTTTCTGGAGCCAGATTTATGCTCCAGGGTCCGCAGAATGCTAGTGGAATACTTAGTTCTTCACCTATGAGCCTTAGATATGGATCTTATGCTATATATATAGAATATGGTAATTACGCGGCACTGGATTATTTCACTATAAATAATACGGTATCTTATGTTAATGTATCCCTCGAGAATGCATATCCGGTAACTTATGGTACTTACTTAAACAATACAACATACAGTGGACCTATTGCCATAAAGGGTCCTGTGAATTTATATATATCTCCAATGGGAACTATTTATCTTCCAAGTGGAGAATATAATTTCACAGGAAGTGTGAATAGCACCTATTATGGAAGAATAAATAGCTACTTCTTCACACAAAGTATAGAAATCAATAAAGCTGCATCTGCATCATTCAATCTTTTGATAAAAAGGGTCATAAACGTTAACTTTGTATCAATGGCCGGAACTCCAATTATAATGCCTAATCAGAATTATAGCTTCCCGCTCATAATTGAGAGTAATTCTAACATACCCTTAACATTCAATATTGAAAATGCATCAACTTTCAAAATTTCAGGTGGTCAGGTGACAGTTCTACCTTATTCAATAGGTACTGATACAATTTACATACAGGCGCCTGCAGGTCAGCCAAATGGAACATATCCTTTAAGCTTTAGAGTAATGTATGGGTCAACTTATCAAGATATCAGTGTCAATGTAACTGTCCCTTCATTATATGATGTGGATATGCAGGTAAACAATGTTAGCGGACAGATAGTTGGAAGCACTATAAAACTTCCTATGAAGATAACAAACTATGGTAATTCCAAGACAGAAATAAATGTAACTGTAATAAATTCCGCTGATCTTTTGAATGCGGGCCTTAATGTTACCATTAACGGTCAAAATACCTATACAGTATCCCTAATACCATCAAATTTCAACAATACTACAATAGACATAAGTGGCAAATCAGTCAATTCTATAAATGGTGCCACAATTTACGTTGAGATTTCCTACATGAATTACAGTAAAGTTGTTAAGGTCGTTCCTCAATTGCCCGCTCTTTCAATTAAATACGTAAGCGTACAGGGAACTGATCTTCAGAACTTTTCAGCTACAGTCCAGAGTTATTATATTTATGGTTTTGCTGCTTTCATTGTCATTGCTGTAGGTATATCAATGATTCTCTTTAGGAGGCGAGCAAGGGCATGAACAAAATGATAGTAGCATTTGCGATAATTCTTTTATTATCTATAGGAGCTGTGGATACTTTTGCTAATGCATCTACTATTAACAACGGCTTCTTCACCATTACAGGTCCCTCAGAAGTTGCAGTAGGTTCTAATTTCACCTATACCGTAACGGTGCAACATATTTTCACACAATATGAGCTTGTAATGATACCATCAGGATATAACCTCACAGGTGCTTCGCCGGTAAGCCCGCAGTACATCAATGGCACTTTTGCACCCATAACATTCACAATGACAGCCCCAACAGTTCCAACAACGATGACTCTTTTCTTTCAACTGAGAGCACTAATAGGAAGTTCAGTATTCTATTATAATGAAACCGTAAATGTGGCCGTTGTAAAATACACACTCCTTCACGCAGTTCTAAGAAATCCATCTAGTTACGCAATAAACAATCTGAACGTATCTTTTTATGTCAATGGGAACTATGTAGGATCATCCACTGTTAACCTAACAGCGAATTCCACTCAAAACGTCACTTATAGATGGTTATCAGGGACGCTTAGCCCGGGTGTATATTCAGTCTCGATAAACATAAATAATCCTATTGTAAAATATGTGAATGGACCAGAATACTCAATACAAATACAATCAGGGAATCCAAATATGAATTATATCTACGCTGGAATAATCGGATTCCTTCTAATAATAGTAGCCGTTATGTTCATAGGTGCATATTATTCAAGAAAGAGAAAGCCAAAGTGGAAAAAATAACATTACATTATTTTATCACTTAGAGCTATATTAATGGCAGCTTCCCAATCTTTTCCTCTTTTTATTGTTTTTGAACTACCATTCTCATTTACCAATATGAAATGAAATCCTCTTAGCGATTTTATAATTTTATCTCTATTTACTTTATCTCCGTTTCCAACCTTTATCTTAAAAGTACTATATTCACACTGGTTGTAAACATCCTGCACATACTTTCTGAGATCCTCGAAACTATAAATATTTCTTCTATCAATTACCTGGTTATCAGCTAGCGTAGCGATCCCCGGTGATGGGCCTGGATCTATACCAACAGTTATATTCTTAGAATCTTTGCTAAAAATCAATTGCCTTATTCTAAATTCATTAAAACCATCAGTAACAATAACGTTTATTTCTTTTAAATCAGTATCGGAAAAAACAATGTCAAATCCTCTCAAATTATTTCTATCTGTTAACGAATAAAATGATACATTCATTTTCTTAAAAAGTGAAATCAATCTGTAATAGACTCTGAAATCTTTAGTATATATGGCTATTCTCAACTAATAGATATCAAAATATAATAAAAAAATTTTATGCAACGTTACTATATCCTTCTGAAGCTTTGAGTTGCTAATTTAATTTACCTTTATGAAATATGAGCAATCCACAGGATATTTTAATAATTTAAAAAAGGCTGTTCGACCCAATTGTAAAGTATGGTTAAACATGTTTCAATCAATATAAGTAATAGAAACATTCAAATGATTCTAAACATAAAGAATGAATTTTAATTTTAAACGAGATAATCCATCTTCTTTGCATTCTCTACTTTTTCAAGATTACCTTCTGTCTCTATGTAGATTATGTCAAGCATATTTATTAGATAATTCTTGTTGCCATCTTTAATATATACAAGAGGTTGCATAGTATCTGACAGACCCATAAAAGTCCCTTCTAGGACCTTCACATCATTTCCCGCCCTTAATGATATTTTTACATGAGCCCCTTCATTTAGGCTGAAATTGGAAAATTCTTTCATAATAAACAATGATATCAAATATAAAAAATTATTTTACAACCAATACCGCACATTCTGAATTGGCTGCTACTCTTTGGCTTACAGAACCAAGGAATACCCCTCTGATGAAACCTCTTCTCCTATTCCCTATTACAATTAGATCAGGTTTAGTGTCCTTTGAAATTTCCAGTATTTCCCTGGCAGGGTCCCCCTGTCGGAGGAATACATGAACATTCATAACTCCATTAGAAACAGCGTAGTCCTTAGCTTGATTAAGGATACTTTCGCCCTTTTCTTTGAGTGTAGTGAGCCTTTCGAGAAGAGTCATATCACCTGTTGGATTTTCTCCTGTAATGTATTGAACCGGGTAAGGTACAACAAGAATTATATTTAATTCCATCTCCTTCACAAGTTTTGCAATACTGATAGCCATATCAAGAGCCCTCATAGATGGTTTAGACCCGTCAATTGCAACTAGTATTTTGGAAATTGGAAGAACCCCCCTATTTTTCTTTTCCATGAGTGCATATATATAACATCTTATTAAAATATTTCTTAGGTATAAATAACCATTTTGAACGGATAATAGGCATTAAGCGCTTAATTTTAATATGAAATCTAATTTTGTGCATATTGAACAACCTACTAAAAATATTAAATGAAATCGAGAGTATGGTACAACCACATAGAGGTTTATGGGAAGATCCGTGGCAGATACTGATAACAGGCATATTATCTACGAGGACAAAAGATGAGGTTACTGACAGAGCTAGCTTGAGATTATTCTGTAAATATCCAACTATCAATGAATTATCAGTTGCAGATCAAAGGGACGTAGAATCTTTAATAAAGCCAGTTGGATTCTATAAGGTAAAAGCGAAAAATATAATAGAGACCTCAAAAATTATAGTGGATAACTTTGGAGGCATGGTTCCAGAAAAAATGGAAGAATTGTTAAAATTACCTGGAGTTGGAAGAAAGGTGGCAAACATTGTGATATCATATGGGTTAGGAGGAAATGGACTCGCTGTTGATACTCACGTTTTCAGAGTATTTTCAAGAATAGGCGTTATAAGAGTAAAGAGCCCAGAAGAGATGGAGATTAAACTAAAATCCAAAATACCAGTGGAGAAGTGGAACGAAGTAAATTCATATCTTGTGGAATTTGGGAAAAATATATGCAAGCCGAAAAATCCTAAGTGCGAAGTATGTTTAATTAGGATGGAATGCAAATTCTATAGGAGTAAAAATGAAGGTAGTAGTTGATACATCATCTTTTTTCTACGGTTTTCTCCCTGATTCCAGAAACGATTATTATACAACAGAATCTGTAATGAGTGAAATAAAAGGAAGAAGGATGAAGCAGTCTATAGATCTGAGATCTGAATTTCTGAGAATAATGAATCCAAAAAAGGAATTCTTATACATTGTAAAAGAAAAGGCAAAAGAGACTGGTGATTACAGTCAATTAAGTCCTACGGATATTGACGTAATTGCTCTTGCAATCCAGATTTCGGCAACAATACTCACAAACGATCTTGCTATACAGAATACAAGCAAGATATTGGGCCTAAAATATGAATCCTTTAAATCTAAGAATATAAGAAATACAGTTAAATGGAAATATAAATGTGAGGGATGTGGTAGAATATATGATGAGTATATTGAGGAATGCCCTCACTGTGGAAACAAGCTCAAAAAATTTCCTGCGTATCAGAGGATCATACGCTGATCCACTTTATTCCAAAATATTTATTTGACGGTTTTTGCAAAGCCTGTATGTATATCTTTTTTACTGAGTGTGCAACCCTAACTCTAGCAACTAGGTCTCTTGTACTTATATAGTCTCCAATACTCATGAGATATTTCGCGTGAGTACTATTTTTCTCATAAATTCTGAAATCAGAACCATATTTAGACCCAGATTTAACCAAATAATTAAAATCCCCTTTTCTATTGTCCGGGCCTTTCGTATTTAATAAATGATTTGGTAATCTGATTCTTTCTAATTCATAGAGGATGCATTCTCCTTCATCATCAACTACAACCAGTAAATTATTTAAATTTCTAATGGTGTTAAATGCAATTATTTCTGGATATTTTGTTACCAGAACTCTTTTATTTTTTAGATACAAAGAGTTATTTTTTACAGCTGGCTTGTAACCTCTCTCCCTTAGAAATTTATATGCATAATACTTGTATAACTCTTTTCCGAGAATATTTATAAAATCATTATCTTCAAGCATTCTCCCCTGATCATATACATTTGCCTTTTTCTTGGAAAAAAGGAAATAGGCAGTTATCATATCAACTGATAGCTTTTCCCCTCTGTTAATACCAGAAAAACCTTTATTTCTTAAGGTAGAGGCCACTTTTGGATCTGCAAATAAAACACGTTTACCTTTTTTGAAACCGGTAAACATTTCAGGAAATCACCGTTTTTGCAAGAAGATCGAGAAGCTTTTCAACATTTTCACCACTTTTAGCTGAAACTGCAATTACAGGAATTTTTTGATTACCAACAATCTTAATTACATCATCTATCCAGAATGATGCGCTATAGTGGAGATCTGATTTATTTATGGCTATAATTATATTTTTTTTACCGATCATTTCAAGTATGTTTGGAAGCTGATTATAATCAAGCTCATTGTTTGAATCTAAAACAACAATAAATGCAGCAGTTTTCTCTGAAGTAGGCAGTACGTTTATTTCCTTTAAAAGAAGGGTTACCGCCTTACCATTGACACTGATTGAATTTGTTCTATAAAACTGACCAGTACTCAATGCGCAATCTCCGTATGAATTATATGCCATTCTGCAGAGTAAACTTGATTTTCCAGAACCTTTGGGTCCGACGATTAGTATTTTGAATAAGCTAGAAAGTGCCGGCATTTAAGTTTCAATATTACCGCCTATAAAATACTTTTTTAATATTAAGGATAAATAATAATGATTTCATTTGGTAGTTCAAATATCTATAAATCTACTATGAAAATTTAATTCCCAAATGTAGAAAATAGCAAATAGTAAAGAATTAAAGTAAGTTAATTATAACCTTCCAATGTTCAACATGATTCCCAGGAAAGTATTCTTCACAAAGGGTATAGGCGTTCACAAGAGTCAGTTAGGTTCATTTGAAAATGCGTTACGGGATGCCGGAATCGCAAAGTATAATCTGGTTGAAGTTAGTTCTATTTTTCCGCCATATGCAGAAATCGTAGACAGGGAAGAAGGTCTGAGTGAGCTCAAGCCAGGTCAAATATTATTCCTAGTCCTTGCGAGAAACAGTTCAAATGAACTATCAAGGCTAATTACAGCATCTGTTGGCCTTGCTATACCAAGGAATAGAACAATGTACGGGTATCTAAGTGAACACCATAGCTTCGGAGAAACTCCTGAATCTGCTGGAAAGTTCGCAGAAAGCCTTGCAGCAGAAATGCTTGCAAGCACTATGGGCCTTGATTCATATCTAGAAATTGACAAGGAAACTGGGAAATTCAAATTGAATGATGCGATCCTTATGACCAATAATGTCACAGCCTCAGCGGTTGTGAGAGGAGTCAATGAATGGACTACTGTAATAGCTGCTGCAGTTATGATTATCTAGGTGGTTAAATGGTATATAATTATGAAGATATTGAGTACAGATGGCAAAATTTATGGGATAAGGATAAGATATTTGAACCAAGCATAGGAGGAAAAAAGTTTTTCATTACTGTGCCGTATCCATACTGCAATGGAGCGCTTCACATAGGTCACGGAAGAACGTACACAATTGCAGACATTTTTGCAAGATTCAAAAGGATGGAGGGGTACAATGTACTCTTCCCTATGGCTTTCCATATATCTGGGACACCTATACTGGCCTTCAGCAAAAAAATAGAAAGAGGCGATAAGGGGACAATAGAGCTCTATAAATCATATCTTGAATTATATGGTGATAATCCAGAGAAAGTTCAGGAATTTGCAAAGCCTGAAAATATAGCAAATTATTTCGCTAGTAAAATAATAAATGATTTTAAAAATATGGGGCTTTCAATAGATTGGACTAGACAATTCAATTCAGGTGAAAAAATTTATAACAAATTTGTGGAATGGCAATTCAAAAAACTTGAAGAAAAAGGATACCTGAAGCAGGGTGATTACCCTCTTCTTTACTCCCCGGCAGATGGTAATCCTGTGGGGGAAGATGACATTCAGGAGGGCGATACTGACAAAGTATCGATAATTGAATTTGTATCAGTATTTTTTAAACTTGATAATATAACATTACTTGCGTCGTCGCTAAGGCCCGAAACATTAGAAGGAGTGACTAATCTTTTCGTAAATCCGGATGCGGATTATTACCTTTTTAGTTATAATGGAAAAGAGTTCGTAGCAAGCAAAGAAGGTTTTTTCAAGCTGAAGCATCAATTGAAAATTGAAAAAATAGGAGAAATGAAGGGAAAGGAATTCATAGGCAAAAAAGTCAAGGAACCTCTTCATGGAAGAACGATTCCTATAGTGGAAGGTAGATTCGTAGATCCAGACAATGCAACTGGCATAGTCTATTCCGTCCCATATCATTCGATATGGGACTATGTAGCTTTGAAAGAGGCTGGAATTAAGGTCGAACCCATAAAGGTAATAGATCTGGAAGAAGAAAGCATGGAAGACATAATTAAAAAATTCAATATTTCTGGTTTAGATGACAGAGATCATCTCGAAGAGGCCACTAAATATCTTTATGAGAAGGAATTTTATCACGGGAAAATAATAAGAGGGAAGTATGCTGGTAAATTTGTTAGGGAAGTAAAGGAAATAATAGTAAACGATTTCATTTCAACAGATAAAATTGCAATAAAATTTTACGAGACTTCACGGAAGGCATTTACTAGGGATGGTGACAGGGTCATAGTTGCAATAATCAATGGTCAGTGGTTTATTGATTACTCCAAGGAAGAATGGAAGGAAAAAGTAAGAGTGCTTGTAGAAAAAATGGATCTTAAGCCTGAACCGCTTAAAACACAATTCAAACAAATGATTGATTGGATCAGGGAGAGACCATGCGCCAGGAGAAGAGGCCTTGGGACTAAACTTCCCATGGATCCAGAATGGATAATAGAAAGTTTAAGTGATTCTACTATATACACTGCACTCTATCCTGTTATAGTATACCTAAGGGAGATAGGTTTTGATAATTTGGACAACTCTATTTTTGATTATATATTTCTTGGAACAGGCACACTGGAAGGAAAGGATGAAAAGGTTAAAGAATTAGCAGAAAAGGCAAGACGTGAATTTAATTTCTGGTACCCAGTTGATCTTAGACATACAAGCTATCCTCACATATCAAATCATCTTACATTCTATCTGTTTCAGCATGTTGCAATATTCCCTGAAAAGTATTGGCCTGCAGGTATATCCACAGGAGGAATAGTGATTTCTGAAGGACAAAAGATGGCTAAGAGCAAGGGTAATGTAATTCCATTGCTCACCGTCAAAAGAAAATATGGAGCTGATCTTTTTAGATTGTATCTATCATCAAACGCAGATGTGTGGTATGACGTCGACTGGAGATCTAATGAAGTGGAAAACTATGCAAAAAAGATAGAACGTTTCTACGATTTAGCTATAAGAGCAAATGAAATATCCGGTGAACCAGATGAAAAAGATCTATGGCTTATTGCTAGATTTAACAGAAGACTGAAAAAGGCAAAGAAATCTTTTGAAACTATGAGAATCAGGGACGCATCCGTAGAACTTTTTTTCAATACAATGAACGATGTTAGAGACCTGGAAATTTTTGGCGGAACGGAGAGAATGCTTAAAGTATTAAAAAAATTTATGGACAGGTGGGCCCTATCACTTTCCCCAATAATGCCATATCTATCTGAGGAAATACATCACATTTATGGGAACAAAGATTACGCGAGCTTGAGTAAATATCCTGAAGCAGATGAATCATATGAAAAATATGAAATTGAATGGGAATTCGTGGAGTCCATAGTTCAAGATTATAGGAATATAATAAAGATTTCGCAGGATAATCATACTAAATTAGTCATCAACACTGCGGAAGAGTGGAAATGGGATATATGGGATAGATACAGAAAAGAAGGAAAGAATATTATGAGGGAGATAGAAAGCGATAAGAGAGAATTCCTAGCCCAAATAATAAAGAAGGGGGACTTAAATCCTCAGATAAGAGATGAAGTCTCAGTTCTGAATAAATACAGAGAGGATATGGAAAAAATGCTTGGAATAAGGATTGAAATAAATGGAACAGTTCCTATCGATAGAATAAAGAGAGCAATCCCTGGGAAGCCTTCTTTAACTCTAGTCTAGCTTTATATTTTACTTCGTTTTATTCAGGAACTTGTTCACAAGTTCTCTTGCTGCAGGAGTCTCGATAA
>JAVRLO010000023.1:0-11825 GCA_031961395.1 Thermoplasmatales archaeon I-plasma | reverse complement strand
TGGGCTACAGGATAGTGATATATCCTTTGACAGCATTCAGGGCAGCAATCAAGGCAATGGATAGCATCTACAGAGAACTTAAGGAAAAAGGAACACAGAGGGAAATGATGGATAAAATTGCTACGAGGTCCGAATTTTACGATATTATAAAATACAAAGAGTATGAAAACGAGGACAAGGAAATATCAAGCAAATCTAGAAAAATAAGGGAGTGATATCGATAAGGGGCTGGTAGATCAGCGGAAGATCGCCTGCTTCGCAAGCAGGAGGTCCGGGGTTCGAATCCCCGCCAGTCCATATGATAATTAGATCCATCGCCAGCGGGAGTTCTGGTAACTCTACGCTGGTATGCAGTGATAAATATTGCGTGCTTATTGACCTTGGAATATCATTCAAGAAGCTTGAATCAGCTTTGGAATCAAGAGGATTTACAGTTTCAGATATAAATTCACTTTTTATTACTCACGGGCATACAGATCACGCTTCCGGAGTGCATACTTTTAAGAAAAGAACAGGTATTCCAGTATATGGAACGTATGAAACATCAGATATTTATGTGGATCAGAGAGGAGGTTATGGAATAAAGCAGGAGATGGGGGTAGAAATAGATAGGTTCATAAAGGAGGGTGAAGAAGTAGAAATAGGCGATCTTCAAATAGATGCAATCAGGGTATCACACGATGCAAGACACCCTGTTGCCTACACAGTTCAGGAAGGAAATAATAAGATGGCTATAGTAACAGACTTAGGCGAGGGAAACCAATTGCTCAATAGGCGTCTGAGAGAATGTGACGTTATAATCATAGAAGCAAATCATGATCCAATCATGCTGGAAAAGGGGCCATATCCAGAGGTATTAAAAAGAAGGATTAGAGATCCTAGAGGTCATCTTTCGAATCTAAAAACAGGTAATATTCTCAGGAACGTGATAGATCAGGAAACAAAAGTAATTCTTGCCCATCTGTCAAAGATTAATAACACTCCACAACTTGCAATTCAAACTGTTCACGAAATATTGAGAGAAAGCGGATTCAAGGAAAGCAACATAAAAGCCCTAATGCCATACAATGATCAAATGGAGATCAGGATATAATGAAACCGAGTATAACTTTTGCTGAGATCAGGGCAATCGTAACTGCACTGAGAAAGTACGAAGGGGGATATATAGAAAAAAGCTACATAGACGAGAATAACCTATCACTAAAATTTAGAAAATCAGGTTTAGGTTCTTCATACCTGCATTTTATGAACAATGAATTCTTTTTTATTTCATCTGAAAATATGATAGAAGGAAAGAAAAATTTGTTGCCAATTGAAAACATGCAAATCTCTTCTATAAGACAAATGGGCACGGATAGGGTTATCGTAATAGAAGGCCAGGAAAAGAAGATCATTCTTGAAATGATGGGCGGGGGCAATATTTATGTCACAGAAGGGGGGAATATAATATTCATAAAGAAAAAGATAAAAAGGAAGGGAGTCTTGCTGGAAAAGGGTCAAAATTACGTAGAACCAGATACAATTGATATTTTATCAGAATCATTTTCATTAGAAAAGAGGATTTTGGAATCGACGGCAGAACCAGTTAGAACTTTGGGTGCAAGAATAGGTTTGTCAAAATATTCAGAAGAAATAATATGTGCTTTGGGGAATAATATTAGAAATAATAGTGACCTAATTATAAATCTAGATAAATTGAAGAGCTTAATATTTGAACTTTTAAGGGAATCAGAAGATGGAAAACTGTACGTATATGAAGATAGGTTCTTTATCTGGAAAAGTAAATGTTTGGATGATATTCCTAAGATAATGAGCATCGAGGAAGGTTTAAGATACGTTTATGAAAAGTCTCTTGAATATGGTAATTCCAAAGTGGAATCTATAAAAAGGGATATACAGAAGATGCAGGAAGAAATGGAGAAATTGAAATTGTATGGGGAAATTATAATGCAGAATTTGCATGAAATTGACACTGTTCTTAGCCTGGCAAGGATGAATAAATTAGAGGGAAATCTGATTGACTACGACAAAGGTCTTGTGAAATATATAAAAGAGGACAAAGAAATTCCGCTTAAAATGAATTTATCAGCAGGTGAAAATGCCAGTGAATTTTTTAACTCTGCAAAGAAAATAAAGGATAAACTTTCAAGAGTAAGCGTAGAGGAAAATAATATAAAAAGAGAATCGTCTAAAAAAGAGAAAGTAAAGCTAAATAGGATTTTTACAAATTACAGGTGGTTTGTAACTAGTGAGGGGAACCTGGTCCTTGCAGGAAAAGATGCTCAAACTAATGACTCTGTTGTGAAAAAATACATGGATGAAAAAGATCTATATTTTCATGCTGATATTCACGGGGCACCGTCCGTGATATTGAAGAATAAGAATGGCATAGGTGAAAAAAGCATTATGGAAGCTGCCCAGTTTGCCTGGTGTATGTCGAGAGCATGGAACGCAAGGTTTGGCAACGGAGCTGTTTATTATGTTACCAAAAGCCAGGTAAGCAAAACACCCGAAACAGGAGAATACTTGGCGAGAGGAGCCTGGATAATCAGAGGGAAGAAAAATTATGTAACGCATCTTGAACTGGAACTTTCGATCGGTTTTCAGTTATATGAAAACAGAAATTACTTGGTCTCAGCCCCTCCATCGGCTATTAATGGAAAAAAGGTTACAATAATTCCCGGAAACGGTAAGGAGGAGATAGTTAATAAAATTTCAGATATACTGAATGTTGAAAAAGAGATGATATATCCTATCCTTCCGCCAGGTGAAATAGATATAAGAGAAATAGTGGATGAGAAATCAGATCTTCCTGGTGAGTCTGAAAGTAATAATCAATAAGGCCAAGGATAAGCATATTATACTGGCAATTCCCCATAGAATTAGAGGTTCCTTGAAGAATATTGATAGCAGAGATTCATACAAAAGTGGAGAAAAAGGTCCAATAATATTATCTACCAGAGAAAAACCACCGTAATACTGACCCCTTTTATCTTCCGGGGCGATCTTGCATATAACACTTCTGGAAGCAGGGGATATTACATTTTCGCCTATGGTCAAAATAATTACATTTAACACTAAAAGAACAACATTTTTAGTTAATGCGAATATAAAGAATGTAGTCGATTATATGGTTAGGCCCAAAGATACCCTTACCATTTCTTCCATTTTATAAAGCACCTTATTTACAGGCAGCTGAAAAGCTATCACAGCTATGCCATTGGTAGCGAAAATAATTCCTATAAGAGAATAACTTATCTTATCTACACTAGAGAGAAATTGTGAAAGAATGTAAGCCCAGGGTCCTAGAGAAAACGAGCTTGCAGAAAGTATAAGCGCTATCATCATAAATTTTTTTATCTCCGTGCGGGAATGAAATCAATCTACTCTCCTTAATAGATGTAACTATTTTATCTCTAATAGTTTTGAAATACAAAATAAATCCTATTATCTCGCCAAACAGGGGGATCAAAGGAAGTATTTCAAAATTATATGAGAGCGCCAGACATGATAAAGCGGGACCTATTGAAAATCCAATATTTGCGGAAATCCTAACAATACTGAATGCATCTATTCTTTCCGATTCAATAGTGGCATCAGTTATCATAACATTATCAGTAACTTCCTGCAAACCACCTAGAGGCATAAGAACTATAAATGTAAAATATATAATAAATAGAGAAAAATTATAAAAAATATCTAAAAACATCAAAAAGAATATTAAAGATATATAATAAAGTGGGAAGGTGATGGCAATAATCCTCCTTCCAACCTTATCAACGAGATATCCACCAAATAAAGATACAGGTATTGAAATTAAAGAAGAAACAAGAAATAGTATTCCTATATCAATAAATGGAACAAGCCTCTCTGTTATCAGATAAATAGGTATAAAAATCCAGGTGCCAGATCTTCCCATGACCCTGAGAAGCTCTACCATTGATATTGCGAATACAGATTTATTTCTTACAAGGCCTAGGAGCCTGGAAGAAGCCATATTCTTGGCAGAATCTGTTTTTTCTTAAAATGTTAATGCCTCCTTATTTCTGAAGAAATACTATGTTACAATAACAATTAAAAGGGCTTAGATTAAATATAGTGCTCAAAATATTATATTTTTACGCATTTATAATCTAGACCACTTAAATGGTAAGAAAGCTTAAATCGCTCCTCTAATTACTAATATAGGATTAGAAATGAGTAGTTCAGATCCTATAGAAAGTAACGTTTCTGGAAAGGAAGTATTATCTTCAGCACCGAAAAATGTCTCTGATTCTACCAAAAAAGAAAATAGTTCAAACATCAATCAAAAAATACCGTGGGCGGCCCTTGTTGCTCTCGGAATGGGGATGCTGGTATATGGAGTTGCTGAAAGTTATGGGCCAGTTGCTGCCATTACGGGGGTAATACCTTCGAATCTCGCATTCCTGGGTTACAGTTTACCTTTCATTGCAGGCGGTATCGGTGCATTCATTGCGGGTTTTCTAGCTGATTATGCGGGCAGGAAAGTTTCATTTATGCTAACAATTGGCATTCTTCTTGTTGGCCTCGTGATATATGTAATTGCTTCGTCTAATATAGTAGCACTTATGATTTCATTCATTCTGGTGGGCATGTCAGCTATAGGCCTTGAGAGTCCCATTCTAGCAATGATGGCAGAGCAAGCATCAGCAAAAACTAGAGGAAGTCTTCTTGTAATAACCCAGAATTTCGGCAATGTTGGAGTGGCCCTAGTTTTTATACCAATAATATTAGGTTTGAGTAGATATCAAGATACTATAGCTATATCCCTAATGTTTATTGGCCCTATTATAGCTCTTATTGTAGCGTGGCTTCTTGTTGAAGAAAGTCTGCCATGGAGTGCTGTTAAACACAGAAGAGAAATAGATGTAAGCGACGCATGGAAAGAGAAAGATGGCAATGCTGACCTAGTAGAACCCAAGGGAGGCATATTGCAGAGGTTCTTGATACTAATTATAATAGGAATAGCCCAAGACGTTGGTTTTGTATATATCACGTATGGAGTATCATTTGCTTATTTTTCCGCCATAGCTAGCGAGATTCCACTTATCGGCGGGTTTACCATGGTTGTTGTTGGAATCGTAGCAGCATTGTGGGTAGTTCCAAAGGTTGATAGAAAGACATTCGCGATAGTTAGCTATGCTCTGCAACTGGTTCTCTGGCTAGGGCTCTGGATATTTGAGGCAATTACCGGAAGTAAAGCCGGTTTTGCTCTTTTAGCAATAATGACAGTACTGTTCGTCCCTGTAGAAATTACGTGGGGAGTTAGAGCAATATTGGAGCCGGAGCTTTTCTCAACAAAGAAGAGAGGGATTTACATATCGACAGTAAGAATGGTCGTATGGGTTTCCGCAGGAGTCATAAATGGTGTCCTTCTTTCTGGTGTATTCTCGATCGCTTTCAACACATCGATGGCGGTTATTACAGTCATATTCCTTATAGCCTTGGCTGCTACGCTCATGTGGCATTCAAGAGGATTTGAGACCAAGGACAAAAGCCTTGCCGGTCTGGATTGAATTTTATAATATTCATTATTAATTTTTTATACTGTTAACGATCAAATCAAAATCAATGGATATCAGCATTCTTTTAATCTTATGATTTATTTACTTTCCAAGCATGAGAAACATAATTGAAATAATAAATCTGAGATGGAAATACCCGGTCATTACAGGCCACGACAAATATATCCTTAATAATATTAACTTAAAAATAAAGGAGGGGGAATTCTTTGGTCTTACTGGAACTACAGGTTCTGGTAAAACAACTTTATGTTATGTTTTAGCTGGAATAATTCCATATAAAATAAATTTACCCAAGGGAAAAGAACACGAATATTTCTCAGGTTATGTTTACATAAACGATCAGATGCTTTCCGGAATAGAGGAGAAAGAGGGACGAAAATTTTTATCTGGAAACTTAGATCTACTTAAAATTATAGAGTTAGTATCTCCAAGCTCTGAGAGCCAATCTTTTTCTAAAACAGTAATGGAGGAAATGAAATCAAGGTTGAATGATGCTAAACTCCCTGAAAGAGAGGCAGATTCAAGGATAAAGGAAGTCCTAGAAATGGTGGGCATGGCCAATATTTATAAGGACATTGACAAAATACATCTTTCTGAACTCTCTGCAGGTGAGAAACAGCGCCTTGTAATTGCGATCTCAATGCTAACTGGACCCAAGATTCTTATTCTGGATGAACCAACCTCAGATTTAGATCCTGCAGGTAAAAAAGGTCTATTTGAAGCTATAGATTCGTTGAAGAAAAAGACAAACATTACAGTAATTTTAGTTGAGAAAGACCCGGAAATTTTGATTAGATTTGCAGACCGGATAGCAGTAATGCACAACAATGAAATTATAGCAATAGATGAACCTAACAAAGTTTTTTCCGATGATAAAATAATGTCCGTCATGGAAATACCTGAGGTTATGAAAATTATTGGCACAAATGAGAATATTGAGGAAAAGATTAGAGTTGAAAGGGTAAGAGGATTTAAAGTTGAGCGTGAAGAAAAGGAAACGGGGGAAAATATTATAGAGGTAAGAGGACTTGAATATACTTACGAAGATGGTACCAGGGCTCTGAATGGCATAGATCTGAAGGTTAAGAGAAGGGAATTCATCTCTCTTATAGGGCCGAATGGCTCTGGGAAGAGCACCTTAACTAAAGCCATAGCCGGAAAAATCCCAATTAAGGAGGGAGAAATTAAGATTAATGGACTTGATGTTTCCTCTAAAGAGAACGAAGGAAAATTAAGAGAAATGATTAGTTTTGTAGAACAGAATCCTGACAGTCAGGTAAGCGGAAGAAATGTTATGGAAGAGATTAAGGAAAGCGTAGTTGAGGAAACAGGTATCCATAATGAAGATGTAGCAATTGACACTATTCTAAAGAAAGTACACCTATATGATAAAAAAAATCAGTTATCGAAATCTCTGAGTCGAGGAGAAAAAAGGAGGTTGTCAATAGCTAAAGCAATTGCAAAAAAGCCGGAAATAATAATAGTTGATGAGCCTGCAGCAGGGTTAGATTACAGAATGTCTAGGGAAATAATGGATATACTGGTAGAAATGAATCAGGGTGGTACAACTGTGATAGTAATAACCCACGATATGAGCCTTGTAGCCGAATACACCAGAAGATGTGTAGTGATGAAGAGCGGAGTGATAATCTTTGACGGGACTCCAGAAGAACTTTTCCAAAATGATGAAATTATGGCTCAATCGTCTCTAGAGGCTCCACAATCAGTAAGGGTTTCAAGAAAGCTTAAGGAATCAGGAGTAATAAATGGAATTATACTGAATACAAAAGAATGGATTGAATTTTTCAAATTTGAACAGGAGAAGAAAAATTTTCAAGCTCTTAAGTATGAGGACTTGAAAAGGCATGCCAGAAACATGGCCCAACAGATCCAAAGGGATTACGGAAAACCAGCGAGCATAGTATATATAGAAAGAGGAGGAATGGTAATCGGAAGGCTATTGAGTGATTTTTTATCCACTAAAGAGATTTATCCGCTGAAGGCCAGCTATTACAGTGATGACGGTCTTCCGCTTTCAAAAGTAAGTATCGGGACTTTTGAACATTCATTTGCAGATGATGAAGGATATATTCTACTTGTTGATGACATTGCAGACACTGGAAAAACTATAGAGGCAGCAGTTGACGTTATCAAAAGAAACACTAACAAAAGGATAGTAATTGCTACGGTAGTATATAAGCCCCAATCATCTATAAAACCAGATGTGTTCGCATACAGCGTTGAGAATGATACCTGGATAGTCTTTGATTACGAAGAAAATGAGACCTTATCAAGGTTCATAAGAAAGAATAATTTGGAAGGCCTTAAATTTATGCAAGATAATTTCAATGTTAGTAAAAACATTATGAAAGATAAATATAACAGTTAAAAATTTCATGTTATGACAGAATTGAAAGGAATTATTACTCCAACAATTACTCCAATATCTAACGGTGATCTGTATTACGAAGCTGTAGATTCATTAATAGAATATCTGGAAAAAATAGGCGTAAACGGGATTTTCCCTATGGGATCAACAGGAGCTTTTGCGATTACGTCAGTAGAATTGCAGGTAAAAATCTTAGAATATTTTATGGATAAAAAGAAAGCGAACATGTACTTTTTAGCCGGGGTAGGAAGAAATTCATACGATGAAACACTCACAATGGGTAATTATGCGAAAGAGCTAGGCGCGGATGGATTATCTATTGTTACGCCTTATTACGTGAACATGTCTCAGGAATCGCTATATTCATATTATGATAAACTATTACAGGAACTTGATATACCAGTTTTGATTTATAATATACCTCAGAATACAAATAATAACATTGCTGCAGATACTGTATTAAAACTTAGAAAAGAGCACAGCAATCTTGTAGGGATTAAGGACAGCAGCAGCAATTTTACTAATTTTTCAGCCTTCGTAGATGCCCTTGGTAAAGATTTCGTAATACTTCAGGGACAAGACGATCTTCTCCTGCAATCTCTCTTGATCGGTGCAAAAGGTGGTATCTGCGGTACCTCAAATTTCTCGGATCTAACGGTAAGAGTTTTCAAGGAATTCTCTCAAGGGAATATAGACAAAGCAAGGGAGACGCAAAGAACTTTGAGCATTCTGAAGAGAATAATGGGAAAATATGATTTTCCACAGGCTTATATTGCTGCTTTTTCAAAATTAAGATTTGGAAAGGAGATACACAATATATTTCCGCTTAAGGATTTAAGTTCAGAAAATACGGATAAACTGATTAAGGAGATATCAACTCTACTAGAGCAATAGTATAACCTCACGAAGTGGAAAATTAGTAGGTTATAGAGTAAGAGAAGTATAATCTACAAGAAGTTGATCCATAGTCATGGAATCTTATGGGCAGGCTGACAGAATAGAGGATCTAAGGGCACTAAACTGCGGAGAGCCCTTCATATATGTTAAAGGTGCAATTAGGCTAGCCGGTAGAGAGCTGAAAAAGGATCAAACACTATTATTAATAGTCCCAAAAGAGAAATGGACAATGGATGAAGAGGCATTCAATGATATAATAAACGGAGCAGGGTTTCGGGTTGAGGAAAGCAAAGAGGATTTCAATATTGTATATAAGCTTAGGAAGTTGTAAATATGAGATGTTATATTTTCATGTTTTCCTTATCTATAACAGATAGATCAACAATATGCGTGCTCGAAGATAAAATTTCAGACGCAGTTGAAGAATTTCTTAGCATAGATCCATCAGATAAATGGGCTTTCGAGGACATAATCAGCAGATTCTCAAGAAATGAACCTGTAACTTCTGAGGATGTTACAGTGGGTTACGTTGCGATATCATTCATAGAAAAAACATTAGAAATAAATGTGAACAAAGAGGCTGATAAGAATATTGCAAAGAAAGTGGAAGATATTGCAAATAGGCTAGGATTTTCAGTTGTTACCTAGAATCTCTATTAACTTGTCAAATGAATCTATCACATAAAATTTGAAATCTTTTGGGAAAGTATCTTTTTTTCCCAGCCCGAAAGAAGCCCATATCCCGTTTATACCAGCCTCATAAGCAGCTTCCATGTCAGAACCCCTATCTCCAACGTAATAGATCATACTTCTATCTATTCTTGAGATTTCTATAATCTTTTTTAACCCTTCTGTTTTATTTGATATGCTTGTCCCCCCAATTATGTACTTGAAATCAATATTTTTAAAAAAGAACTGAAGTAATTTCTTTGTAAGGTCTTCATATTTGAGAGTTAGAACACCTAAAGTGTTATTCATCTGAAGATATTCTAAAGTTTCTAAAGACTTATTATAAGGTCTGGTGTCAAGATTGAATGTATTTAAGTAGCATTCTATATATGAATTCATAATCTCTTTAATATCTCTATCATTAACTCCATTTATTTTTAGAATATCGTCAAGCTTGTGCACCCCTATATTTTGTTTTAAAAATTTTATAGAATATCCAAATTTTGAAGAGGCCTCCGTCATACATCTTATTATCGAGTTTTCAGAATCTACTAACGTTCCATCCATATCAAATATGACCAGTTTCTCCATTAAATACGTAGTATTTTTGTGTTATTTACATTTGTGTTTAAGTATACAAGGTACCGATAGTATAATTAACTTTATTTTAATAACCGTCCAAGGTGAAGCAAGATGCCTTTATTGAAAGATAAGGATAGAAAATATCTACAAGAAGAATTCGAAAAGAATCTTAAGGAAGAGGTGAAGCTGGTCATTTTCACTTCTAACGATGACTGTCAATATTGCGAACAAACGGTACAGATAGCAAAGGAGCTAAATGAAATCTCTGATATGATCAAAGTAGAAGTTCTTCCGTTGGATTCAGATAAAGCTAAGTCGTGGGGTATAGATAAGGCACCTACTACTGTAGTAACACGCAACGGAAAGGAAGAAGATGCAAGAATTAAATACATTGGCATCCCTATGGGATACGAATTTTCCTCATTGATTGAGGATATAAGAAGGGTATCCAGGAACGATCCTGAACTAGAAGATGAGGTCATGAAGAAAATCAAAGAGGTTGATGTTCCCATGAAGATACAGGTTTTTGTGACTCCGACATGTCCATACTGCCCAAGGGCTGTAGGAGTAGCACACAAGTTTGCACTTGCCAACAATAATATCACTGGAGAGATGGTAGAAGCAATAGAATTCCCTGAATGGGCTGATCAGTGGGGAGTTTCTTCAGTGCCACACATAGTGATCAACGGAGACGTACAATTCGTGGGAGCATATCCGGAGGATAATTTTGTTGATTATGTGTTGGAGGCATATAAGAACAAAACTAAAGGCTCAAACTGATTTTCTACTTTTTTTACACGGCAAGATTTTAATTCTTAAAATAATAAAGGGAAAGGGGGTCGTAGCTCAGCCTGGTAGAGCGCCTGGCTCATAACCAGGTGGTCGTCGGTTCAAACCCGGCCGACCCCATATCTTTCCAAGACACTTCTAAAAATTATTTTTTCTCATAATTTTTAATTGAGTGAAATATTACCGGGATTGGCGAAATAAAAAATAGAGGTTATAAAGAAAAACAATCAGGTTTATTTAAAATTATGCCAAAATTAAATACATAAAAATCACTATTAGAATTATAACAGTTTGCGGAAATAGAATCTCAATATAGAGAGACTAAAAAAATCTTACAAATTTAATTCTCTGTTCGATCAAATAAGACATAAAGCAGATCAAATTATAATTGATACCTTTATAATATACGAATCACAAACTAATAATCCTAAAAATCATCTTAACTCTATAGGGAGCGAAAGAGTATCACGGAATTCATACAGCAGAATGAGTTTCTGATGGTAGTTCAGATCTGTACAAGGTACGTTAACCAATATTTAAAACGGAAGAAGCGACGCAAGATATTTTGATACGATAAGAAAGACGTTGGATTGCTTCGAAAAATTTTAGTCTTCAATGAGGTGATAATTTTAAAGATTTTTAATGACAAAATTAGCAAAAATAATAATTAAATAAAAAATACTGATAAAATATGGTTAGGAAAAAATAGGTATAAATATTAGAAAACTAAAAACCCATTTATGTACGTTTCATTACTAACAAATTAATATGTATCCATATCATCATCTGCAGAATTTTACGCCGCCGACCGGGCTCGAACCGGTGACCTCCCGGTTAACAGCCGGGTGCTCTACCGACTAAGCTACGGCGGCTATAGGGAGAAATCATACATCATTAAAAATATTTGCTATAAATGGACATTGGGACAAAAGTCATCTAACCATGGAGAAGCA
>JAVRLO010000022.1:0-11918 GCA_031961395.1 Thermoplasmatales archaeon I-plasma | reverse complement strand
ATTCCCTTCTCCTTAATTTTTGAAGCAAGGATTTCAGTTTCCCTGTACTTTTCAAGAAATGAGTCAGTATTTTCACATCCCTCAGTAAGATTAACTATATTCGCTCCGGTTCCTCCTTTCTTTCCAAATTCATTAACAAAATACTCTAAGGATTCGGGAGTAATATGAACATGATTGTCAAATATTTCCATAAATACATATCATTTATTCTAATATTTAGTATTGCATTTCTATCGGAAACGATAAAATACTTAATTTCAATTAAGTTTGGTGCTCGAGAACCAATTCGACAAGCTTGGTTTATTCATAGAAAAAAGATATAAGTTAATAATAGCAGTATGGATAATTGCCTTAGTTATAATGATCCCTTTTGCGGCACTTTCAACATCCATAACAAATTACAATGTTGACACAGTATATAGCAGCGGCACAACATCCATGTCACAAAAGGCACAAAACATTTACAACGCACAGTTTGGCTCGAGCAACACATCAAATAACGATTCCGTTGTCCTTTTCATTAATAATTCATTTTACTCATCCATTTCCTACAATATATGGCAGCAGATAAATGCAACTTACAAGGAAGGCTTAAAAGGCACCCCAGTAACTGGCCTTCTATCACCATATTCTATTGCAAACAAGATCTTAAATTCGGTGGGAAGTGGAGTTTATAAAATTTACATCTCTGTAAAAAATGCTTCCAGTGGAATAATAAATGGATATGTTAAGGTTTATAATGGTACAGAAGGTTTTATCAATTTCACATTTTCACTTAGGAAAATTGATAATGCATTTATATATTCATATAAAAAAATAAGCGGCGCGGTAAATAATTTCTCTTTTGCTCTAAATATCACTAATAATGAAATAGTTGGTACTTCAAATATGATCTATGGAATTCCTTTATTGTTCTACAAAATCTACATTCAATCCTTGGAAACTTACCCGTTACTAAACAATTCCACAAGGGACGTTCTTGTAAAAAATAATTTATTAAATGTTACTGATAATTTAGATGGGAATGAAGCATCCCTATCATATTTCAACCTTTTTTATGAAATCTGGAATTTAACATCTTCTGAGATTCAGTCGAGGCTTAATTATTCAATATACACTGCAGTAAAAGAGTTTGCATCTATGATGAATTCAAGTGAACAGCAATTTTTCTTGACAATTTATCAATCATTCAACGTATCTACATACTCAAACATAACTGAAAGGAATACAATAATATCTTCCGTTCTTAAAACATTAGCTTACGATCAGTTTGGAAAATTCAGCCCTCAAATATTCAATCTGACATACCAGACTTTTGAAAATAAGGGGAATATGATTGATTTATCGTGGAATATTACCGATAATATGCTCGCGGAATCATCGCCATCAATTCAGAATTTCACTTATAATTTCTTCGGAATGAATGTTACACAGTTCTCAAACTTTGTCAGAAATTCAGAAGAAATAAATTTAACACTTGAAGAGGAGCTAAACTCATCATCCTTATACCAGGATATAAAGACATTATCATCGGCGCTTAATATGTCACTGGATCAATATTACTCCTATATTATAAGCAACAACTCCTCTTTCGTCAGAACATATTACGTAAACTCAGTATCATCTGGTCTGAACAAGCTTTCCAGTCTTCTGGGCTATGGAAGTAAATATATTGTTAATTATTTCTTAAACAATGGTACATCAAGATCATCTTTATTCTTCTCTAATTCATTCATAACTAATGAATTTGGAGGATCGCCATATTTCTATTTTTCCAATAGTTCAGGGTTTATCGAAATTGCTAACAAAACTTCTGGTAATATATCTACAATGATAGCGGGAAATTACAATCAGTCCGGAATGAAATTTAATTCTTCTCTTTTCAATATTCTTGTGCCTAGAAATTTCGATGGATATTTAATGGTTTTAAGTTTCAACGTTTCTTCTCTTTCTACAACACAGGTTAACACAATAAATCAATATATTTCGGATATTCAGAATGAATTTCCTCAGGTGCATATTTATTATACGGGCTCAGACGAGATAGCGAATGGAGTCGAGCAAACTGCAATCTCATCGGTCCTTGAGTCTTTGATTATAGGGATTATAATATCGATAATAATAGTAGGTCTGTTTTTCAGATCGCCAATTCTTGCTTTTATACCTCTAGCATTTTTTGGTATTTCATATTCAATAACCTTGGGTGTAATATACTTGATATTTGGTGTCATAGAGAAAACTACCCTCTCTTTTATTGTTACCATGCTTAGCGCAATTCTTATACTAGGTCTCAGCGTTGATTATTCTGTATATATACTCAACAGATTCGTGAGGAACAAGGGGGAAGATAAGCTTGAAAATACTGTTAAATGGGCGGGTCATGCCGTTTTTACATCTGGATTAACTGTAATTATATCCTATTTGGTCCTAGCTCTTTTCAACATTCCGCTGATAGGTGATGGTGGCTATGTAAACGCATTGGGGATAGCTATATCACTAGGCGTTGCTTTGACCCTCCTTCCTTCATTCTTAAGACTGTTCCATTCGCGCATTACAAGGGAAAAGCATCTAGTCAATTTCGAGAAAGTTTCACAGGTAAGCAGGAAGCACAAAAATATTTTAGTTGTTGCACTTGTTTTGCTATTTATATCCTCTCTGATAATATATGAAGTAACTCCAACTTCCTTTGACCTGTTATCTCTCATTCCAAACAATGCAGGTAAAGTGGGTTACTACGAGATAGCTGCTAGATATGGTTATGATCCTTTAAGTCCCAATTTTGTTCTATTGAACTTTACGAGTCCCATATATTCAGGTGGGAAATTTAATATAACGGAACTTAACATCCTAAATTCCTTTGCATCAAAGATTCTTTCCCAGAATTACATTGGAGCTATATCAACAGTGACTTATCCATTTGGTAATTATCTCAATGTTACCAATCTTTCTGGAAGCTCATCATCCGTAGGTCAAATTATAAATCAATCGCTTACATTCATAGGTAAAAATGGAAAAACAGTTTTAATACAGATAAATTTTATCAATGTTTCATTTTCCCAGCAGGCAATAAATGCTATGAGCAAATTTGATAAATTCATTGATAGCGCTTTACCATCGGGTGTTCCCTATTATATAGGAGGATCAACTCAGGGCCTTCTTGATGATTCAAATTTCACTTCCAGTTCCACAGTAAGAATTGTTGAAGTACTTTCAGTTATAATTTTCGCTGTATTGGCATACCAGCTGTCAACTGTTCTTACTCCTCTGAGGCTACTGTTCAACGTAGGCACTTCTGCACTTACTGCTATTGTAATATTCTACGCATTATTCTATTACATTCTTCACCTCCCCATCATAGTATTTGGTCCACTGTTTGTAATAGTTACACTCTTTGGAGTAGGTCTTGATTACGATATATTCCTTGTCACCAGAACAAGGGAAGAGGTCATAAAGGGAAGGAATGATGAGGATGCTATATCCGAGGCACTAAAGGAAAACGCTGGTGTTATTCTTGCCCTTGGATTGATACTGGCAGGAGTATTTGGTTCTCTCGTGATGAGCCCTATAGCCATAATAAAAGAAATAGGATTCTCAATAACAGTCGGAGTTATCTTTGACACATTTGTCTCTTGGCTATTTTTGATACCAGCGTTAATGCTAATTATGAAGAAATACAACTGGTGGCCTTCTAAAATATCATCTGGGAAATTAAAGAATGGTAAATAGAAAAGTTTTATAGCTATATTCCATTATTTTTTTATGAGTTCCTATGATTTATTGAGGGAAACAGTGAATTCCCTAGAAAGTAAACCTGATTTGAAGAAAGAAATAATGTCTTTTAATAAAACATTCCAGTTTATAGTCTCTGATGGAAAACCTTTTTACGTGGAGCTTAGCGATGCCGGAATAAATGTTAACGAAGGAAAGAAAGATTCTTCTGCTGCAACAATTACGGCTAATGACCAGGTGTTGATTGATGTATTTACTGGAAAGCTAGACGGAGTTAAGGCATTCATGCAGGGAAAGCTGAAAATAAGTGGGGATATTTTTTCAGTTCAGAAACTATCATCATCAATTATGAAGGCAAGGAAGTGATGGGATGAAAGTTGCAGTTATCGGCTCAGGTGAAATGGGTAGAGGAATAGCACTGGTATTTGCCCAATATGGAAACGATGTAAATCTTGACGATTCTTTCCCGGAAGCACTTGAAAGGGCAAAGAAATACATTAACGACAACATTGCCAAAATGCTTGAAAAAGGGATTATAAAACAGGGTGAAGATGAGCAGATCAAGAAGAGAATAAATTATATGAGCGTTCTTGAGGATGCAGTCAGGGATGCAGATCTTGTAGTAGAGGCCGTTCCTGAAATAGTCGATTTGAAACAGAACATTTTTGCGACGCTAGATAAAGTTTGCAAGAGAGATGCAATTCTTGCAACGAACACATCTAACATTAAGATATCCGAAATAGCTAAAAACGTAGTGCACAAAGAAAGGGTTTTAGGTCTTCATTTCTTCAATCCAGCCAATAGAATGAAGCTCGTGGAAGTTATCAGGTCTGAAGATACTGGTGACGAGTATTTTGAAAAGGCAGTTAAGATAGGAGAAAGCATAGGAAAGACACCTGTCAGGGTATTAAAGGATTCTCCGGGTTTCATAGTCAACAGAATAAATGCACCAGACATGCTTTTCTTTTGCCTGGTAATAGATAAAAATATTGAAAAACCGGAAGAAATGGATGCGTATGCAAAGAACCAGGGCTTACCGATGGGGCCATATGAATTAATGGATTTCGTCGGTCTTGATACAGTTGCACATTCCCTGGATTACTACGGAGAAACGCTTTCAAAGGAGTATATGAAATGCAATTCAATTAGAGAACTAGTTAAGCAAGGGAAGCTTGGGAAGAAGAGTGGAAAGGGGTTCTACGACTGGTCTTCAGGTAAGGCTGCAATTCCCAAATCTGAACCTGTCGAAAATGTCACTATGATGGATATATTTGCAATTGAAATAAATGAGGCCGTAAAATTGATAGAAGAACAGGTAGCTTTACCTGATGAGATAGAAACAGCTGTAAAATTAGGCCTCAACAGACCATTTGGTCCAATTTCTGTTGCGAAGAGCCTTACGAATGCTGAGCTTAAAAAAATGCTTGAAAATTTGAGCAAGAAATTTGAAGTCACAATTTTCGAACCTGCTAAGACGATAAAGGAAGGGAAATTGAAGGAAATAATATCCATAAAGGCTTTTCCAACTGGCCCTTCAAAGAAAGCTGAAAAAACATCTGGAGGAATAGTTCCGAATGTTAAGACGGAGAAGAAATATTCCAATATAATTTTAGAGAAAAGAGACAACTATGTTGCAAGGATTCTATTGAACCATCCTAAGCACAATCTTATAAATAGTGATGTTCTTAGCGAGCTAGAAAGCGCCATCATGGAGATATGGGATGATAAAGAAATTAGGGTTCTAGTTATAACGGGAGCTGGAGATGAGTTCTCTGCCGGTGCAGAACTTTCACAGTTCATACCAGGAATGTTTGATTTCGTGGAATATACAAGAAAAGGTGAAAGGATATTCAAGCTGCTTCAGGAGATACCCAAAATTGTTATAGCAGAAATGAAAGGGTATGTCCTGGGAGGAGGATTCGAACTTTCGCTTTCATGTGACATAAGGGTTGCAACGCCAGACGTTCAGATAGGATTCCCGGAGGTAACACTTGGTCTTATACCAGCATGGTCAGGTAGTCAGAGGCTTGCAAAGCTTATAGGGATGTCAAGAGCATCGTATCTGATACTCACTGGAAAGAGGATAACTGGAGAGGAGGCAAAGAACCTGGGTATAGTTTCAGAGATTTATCCAAAGGGAAGTATTGATGATGATACATTGAAATTTGCAGAAACTCTTTCAACTGGAGTCGCTCCCATAGCTGCAGCACTAGCGAAGAGGCTGATAAACAGGGGATCTGATGTTTCGTATGATTCAGGATTAGAAATGGAATCTATGGCTGCTGGAATAATTTATGGGACAGAGGACTTAAAAGAGGGAATATCATCAATGCTACAGAAGAAAAAACCAAATTTCCAGGGTAAATAATTTTTTTTAAAAAAATGGGGATTAGATCCCTTTTTTTATAAATATTTACAAATAGCTCATAATTTTAGGAACTACCTGATAGAGGTCTCCGACTATTCCGTAATCAGCTTCCTGGAATATTGGTGCACTTTTATCTTTATTTACCGCTACAACTATCTTTGAGTCTCTCATTCCTGCTATATGCTGTATCTGGCCTGATATTCCGAGTGCTATGTATATCTTAGGCTTTACCTTTCTACCAGAATATCCTACTTGCCTATCCTCGCTCAGCCACTTGTAGTCAAGGCATATTGGTCTAGATCCTGCAAGCTCTCCTTTGACCATTTTTACGAAGGGTTCAATCTGTTGAATACCTTCTTTCTTTCCAATGCCTCTACCTACTGAGACAATTATGTTTGCCTTCTCAAGATCTACCTCTCTTCCTTTCTTCGGACTTACTGCTGTAATGGAAACCCTACCTCTTTGTATTTCCTTAGTTTCCTCTGGTGAATTACCTCCAGAGGGTACGTCATCAGATATTCCAGGAATAACTGTAAATATTCTTGCATTACTCTCCTCTTCCAATATAACCTTCCCTCCTAGACCATACCTTTTTGTTTTAACTACAGTGCCTTCAAAGGAAATGCTGTACACTTCAGGTAAAGCATTAAGACCCAAATTACTCACCAGGTAAGATGCAACATCTCTCCCTATAACTGATGATCCGATTAGCACATAGTCAAAGTTATTTTCTTTGAATTCAGATGTAATAAATCCGGATATGGATTCTGGAGTCTTTTCACCTTTTATAATAATTACCTTGGCAGCTCCATAATTAAGTAATTCTGGCTTATCCTCAGTGGTATAAAGGTAAAAATCACCCTTCCCTCTTACAAAGGTCATCATCTGCTTTGCTATATCAGATATATCACTAAATATTGCGAATTTCATCTGTTCACCTCCTTTATAACTTTGGCAACTTCCTGCGCACCCTTATCAACATCCTCGAAAATAATTCTCTTCCTGTCGCTTTTAGGTGCCTTATTAGAAATAATTTTGCTCATTGGCTCCGACTTGATCTGTGCTGGTTCTATATTTATCTTCTTCCTTCCTGCTGCGATTATCTGCATCACAGAGGGGAACCTGGGCTCATTTATCTCCTGCGCAACAGATACAACAGCAGGCATTTGAGCTTCCATGGTGAGCGTTTCATTCTCAGTTCCCGAAGAAATTTTAACAGTTCTGTTGTTCAATTCTATGGAAATTGCACTTGAAAGTATAGGTTCATTAAGTAAAGAAGATATCATGCCTGGAAGGAGGCCAGTCATTGAATCAGCAGATTGGTTCCCAAGAATGACTAAATCATGGGGAATTTGCTTTATCTTTTCTGCAAGTACCTGTGCGGTCAGCCTGGGGTTGCTATCTACATATCCAGTTAGTATGTAACCTTCGTCAACACCCATTGCATAAGCTTCCTTCATGACTTGAGTTGCTTTATCTGTCCCGAAGAGAACAGCTGTTATCTTACCACCATTTTTTTCTTTTATTCGAACTGCAGTTTCCACAGCATTCTTGCTAAGATTCTCAAACCTATATGGAACACCTTCAAGAATTGGATCGCCTGTAGATGTGTTTACTTTTATCAATTCTAGGTCTGGGATCTGCTTTATAAGCACAACTATATTATACGGCATTATGGATCACTCAAACGATTATCAAATGGTCTGATATTATACTTTCTTCGTTTCTTTAGGTTAAATATAAGAGAGCATTCAATCCATTTGAACGCTAAATCAATGAAAAATTATGAAGAAATCGTATGATAGCAAAATAATAAAATAAAATCATTCCATTAGAAACAATAATTATTTCCCTATATTTCTCTACAATAAACTAAATAACTAAATGTGCATTCACCTGTGGTACAAATAGATGAAATTTGACGAACTGGGGATAAGGCCTGAACTTACCTCATCCCTTAATAAAATGGATTTTTTTAATCCAACGGAAGTTCAGGAAAAAACAATTCCCTTGATTCTGAATGGTCAAGATCTAACTGTAAGATCCAAAACTGGATCCGGAAAGACAGGAGCATTTTTAATTCCTCTAATCAATAATATGGGAAAAAACAATTTGCTTGAGACTATGGTGATCGTTCCTACAAGGGAACTTGCACTTCAGGTTTCCGAAGTAGCAAAAAGAATTGGATCAGTTTACAAAAAGAGAGTTACCACTGTTTATGGTGGTGCATCAATGGTCGTACAAATAAATTCTCTAAGAAATGGATCTAATATTATAGTAGGCACGCCAGGGAGGATCCTTGATCTGATAGAAAGAGGAGAGCTCAACTTGAAATCAATAAGGTACGTTGTTCTGGATGAGGCTGACATAATGCTTGATATGGGGTTTATAGATGATATAGAACTCATATTATCCCATACTCCTAAAAGCAGGCAGACTTTACTCTTCTCTGCCACTATGCCCAGAGAAATTATGGAACTGGCAGCAAAGCACATGAGGAGAGATTTAAGGAACATAAGAATAGGAGCAGAAGATAAGGAAATAGTGGAAAATGTATCTCACCTGTATGGAGTTGTGGAACAGGATAACAAATTTGCAATGTTAATGGCCTATTTTCAACAATATAGACCAAGGAAATCTATAATTTTCACAAATACCAAGAAAATGGCAGATATTATTGCAGATACAATGAGAAACAATGGATTAAGTGTTTCACTTCTTCATGGAGGAAAATCTCAGGCAGAGAGGGAGAGGGCCCTTAACTCATTCAAGAACGGTCAAGACATACTGGTAGCTACTAATGTTGCTGCAAGAGGACTTGACATTCCTGAAGTTACGGATATCATAAATTATGATGCTCCTGATGATCCAGTCGCATATATCCATAGAGTTGGTAGGAGCGCAAGGATGGGAAAGGAGGGAAGAGCATTCACAATAATTAATGATACCCAGAAAACACTTATTATGGAGATTAAGAAAAGAACAAAGATTGATATAAACAGAATACAGGTGAACATTGATCAATTTAGAGATACAAAGACATCTTATAACTGGCATTCTAACACAGAAAGAGGGAATGGAAGTCAAGAAAGCAGAGGGAGAAACAATAGAAGCAAGAGAAAAGGAAGGTACTCTTACCTGGTAGGCGACCCTCACCCTCGCTGGTGAGGTCTTTTGATAACAATTTAAAACAGGAAAGCATTATTTACTAAAAAAGGCAAGAATGTTTAGTACAATTTTCTCATTGAAAGATATAGCTTATATAATTGATATGAATAATTAATTGATTTATATGAGTGACGGAGTTTATCTAGTTTATTACAAAAGAACGGCATTTTCAAGGTCAAGGCCTAATGACCCCGCTAAGGACGTATTTAACAACATAAGAATGGACGAAGCCATGGCCTTGCTTATGAAGGATGCAGTAAAGAATACGGGCATTAATCCAAAAGAAATAAATGATGCCATCCTGGGATCTGCGCTTCAGGTTGGTGAAAACTGGATGTACGGTGGAAGGCAACCGATATTCCTAGCAGGATTGCCTGTAGAAGTTCCTGCCATGGCAATCGACAGAGCTTGCTCATCATCCCTAAATGCTATCACGATAGGTGCGATGGAAATAATGACGGGAAATTCAGATATAGTAATGGCTGGGGGAATGGAGCATATGACTCATGTACCACTGAATGATAATCCTATGGTACAGCCTAATCTGAAGCTTCTTCTAAGACCTGAATATATGAAATATGATATGAAAACAGGCTTTTCAATGGGTCTAACTGCAGAAAAGCTTGCCTCAGTCAAAGGTATAAAAAGAGATGAAATGGACCAGTTTGCATATGAGAGTCATAAGCTTGCAGCTAAAGCACAGGATGAAGGATATTTTAAGGATGAAATTTTGCCAGTTGAAGTCGAAATAAATGGTGAGAATACCATCATAGACAAAGATCAGAGTGTAAGGAAGGACACCACACTTGAACAGATGAAAAAACTCCCTCCTGCCTTCAGAGAAAATGGTGTTATAACTGCTGGAAACTCATCTCCTTTAAATGCAGGAGCTTCTCTTGTTATGCTAATGTCAGAGAAGAAGGTAAAAGAGTATGGTCTCAAGCCACTCGCTAAACTCAGTGCATTTGGATGGGCAGCTGTAGATCCATCAATAATGGGAGAAGGTCCAGTTCCTGCAAGTAGAAATGCTCTTAAAAAAGCGGGACTGAATGTGGATGATATTGATGTGTGGGAAATAAATGAAGCATTTGCAGTTGTTGTACTTAATGCTATGAAAGAACTAGGGATTCCAAGGGAGAAAGTTAACGTTAAGGGAGGTGCAATTGCAATCGGTCATCCACTTGGAGCATCAGGCGCAAGACTTGCCGGAACTCTTTCAAGAATAATGCAGCAACAAAAGAAGGAAAGGGGAATGGCTACGTTATGCGTTGGCGGAGGTCAAGGTTATTCACTTATATTGGAGAGGGTGTAATACTATGGATTTCGAGATAACAGAAGACATGAAGGAAGCAAGATTGAAAGCAAAGGAATTTGCAGACAAATACTTCAACGAAGAACTTGCATCCAAATCAGATTTTTCTGAAAATTTTCCTATGGAACTTGTTGAACTTTCAAGAAAGGAAAATTTGCTAGATTACTCAAATCCTTGGAAGGTCCTAGTAACAATAGAGGAACTATGCAGGAGGGATCCTGGCCTTGGGATTTCAGTAACAATACCTGCCTTTGGATCTGAGATTCTTATGCTATTTGGAAGCGACAAGCTTAAGGAAAAGTACCTCAACAAGGTTCTTTCGGGCAAAGCAATAATGGGTCTTGGAGTTACTGAACCAGGAGGAGGATCTGATGTTGCAAACATTAAGACTGAGGCAAGGAAGGAGGGCGATCATTATGTCCTCAATGGGGGTAAGATGTTCATTAGCAATGGCCAGATTGCAGATTTCTTCATGGTGCTGGCAAGGACTTCTCCACCTCCGTCACCCGACAAAAAACATAGGGGAATGAGTGTTTTCGTAGTTGAATCAAAGTCAAAGGGCTTTACTGCAAACAAACTCCACGGGAAACTAGGAGTTAGAGCAACGAATACTGCGGAACTTATATTTGATAATATTCAGGTCCCAGAAGAGAATCTTGTGGGGGAAGAAGGGAAAGGATTTTATTACATCATGACTTTTTTCAACATATCCAGGATTTATGTAGCAGCACAGGGTCTCGGCATAGCTCAGGGAGCATTGGACAGGTTAATGGATTTTGCTAAGAAATCCAATAATTTAAATGATTCCGGCGAGCTTAAGGAAGGTGTGCAGTTCGCTATTGCTGAAGTAGCAACAAGAATCGAAGCTGCTAGAAATCTCACCTATAAGGCTGCTTCATTTTTATTCAACTTCAATCCTAACCCAGTAGTAACAAGCATGGCAAAATATTATGCTGCGGAGACAGCAGTTTATGCTGCAAAGACTGCAATGGATATTACTGGACTAACAGGAATAACCACAGATCTTGAGAGATTCTACAGAGACTCTAAAATACTGGAAATATGGGAAGGAACTAGCGAAGTAGAGAAACTTATTATATCAAGAATGATGATGAAGAATCAAGGGGGTAACTGAGATGGAAGAAGAGTATGAAATTCTAGAAAATACTATTAAAGATTTTAATGCAAAGTATATCGAAAACAATGCACTTAAAATTGACAATGAAGGAATACCAGAATCGCTCGTAAAATCACTTTCAGATCAAGGTTTCCTATCTATGGCCTACCAGCCAGGATTAGGTAAAAGCACAGATATGAAAGCATATTCCATAATACTGGAAA
>JAVRLO010000021.1:0-12444 GCA_031961395.1 Thermoplasmatales archaeon I-plasma | reverse complement strand
ATTGACTCAATTCAGAGATTTGTTGGCAAAATTGATCTTGGGATAATTCCACAGGTTCTAGATACTGTCATATTTGTAGAGAATGGAAAAATAAAGAATGTCCTTGATGTTAATTATACTGTGAAGGTGCCTAGTGGGATGACAGAGGAGGATATGGCAAGGCCAGTGATTGAGATTAAGGATTTTTATAACGGTAGGTTAATCTATGAAATATATACATTTGGTGAGCAAGTCGTAGTTGTTCCTGTTAAGGCAGAAAATGAAAAGGACATTAAGGCAATAATATCCGTAATAGATAAGGAGCTAGAAGAAATACCGCATAAAATAGACATAACATCTTCCGGAAAAATGAAATTATTCGTCCCTGAGCAATACATTGGCGAGCTCATTGGGAAAGGAGGAAGACGGGTTAAACAGCTTGAAGAAAATGCAGGCGTGGGAATAGATATTGAGGAGATGAAGTTTGATAATCCGGGTGAAGTAACTACCGAAATAAGGACGAACAAGGTAAATTTGTACGTCGGTGAGGATTTTAAAGATAAAGAAGTAGAAATAATGGTCGATGATTCACCTCTTTTTATTGCAAAAGTCTCAAAAAACGGGACAATTCAGGTTCGTTCAAATTCAGTACAGGGAAGGGCTATCAGGAAAGCAGTCTCTGAGGGTTCAAAGATCAAATTCTCTGTCCTTTAGATTTTTGTACCAAATTAATTTTTATCAAGTAATTCATATTTGTATGAATTGAAAATAATTTATGTGATTCTTTTATCTCTAATGCTCGTTATGCCAATTGGGATAGTGGAAGGTCTAAATTCACAGAATAGTAACTTTTATCCACACATTTTTAGAATAGAACTCGGCAATTCCCCTTTTTCTTCTCTTGAGTTTTTTGGAGTAGGTCACAATCACTTTAAAATCCAGAAGGAGTCCAATGTAATAAAAGGGTCGTGCCTGTATAACTTTAGGTCATCAATTGGTGATCATATATCCCTGAACTATTCTGTCGTCATTCATAAATCAGAATTCACAGTCAATTTTCCTCAGCCAGGTGGAATTTTGCAAAAAAATTTCAGAGGTTCAACAACTGTTGAGAATTCATTGAATTTTGATGGATCATCCGATTTCAGGTATGTCACCTTTGTCTATGTTTTAAATGGAATTCGAAATGCAAAAATTAATGGAATAGATGTTTCAGGAGTTGACAGTCTAACAGGTTATCCATTATATAATCTCTCTTTGGATAACAACTATACTTTCTATCTGCCAGGTTTTGTTAACGTTAATGGTAATTTATCTCCTGCATTTGTAGAAGCCTATTTTATAAATAATAATCTTGTTCTAGGGTTTTCATACAATATTAATAATTTAAACTTTGAGTCTTCCATTAATGTTATAATATCTTCATCTAATGAAAATTATGCCAACAACTACCTGGAAGTTATAAGTAGCCAGGGGAGTTATCTCAGCGGATATTCTTACATAATGCAGGACTACTATTCCCTGATAATTGGAGCAATAATATTCACTTTACTGCTTCTTCTGATATATGTCATTTATAAGAAAAAATAACGCAACTATGTTAATGCATCCACAGTTCTATGAAATCCTGGATTAGTTTGTCAATAAATGATTCCTTGTATTCAATAATCAAACCTTTTATTGAATCCAAATTTTTTATCCTATAACCTATCCCCTTTTCCATCTGAACCCTTTCAAGGACATTGTCCTGTGTTAATAATGATAAATGATAACTCAATGTTGGGGCCGTAATTTTAAGATTTTTTATCATTTCTGAAGGACTTTTAGCCTCCCCCGAAAGTAACATTTTCACAATCTTATTTCTTACGTGATTTCTTAAGTGACTCAGTATTATTATTTGCTCTTTAGAGAATGACTTAGAAGGGAAGAAGCATTTTGTTCCGTTAACATCTTCAGAGATAATTTCCCCCTCCTTCTGCAAGTTGTTTAGATGATATTGTAACACACCTGTAGGCAATTTTAATGACCTTTGTATTTCCCTGAAGTAGTAACCGGGATTAGCCTTTATAAAGTTTAAAATTTCTTTCTTCCTGTCAGGTTCCAAAAGAACCTCACCTTGTAACAGTAAGCACAAATAATGATAGTACAATTAACAGGTCTGATACTACAAAGATGTAGAGATTTACTGGTAAATTCTGCAGTTCTTCATATATGAAAAATAAATAGTTAACAGACATCACGAGGAAGAATACCGATAAAATTGCTCCCTTTGTCGTATATTTTCTAACAATGAGCATTATTGAAATAATAAGGAATAGTAACGATACAGCCAGTATCAGAACACTGAGGATTAGCAACAAATTCATGAATGTCTATAGATTTTTATTATTTAAATTAATTTTAGAAAATTTTCCCCATATAGGGACCAACCCTTTCGTATCCATTTTTTCTGAAATATTCTCTTACACCAATTCCCGATATTACAAGTATACCTTCATACCCTTCCTCTTTTGATATTTCCTCTGCCTCCTTGAGTAGTCTTCTTCCATATCCATGATGTTGAAATTCTCCGACCTCGTTAATTCTTGCTTCCTTCCCGAAGGTTTTAATTTCTCTTATGATAGATCTTCCTTCCAGTTCCTGCCTGAAAACATTCTCGCCCGGAAAACGAAGCCTTAAGAAGGCTACAATCTTTTCATCTTCATCAACAAATTCTATAAACTTTTCAATTCCTCCAGAAGCGAAATAAGTAGTTGTTCTCATCCCTATTTTTCCTTTAGGTAAATTTGTTCTTCCTATTTCCCTGTATCTTATTTCATTAATTTTAATACCCATTTCTAATGCGCGATTAATAGCAAGTGTATGAATGTCACTCCTTTTAACTCCCTGAACTATCTTGTAAACAGGTATATCCCTCTGGATCCTGTGGACTCTCACATAGTTTGGTATGTATCTGAAAAAATTAGCAATCAGATCGATAGCTTCTTCACTTTCATATGATCTAAAAATTCCTTTTTTGTAATCTTCGTAAAATTTAGTTCCTTCTACAATTAAAGCGGGATATATTTTAAGCATATCCGGTCTTAATTTTTCATCATCAAACAATCTTCTCAGAGTTTTTAAATCGCCTTCATAATCAACACCGCCAATTCCAGGCATTATGTGATATAAAACTTTGAAACCTGAATCCTTAGAGAGGGCTGTAGATCTAATAACATCGTAAGTTCTGTGCGCCCTTTTTGTTTTTCTATGAATATCGTTAAAAACGGTTTGAACTCCTAATTCTACTTTAGTAGCCCCGTACCCTAAAGCAAGATCTATTTCCCGCTCAAAGAACCAGTCTGGTCTTGTTTCAATAGTTAATCCAATGCATCTATTTTTTGATGTTTCATTAAGCAATATTGCTTCATCTAGGTCCTTAGATATAGTATCATTCATAGCATCCAGGGCCCCTTTGATAAATTCACGCTGATAGTCCACTGACCTAGCAGTAAACGTTCCTCCCATAACTATCAGGTCTATTTTTTCAGTAGGATGACCTATTCTGTTCAATTGATCTATTCTGTTTCTGGTTTGCATAAATGGGTCATAGTTATTCTGCTTACCTCTCATTGCTGCTGGTTCCAGACCTGTATAAGATTGCGGGGATGAAAATTCTACTCCACCGGGGCAATAAGTGCATCTCCCATGTGGACAGCTAAATGGTGATGTCATTATCGCAACAACAGAAACTCCTGATAATGTTCGCGTTGGTTTTCGCGATAATATTCCGTTATATTTTTTTCTGTACTCTGGAGGTAAGAGATTAAGAATGTCAGAATTACTTATCACTTTTTGCAAAGAAAACTTCCGAGTAATATCCATCCTTAACTTCTCCAGATCTTCCTTGCTAGTGATAGTATTCAGCTGATCTAATATGTATTCCGAGATAGAGTTAATCATCCCATTCTTATATTACTAAATACTATATAATAAAAATGAAGTACGGTATAAACGTTATATTTATTAATGGTAAAGTAGTTCAGTATTATGACCAGAAAGGTTGATTATAATCCAAAACCAATAGATGATAGTTTCTTCGATAAACCAGACGAATATCCAGTAACAGGAACTCATAATGGCCACGAGGTCAGAGCAGAAGGAAAACAGAGAATGGATAAAGACGGAAAACCATATCCAACAAAGCTAGGTATCCATGGCACTAACGTTGCAGTTGACTGGGAAACATGTACGGCAGATGGAGCTTGCATGGATGTTTGCCCTGTAAATGTATACGAATGGTTCCTGAACCCGGGCAATAAAGGTTCCGGAAATGATAAGGTATTAGAGGAAGGATCAGATCTCTGGAAAAAATACAGGACCGATAAAGCTGATCCTATAAGAGAATCGGATTGCATATTCTGCAACGCTTGTGTAACTGCTTGCCCTGTTGGAGCAATATCAGTTGCAATGAGAAAATAAAAATTTAGTTAAATTTTTATAAATTCTTTTTATATGAGTTAGAATGACAGATGACGATAAAGAATATAATGAAGAGATTTCAAGAGTTATTTTGCCAAACGTAAATAAGGGTGAGATGTTTGGAATAGTTGAAAAATTACTTGGAAGCTCAAGGTTAATAGTTATGTGTGCCGATGGAAAGACGAGAACAGGTAGAATACCGGGAAAAATAAGGAAGAGGATGTGGATGAGAGAGGGGGATCTCGTTATAGTTAAACCTTGGAGTTTCCAAGATGAAAGGGCTGATGTTACATTTAGATATACAAAAACCCAGGCATCCTACCTTTCAAGAAATAAAATTTTGCCGGAGATTCTTGATGTATTTAAATGATGAAAAATTGAAGAAAGAAGAAGCCCAACTAAAAGAAAATCAGAAAGTTTTTGGTTATGTTTTCGATAAATTTACTTTATTGAATATATATAAGTTGTTTTCTGGCAAAATATTAGAAAGATTTGAATTTCCAATAGCTTCCGGTAAGGAAAGTTTAGTATTTGCAGCATCTAAAGATGGAAAATTCTATGCTGTAAAAATTTACAGAACTGTTGCAACAACATTCAAAAATATAGAGAAATACGCAGGAGACAGGTGGGGGATTGAAGGCACATCAAACAAGAGAAGATTTGTTATTCAATGGGCGTACAGAGAGTTTAGAAACCTTGAGATTGCAAGAAATGCAGGTGTTATGTCACCACGTCCGTTAAAGGTTATAGGGAATGTATTGGTAATGCAATACTTAGGAACGAAAAATAGACCATCACCTCAACTGAAGGATGTGGAGATAACAGAAGTTATGATAAAACAGATAATAAATGATATAAGAAATCTATATGTTCGTGGCAGGCTTGTTCATGGTGATCTTAGTGAGTATAACTATCTAATTTATAGAAAAAAGGCCTTTATGATAGATATAGCGCAGGCGATGGACGTAAAAGATCCCGCATCCCTGGTCTTGCTAAAAAGGGATATTGGAAATATGGTAAAATTTTTTAATAAATTTGGCTTCAATTATGACGAGAAAAAGATATTAAGTTTCACGGTAGGCGATACAAATGATTTCGATTAGAATTCCACAGGACCGAATTGGTGTGCTTATTGGAAAAGGAGGGGAGACCAGAGATCACATTGAAAAAATATCAGGTATTCGTCTTGAGATAGATTCTGAATCTGGCGATGTGAATCTAGATGATTCTAATCAAAAAGATCCAGAAATGCCACTAAAAGTCAGGGAAGTAGTAAGGGCTATAGGGAGAGGTTTTTCTCCAGAAAGGGCGTACAGGCTTTTTGATACAGGTGTTTATTTGGAGATTATAGACCTTAAGGATTTCACAGGAAAGAACTCCAAGAGAACTAAAACCGTCAGGTCAAGACTAATTGGAACAAGAGGCAAGACAAGAAGGCTTATAGAGGAATTGTCTGAATCTTATATTTCTATATACGGAAATACAGTATCAATAATAGGAGACTATATTCAAATGGAGATATCAAGGGAGAGTATAATGATGATCTTACGCGGGAATCAGCACGGAACTGTTTATAAATATCTTGAAAGAAAGAGGAAGGATATTAGACTGGCAAAACTAGATTCTGTTTAACATATTGATGCTATAAGATTAACCATTCTCAGTGGTTCAGGAATCTTGCCATTCCTAATTAATTTGTTGAGAAATCTGGAGGCCTTGAGTGGATCCAATCCTACACAACTAATGTATTTCCCATTTTCATTTATTTCATATTTATTAAATAGAGAGAACCTTTCTTCCCAGTCTTTAAAATGTTTTCTCAGCGCATTTTCTATAGCTTTAATATCTGGTGGATGATCCATATAATTTATTATTGGTATTTTTGTTTCCTGGTATAGTCTTTCAACATCCAGAATATTGAATCCTCCAAATGTTATACCTTTCATCATTATGACCCTTATTCCATCGCCCTTTTCCCTAATGATCTCTAGAATTTTGTCTGTCACGTCAAGTCCATCTACCTGTATTGTTTTCTTCACTATACTTTCAACATATAAATCTCGCCTAATTATTAACCCTATGATTTCGGTAAAAGTATCCTCCCTGTCAAATGGGGCATCATCTAATGCAAGAATTCTAGTATTTTTATTAAACAGTGAATTTTGATCCACCATATTAATAAACAAATAATTCTATAAAGATAACAGTTTCTAAAATATGTTTTTTATTTTATGGTTGAATCATTTGAGAAAAAATTTAAAGTCATTCTTATTGTTGATTCAATGATAAGTGATATCGAGAAATTCTTCACAGAGAGAGGAATGCTTGTGGAGGATAAAGTTATAAGAGAAATAGAAAGACGTGGAGGAATAAAGTATCTGGATGGAATTAAAAATAGATTAAATTTCAATGGTGCAGTATTTACTTTCAAGGATTTACCTCCCGACAATGAATTTTCTATTGTAAAAGAGTTCCATCTCAACGGTTTTCCTGGTGTCAGCAGCACTTTTGTTGATATATTTCAGAGCAGATTCAATGCATTGTCAAAGAGAATAAAAATGAAATCTGTATCTCATCATTTTGTCTCTATAAAGAAAGCCAAGATGAGGGATGATGTGGTAGATGTAATTGGATTAGTAATAGACTCAAGCGTTTCCAAAAAAGGATATAAAATAATAGAAATTGAAGATCTGGAAGATAATATCAAAGTTATATTAGGACAGAAGTTTAATGACCTTATTTTCCAGGATGAGGTTATAGGTGTAAGCGGGAAAATCAGCCGTGATAGGAATGCAATGTTTGCTGATACAATAATAAGACCTGAACTGGAAAAAAATAAGGTGACTTATGACAATGGAAAGAAAGTACTGGTTGTATCTGATATTCACGTTGGATCTAAAAATTTTATGAATGATAGTTTTCTAAATTTTATTGATTTCGTAAATAATAGCAATATTTCTTATGTTATCATGAACGGGGACCTTGTTGACGGAATAGGTGTTTATCCGGACCAGGAAAATGATCTTGAAATTCAAGATATAGTAAAACAGTATAAAAAACTGGCTGAACTGATCTCAAAGATTAACGATAACATTAAAGTAATTCTAATACCTGGAAACCACGATATGGTATACCCCACAGAACCACAGAACCCTCTGCCAAAGGAAATCAATGATCTTTTCCCTTCAAACGTAATATCTTTATCCAATCCTGTCTGGGTGGAGATAGGCAAAAGAATATTTCTTCTATACCACGGAACATCTATTATGGATTTTGTTGAAACCATGCCTGGAAGTTCTTTAAATGACTCTGCGTTAGTAATGAGAGAGATGCTTAAGAGAGGACATATGGCCCCTATCTACGGTAAGAACTTATCATTCATACCTCTCAGAGAAGATTACTATGTAATCGATCCTATCCCAGATGTATTCATCACTGGCCATATACATGATCATTCCATAACTTCTTACAAGGGAATTCTCGCCGTTAATGCCTCAACTTTTCAGTTCCAGACTGACTATCAGAAGATGATGAATTTTAATCCTAAACCAGGTATAGGTACGGTAATAGATACGTCAGATCTTTCTTATGAAGTGGTGAAATTTTGATAAGATGGGGAGATAAATTAAGTCAGGAAGGGATAATTAAAAGTAAAAAGGTCATTGAATCTATGAACACTTTAGATAGGTCTATATTTTTACCTGATAACCTGAAGAAATATGCTGATTTGGATGAACCTTTAGAGATAGGTTTCGGGCAGACTCAATCAGCGCCACATATGAATGGAATTATTCTTGAAATATCAAATCTGGAGGACAATGATGTAGTGCTTGAAATAGGAACTGGTACAGGTTACTTAACAGCGCTGCTCGCCTATTTAGCTAAGAGAGTTGTTTCTGTTGAGATAATTAAGAATTTTGCAACGTCAGCAAAGAAAAGTTTAGAGGAATACGGTATTAAAAATGTAGATTTAATAAATGGAGATATAAATACAATATGCCTTAAAGAGAAGTTCTCACTGATAATTTCTGCTGCAAGTTTCAAAAGGAAACCTAAATTTTTATATGAGAAGCTTTCGGATAATGGGAGATTGGTCTACCCCCTGGGAAGCTCTCCGCCACAAATACTTATTTATCACAGTATCACAGGGGATTCAGTGGTTGCACATGTTTCTTTTGTCAATATAATTAATGAAAAATAACCTTAAAAGGGAAATAGAAGAAGAATACATTTTGAAATGATTTTCTAATTATTAAAATTTTAAAAAAATGGAATTTTACAATAAAATATAAACTCTTATCGTTCTTTTATTGATATTTGGTTGCAGTAAATGTTATCTTATTTACCTCGAATATTTATTTTATCCGTCAGATATTCCATCCTGTGAAACCATTATAACTGCCTCACCCTCAGGCAAGTGAGGTGAATCAATTAGCCTAGCTATCCTTTTTCCGCCCTTAGACTTTCTCAGATAAACGCGATAGGTTGACGCATGACCTACAATGTTTCCTCCTACTGAAGTAGTTGGATCACCAAAAAATACATCCGGTCTAGCCGCAACCTGATTTGTTACTGCAATTGCAGCATTATATATGTCACCAAATCTCAAGAGATCGTGCATATGCTTATTTAATAACTGTTGCCTCTCTGCCAGTGTACCTCTTCCCGTGTATTCTGCGCGAAAATGAGCTGTTAAAGAATCTACTATTAGTAATCTAACTGGAAATTTATCAGTCAATTCATATGCTTTCTCAACAAGCAATATCTGATGGCTTGAGTTATACGCCCTCGCAACATGTATTTTCTTCAACACTTCATTCGGATCAAGTTCCAAATGTTTGGACATCTGAACGATCCTTTCTGGTCTAAAAGTGTTTTCCGTATCTATGAAGAGAACATGACCATCTAAACCCATTTTATCTAGTGGAAGAGTGGCGTTTACAGCGAGCTGATGCATTATTTGCGTTTTCCCGGATGCGAATTCTCCAAAAAATTCTGTGATGGCAGTAGTCTCAACACCGCCACCAAGTAAATCATCGAGTGCTTTAGAGCCAGTTGTAAGTCTTTTAATCTCTTTCCTTTTTTCTAATAAAACATCTCCTGGTTCAAAATTTCCTATGTCGGCTGCTTTTCTTGCAGCTATTATAATCTTTGCTGCAACATTTTCACCTATTTCCGCTGCATCTGATATGTCTTTCGGCGATGCAACAGCAATGCTCATAATATCGTTATATCCAGCTTCTTTTAACTTTTCAGCTATAGAATCTCCTACCCCTGGTAAGTCTTCTATTTCTTTAACCTTTTTCCCTTTATCTGCCATAAGCTAACTCTCCTATTTTCAATGATTTATCCGTTTTAATTATACTGCCTTCCTTATCCTTTAATTCGAACATAGATCTAATTGCATCTATGTTTTCAGGAACTACGTCACTCTCCTGATGTATTCCCTGGTAGTAAAATAGCTCATTCCCCTTAACACTTACTGCTTCCTTCCAAACTACAATTTCATAAAGATCAGATCTTCCTCGTCCGGATTCTCTAGCTATTTCCATTAACTGACCTGTGCTTTTTACATCGTCTTTTCCAGATACGAATACAATCCTCTTATATTTCTGCCATTCGTCGATTATCCTTTCTCTACTCACTTCACTTTTGAACGTTACATTCACGAAATGGACATGCATTAAAGTTGTGGGAACTTTGACTGCCATAGTTTGAATGTCCAGTCCTTTCATAACAGATGCTACATCAGGACCATGATGACTTGGAATTTTTAGATCAGGTTCTATTGAATTAATTGGGCCTTTTTTGTGATCGTTAGGATCTGTAGCCCTTCTAACAAGATTAGCCCTCACTTTAAAGTTGTCTAATTGTGAAAGAGGGTACAAAGTCCTGATCAAACCGGTAGTATTACACGAAACAACTCTAACAAAATCTTTTCCTCTTGCCTCGTCATAATTAGCATATGCATTAAAAGATAGATTCGTAAGTTCGTGATCTTCCCCTCCTTGAAAAATGGCTTTTATTTTATGTGCTTCATATTTTGGCTTATTCTCTTTCCCTACATCGTCCGGAGTTGCATCGACAATTATCTCAGATTCTTCAATAAGATCGTCTAGATAACCTTCAACCTTCAAACCAGCTTCATCAAATAATTTTTTTGACTTTGAATCTGGAACGTAGATTTTATATTTCCTGCTAGCAATGAAAGCCATGTAATCAGGTCTAGTTTTAACAATACCTGTAACTTTCATATCATCTTGAATTGCAACCGCATCGGCAACCCTTTTTCCTATTGTTCCAAAACCATTGATGCCTACCTTGAGCATTTGAACATCAAATGTTAAATAACTATAACCTTAAAACAGTTTCTTAATCATCAATAAAGAATTTTGATGGGAAGAGAAATATTCCAACTTAGGAGGTGATCCATCCGCAGGTTCCCCTACGGATACCTTGTTATGACTTAGCCCTCCTCACCAATCTTGGATTCGAATATACCAAGAAGTATACCCTCATCCAAAACCAACTCGGATGGCTTGACAGGCGGTGTGTGCAAAGAGCAGGGGCATATTCACCGCGAACTGTTGATTCGCGATTACTACGGAATCCAGCTTCGTGAGGGCGAATTACAGCCCTCAGTCTGAACTACGAACGGATTTCGGGATTAGCTTCTCCTTTCGGAGTTGCAACCCATTGTTCCGTCCTTTGTAGCGCGCGTGTAGCCCAGGAGATTCGGGGCATACTGACCTGCCGTTGACCTCTCCTTCCTCCAGTTTAACACTGGCAGTCTCCACATAGTGCATATAATCTCGCGATTATATTAGCAAATGTGGATGGGGGTCTCGCTCGTTATCACACTTAAGTGAACGCTTTACGGTACGAGCTGACGACGGCCATGCACCACTTCTCCATGTAATCGAGTAAGCTCTTCAGGTTGACTCTCATACCATGGTCTCCCCTGGTGAGTTTTCCGGCGTTGAATCCAATTAAACCGCACGCTCCTCCCGTTGCGGTGCTCTCCCGCCAATTCCTTTAAGTTTCAGCCTTGCGACCATACTCCCCAAGCGGCCCACTTAACACCTTCGCTCCGGCACTGCCCCTTCCCTACGAAAGGGCAACACCAAGTGGGCAGCGTTTACAGCTAGGACTACCCGGGTATCTAATCCGGTTTGCTCCCCTAGCCTTCGTCCCTCACCGTCGGAGTCGTTCTAGTAAGACGCCTTCGCCACCGGTCGTCCCCTCAGGATTACAGGATTTTACCCCTACCCCAAGAGTACCTCTTACCTCACCCGATCCCTAGTCTTGCAGTCTCTCCAGTCTTCCCACCGTTGAGCGGCGGGATTTACCCAGAGATTTACAAGACCGGCTACGGACGCTTTAGGCTCAATAATAGTGGCCACCACTTGAGCTGCGGGTATTACCGCGGCGGCTGGCACCCGTCTTACCCAGCTTTTATTCCCCGATCTTTTTAGGATCGAGAAAAGCTATCACCCAAAAGGATAATAGCACTCGAGTTCCCCTCGTCGCGCTTGCGCGCATTGCGAAGGTTTCGCGCCTGCTGCGCCCCGTAGGGCCTGGGTTCGTGTCTCAGAACCCATCTCCGGGCTACCCCTCTCAGGGCCCGTACCCGTCATAGGCTATGTGGGCCTTTACCCCACCTACTACCTGATAGGCCGCAGACTCATCCTTAGGCGCCGTGACTTTCAGTCCAAAAACATTCCAGTTTACTGGACCTATGGGGGATTAACCTCAGTTTCCCAAGGGTATACCCCACCTAAGGGTAGATTATCCGCGTGTTACTGAGCCGTCCGCCAGTACCTTTCGGCCTGTGACTCGCATGGCTTAGTCGAAACTCGATAGCAGTGACCGCCGGCAGGATCAACCGGAGTTGTTGATTCTACCGTAAATATTTGGATTGCGGAATGGATTTTCTCTTCCCATCTCAGATTCGAGATACATATTCCTCGAACCCTCATTCATTTAGCCGTTCAGGAATCAGGT
>JAVRLO010000020.1:0-12910 GCA_031961395.1 Thermoplasmatales archaeon I-plasma | reverse complement strand
CGAAGCGCGTTAATGACATCTTTTTCTATTCCATCCTTTCCTTGTATCTTCGAGTTGAAGAAATCTTCTAGTTCCTTGTCAACGCTGGTTTTAAATTTTAACATATAAGGCATACTTCAGAATAATAATTGTTTATAAAACGATTACATAAATTATCCGCTTTATCATTATAAAAAGTACATTCAGACAATTTTTTAGGATCCTTAAATACTCACTTCTCTTTAATGTATACGTAGTATCCATAGTCAGATAATATTTCAATGATCCTTAATAACCATAACTTTATCAAAAAGGTAAAAATGAAATGCTAACTTTTTATTCTATTAATGCCCAAGCGTGTTGCTGAGGATGATAATCATCTATCATATTCGTCTCCATTCATTTTCTTAAATAGCAAGTATAACAGATATATTACAGGAACAGCTGGAATCCACATTAATAATTCATCCAATCCTCCGTGGATATTATTTTCCATTAATATTTCTGCGGATTCAAACGTACCGGCAATAGCTAGCTCTATTACGACAAAAATATACATATACAATACCTTGTATATTTTGCTTCTTAAAATCTCTCTTTTTATGAGGAGATATAGTAAGTATATACTTGCTGAAACTGCAACTGCATATGCAGGCAGCTCTAGCCAGGTATGAGGAAGTATAACAAGACCTACAAATACATAGAATCCTGGAATATGGTAAAGAAAATAAGCTTCAGAAGCAACGGTCAAGGATGTAGTTACTATTGAGATAGAAAATAATAAGGGTCCCACAATTGGAATGAATTCAAAAGTGGCAACTAGGAGATTGTGAGGAAATATTTCCATTATCATTGAAAATATATTATTCGATAAAATACTGGATCGCTCTGTGGAAAGACTCTGGTATAGGAAATAAATATGATAATTTATAGAGGAAAGCACTGAAAATATTACCATCTCAATAACGAAGGTTACAAGAAAAAGTCTTCTCATCATCAATATTCCATGATGGAGAAAGAATGTGTTTTTTGTTCCGTTATTTAGTGGATAAAGCTTATCGGTACTCATTAATATCACTACCACTTTTGATAGATATTATAGTTTGTGTAAAATACCTTTGCTAAATTTATAAAAAAAGCTCACAATCAGCAAGGGTTAAGTAAAATGGAGTAACAGTTTCGGTCGTTAGTAACCGCGGACTGAACATCTCGCCTTGCGGCTTGATGCTTACATCCCGATCCTATCAAACTCCTCTTTTAGGAGAGACCTGATGACGATGCCTCTTTTCGGGGACGGCTTCGAGCTTAGATGCTTTCAGCTCTTATCCGCTTATGACGTGGCTGCCCGGCGAATGCCTTGTCAGACAACCGGTAAACTAGAGGTCACGAACCCCCGTTCCTCTCGTACTAAAGGGTCCTTCCCTTCAGGCATCAACGCACTCCCACGGAGAAGCAACCCTACTGTCTCGCAACGTAGTGAACCCATCTCAGGATCCCTTTTAATGGGCGAACAGCCCCACCCTTGGCAGCTGCTGCACCGCCAGGATAGGAACAGACGACATCGAAGTAGCAAACCTCCGGGTCGATATGAACTCTTGCCGGAGACGACTCAGTTATCCCTGGGGTAACTTCTCTCTTATCACCCGCCCCCACTAAGGAGGACTGGGTGGTTCGCTAGGCCTTGCTTTCGCATCTGGTTCCCTTATTGTGTATGAACCAGTCAAGCTGGCTTTTGCCCTTACACTCTACGGAGGATTGCTGACCCTCCTGAGCCAACCTTTGGGGGCCCTTGTTATCTTTTCGAGGGCGTGGCGCCCCACCCAAACTGCCCACCTATCGGTGTCCCTTCATCAGGTTAGTGACATAACCCCAGAAGGGCGGTGTTTCATCGTTGCCTCCAGATACCCTGACGAGTATCCTTCGACGGCTCCCGCCTACCCTACACATCCAGGACCATATCACAACGACAGGCTGCAGTAAAGCTCCACGGGGACTTCGCTTTCACGTGGGAGAGACTGGATTGTGCACCAGTACATCAATTTCACGGGACTCAACGCGGGGACAGTGGGACCCTCGTTGGACCTTCATGCAAGCCGCCAATTAAGCGGCTAGGTATTACGCTACCTTAAGAGGGTCATAGTTACCCCCGCCGTTTAGCGGCCCTTCTCCCCGTTGTACCGGGTTTTCAGGTACCGCCACTGGGCAGGCTTCAACCGCAATACACACCCTTTCGGGCTAGCTGCGATCTGTGTTTTTGTTAAACAGTCGGAGTCCCCTAGCCACTGCGACCTACTTCTTCCCGAAGTAGGCACTCCTTCTACCGAAGATACGAAGCTAGTTTGCCGAGTTCCCTCGCGTAGATTCGTCCCATACGTCTTGGGCTTCTCACCCAGGGGCACCAGTGTCGGTTCTTGGTACGGACTCAACCTTGACCCTCAACAACTTTTCACGGACTCTAGGAATTAACTGAACCACCACTAGGGCAGCTCTTACTTCTTCCTCAACTTCTCACCATTACGGTACTCCGTTGAGTTATAAGTAAGAATAACCTGACGCGACTACTCAGTCTATCCCAAAGTGTCATTATTGAGGCATAACAGTTGAGGCAACGGAATATTAACCGTTTTCCCTTTCGGTAATCTCGTGTTAGGGATTACCTTAGGACCGGCTAACCCTCGGCTGACGAGCGTTGCCGAGGAACCCTTAGCCCTTTCGACGGAGTCGATTCTCACGACTCTATGCTGCTACTTTCACCAGGATCCGCGATACTGTCGGGTCCATACCTTCTCTCGAAGATACTTCTGCCCCGGCAGCACGCCCCTCTACCGAATCACCTCTCGGTGTCCGAAGGTATCGGTGCATAGTTTAGTCCCGTCCATCTTCGGAACCCGTAACCTCGGTGGGTGAGCTGTTACGCACTCTTTAAAGGATGGCTGCTTCTAAGCCAACCTCCCAACTGTCTTGGGTTACAGATATCCTTTAGGTTACACTTAACTATGACTTGGGGACCTTAACCTTCGTCTGGATTCTTTTCCTCTCGGGGATCAAGCTTATCCCGATCCCCTAGCACCGGACTTCTACGACTCTAGCAGTTTCGGAGTTTGTTAAGAGGGCCAACCCTTTCGGGTTAGCTTACCCTATACATTTCTCTACTCCACCAGACGTCTCCATCCAGGTCTACCTGCGGGTAGTCTCGAGGGGAACCCGCTATTACCGGCCTAGATTAGCCTTTAACCCCTAATCCCAGGTCAACCGAACGATTTGCACATCAGAACCGGGTCGGTCCTCCACCCAACTTTCGCTAGGCTTCGACCTGCCCAGGATTAGATCGACCGGCTTCGGGTCTCCCACCAGCGACTTCACGCGAGCCCACGTCGCCCCTCCCTTTCGGTGCGGGCATGTTGCTTTCGCTCCGGCTCCTTCTATTTTTAGAATTAGCCTCGCCGCTGATTAGAACTCCCTGGCCCGTTCTTCAACACGGACAGTAAGACACTGATCTGTCATAGACTTCATCTCTTTCATGCCTTACCAGTTTATAGCCACTTGGTTTCAGGTCCTTTTCACCACCCTTTCGGGCTACTTTTCAGCTTTCCCTCGCGGTACTAGTTTGCTATCGGACTCGAGACGTATTTAGGGTTGGATCTTAGTGAGACCCGTATTCCCGCGCGAAAACCGACGCACGGTACTCTGGAAATTCAAACTTGTGACTCGAACAATTACGTCCACGGGACTATCACCCTCTATGGTGCTTCTTTCCAGAAGGCTTAGACTTCTTGTTCAGGGTGTTAGTTTGACTCCGAACTCCACATCTTTCCTATCTTTAGATAGGCTATTCGGTTTGCCCTCTGCCGCTTTCGGTCGCCCTTACTAACGGCATCCCATTTGGTTTCTTTTCCTCCCGGTACTAAGATGTTTCAATTCCCGGGGTTCCCCCTCCCTTTCGGGAGTTCTCCTAACGGAGAAGGAATTCCCATTCGACGATCTCCGGATCTTAGGCTCCATGCGCCTCCCCGGAGCATATCGCAGCTTGGCACGGTCTTCTTCGGCGCCCGAGCCGAGCCATCCCCCAAGTGGCCTTTGTACTGTTACACTCCATTCTCTATATCTTAACCCTATGCTGACCTTCATTAATCCTGATAAGGATTTCAGTCCTTCCCTGATGATATTAAATCACCAGGTGCACAATGAGCAAAAGAACTATAGCAATACGCTGTATATATAGATTTCTTATCAATGTAACTATACATTATTTTGCGATTTCTGGAAATATATCAATGCAATTATTCAAACGAATACTGATACTGCATGGTCATACGAGATATATCAGAATCAGATTAAGTCCCTCTTCCATATTCAATGCATCCCTGTTCCCATAATCAACCTTCTTTATCGCCCTCTTTCCAATAACTAAGTACTTCAGTTTTTATCTGATTAATTGTATTGAGAGGTATAAGGCAATCAATGTAGAAATACTTTCAAAATACCTTTTCTTTTACCTTCTTTACCCTGTTATATATCAAAGCCAGGAAGGGATAATAGATGTGAGAGGATAATATGTGAACTCTTATTTTCTGCAGTGTCCAGTGATATATAGGTGAGACATCAGATCACGCATTCTTATGATCCTGAAGCAGTATTCAATGAGGTTGCATTTTATGTATTATGATATCATGAGTTTTCATATCAGTTATGTTTGTGAATTTAGAATTCATTCCCATCAAGTTAATTCTTTCAACAATCCTTTCATTTTTTATTTGCAGGGATGAGAGAACTATTTTTTGCTGATATTCTCCAATTAAAGATGCAATATTACAATTTCTCCCCTAGATCTAATAAGAGTTATCTTTCTCAACTATCTCCATAACATCTTCATATCCATCTCTGTTTTATTCATTACCAACATCTTATTCACTAACATAGTCTTCTAAACAAGGAAAGGTATGTAAATAATCGTCAACGATATAAATATCCTTAGAAAATGGAAATTAAAACATCTGATGAATATAGAAAATAGAAAGACGTAAAGCGCTATCAGTATGACTTTATCTTCTTACCAAGGCCTTGCTTATCTATTATGTCAGCATATTTAGAGGGTAAGGTAACTATATCTTCCTTCCTCAGGCTAATTTTTTCTCCCATAACAGAAATGTTCTCAATATTTTGCTTGATGTAAACTATGGCTATTTCTTCGTATGTTTCCTTATTATCAACAGATATTTCCTCTTGAGAATCTTGTTTAATTTCATTTTTAATACTTTTTGATTCATTGGTATTTATTATACCTCCTTGGAGGAGTTCATTGGAAAATTCTTTAACAGATTCCGTTAATCCCTCATAGAATACTTGTTCTTCCGGGGTTAAAAGGCCTTCAAGCAAATCTTTCTCTTCTAATGCCTTGGCCATAAGAATCTTTGCAATTCTTCTCTCAATTATCCCTCTGAAGACCTTTTCTGAATTTTCAAGATCCATGATAAGTTTTCCCGCCACCCTAGAGTTTTTTTTCGTGGTTTCTATCTCTATTTTACTTTTCAGATCATCTAAGTAGTTTCTTACATCCTTATAAAAAGTTGAAGGGACAGATGTCAGTTTATATGCATTTTTAACTTCCAGTCTTAGTTGAGCAGACAAATAATTTTCATCTATATCTCCCTTCATCAAAAAGACCAAGCAAATACTTGAATAAATTCATTTCGTAGAAATAACATTTTCAATGAATTTACTTGTATCTTCAAATACTTTCGGAACACTTTCGCCTATATTACCACTTCCAATGTATTCAAAAACTTCGAATCTTCCTGATATAATGGAAGTGTTAAAATTGAACCTACCTACATAGTGAATCTTCGGATTGTTTTTAATAATTTTCTTTACAGCGGATATTACTACAGATTTTTCATAATTAATCAAATAATTGGCAAAAGTTTCATAAATGAAAAATATATTTCTTCTAGATTCAAACGTTGAAATTATCTCTGAAATCTTTTTAATGACTTCTTCTTCCAAATTTATATCAGTTAAAAATGAATAATTACTAGCTATAAACTCAGATCTATGTGGTTCAAAAAACACTCTGTCGGTAAAGCCTCTTGTCTGAATATTTGATGATATCAGTGTAAATTTCAAATATTCATTGGGAAAATCTACATCAAACCCTATGAATTGTTTAAAGTTCATCTTATCAGGTTCTGATAACTTAAGAACAATATAATTTGATATATTTGAAAAGAAAAGGGCCTCTAAATTTGAGGATATACCTTTAAATGATGTTGTTATAAAAAATAGTCTGAGGCCAAATTTCCTCCCAGAAGATATCATATCTGATATGAACGTACTCTGATAATCCTGAGCTTCTTCAAGAAATAGGTAATAGTTGTTATCTCTTCTTGATGAAATTATGAACCAAAGATATACTGCAAATATATTAGAAAGTAAACGAGAATCTTCGTAGCCAAATAGCCCTCTGTCAAGATTAAATAATATTAAGTTATTTTTTTCAATTTCCTTCTCTAATGTTCCATCATCATCAGGATTACATATTAGAGATCTTATAAAAGGATCTAGGGCGAGTCTACCCAGTGCCCTTTCAGTTCCTAAAAGTTCCTCTCGCGGTAGGTTTTCAATCTCGTCAAGGAAAACTGTTAATTCAGCATCATCAGATACTTTTTTAATTTTATTTCTAGCTTCTTTACTCTTGAAAATGTTATATAAGTCCACTATAGTCGCTCCTTTCACTTTTGAAATAGCTACAATTCCCCTAGATATCAAATCCTCAATTCGAGGGCCTATAAAAGACTCTGAAAACTGCATTTCTCTAGTTGACTTAAGAATCGATATAAAATCCTCTGCCATTCTGTAATTAACATTTTTTCCATTGTAGTTGTTAAGAATATTAATTCCTCTTGCAATCTCACCTGAAAGTTGGAAAAATTTTTTTGATGTTAAACTTAGCTTATATGCAGTTTCCCCGTGTGGGTCTATAAGTATTACTTTACCACTATTGCTGCTTAATATATTGTTTATTATGTTATAAACCAAAGTACTTTTTCCACTTCCAGTAGATCCAATGATAAGCGTATGAAAATCCTTGTTGAAGTCAATGTAAATAGGACCAGATTTTTTTGTTGCTCCAATCTTGATTCCACTTTCGTGCCTTGTGACAAGCCTTGTTGGGATGAAGTAAACAATCTCCCACCAGGCTACAGTAGGGGAATTCGGTCTCCATTTCTTGAATAATACCCTTATATTTTTACCAGAAAATAAATGAGCGATATAACTTCTGACCTGAGGGTTGTCAGTTTCTATATCAACCTTCCATCCTTCTCTAAGTTTCAATTTTTTATTGTCTTTATACAAAACATCCACTTTTTTAGAAAAATCATTAAAATAATGCCTTCTAATTCTTAGTTTTACAAATCCGGTATCTTCGTTATCCAACAATTCGAATATTCTATCACCTATGTTTTTCTCAGGTAATTCTATAAGTCTGTGATCCCCTTTTACTGAAATTTTGAGTCCATTTCCTGAATGAAAAATTTCCTCTCCCGTTTCCATACCCATCGTGTTTATGAGCTCAGAGTTAGATCTCTCAATGAACAGTTCAGGGGAACTGCCATATTTTTTTAAGAAGAGGAAATTCAGAGAATCATGGGTTCTTAAATATGATAATAGCAAAGGATTCCCTGGGTCTGTCTTAGTCAAATTAACTACTTTGACGTACTTCATTCATCAAACCCATTTCCCAATTATTTGATTCAACTCGTAGTATTGATTCATAACCAGGTACTTTTAATATTGCAAGGGAATATTTTCCGTTGAAGCCAGCACCTTGTTTCAAAAAATCTGATAATTTTTCATCAAGTTTGTAAAATTCCTTTATCTCATCATTCACGTTCTGATGCCTGAAGAGGATATGAATGGAGCAATTTTCCATTATGGATAAAGTGGCTTTTGATTTAGTAAAATCATTTATAGATTGAGATATGAGAATCATTGAGATATTATTATGCCTTGCGTGTCTTAAGTATCTCTCGAGTGAGCTTACTGTCTCATCCTGCATCAGATAATGCGCTTCGTCTATTACGACATTTGTTTCTTTTTGTTCATCCACTCTCATTATTAAATCCAATGATAGTAGCATATAGAAATTCAGCAATCTTTTAGGAATGTTTCCCAGGTTTATGACTACATCTCCTTTTAAATCAGGATTGTTGCCCCTGATGAATTTCTTTAAGGAACCCTCGAATAATGGAGAGATTTTGCTATAAGTTTCCTGTCTATTTTCCTTAATAAAAGTTTGAACAAATTGAGCATCTTTATTATTTTCATACATTATTGTCAGTGCAGTATCTAGTATACCTCTATCCTCAGTATTCAAATCAAACAGTGTTATTAATAATGCGAGGGCTCTATCAACATTTTCTTTCATAGATAAGTAATCAATTTTTTCTATGATATTCATCTCCACATTCGAGAGGTCGACATATTTTGCTCCTATGGCTCCTCCCACTTTAATGTATTCACCTAAAGGGTCTATTATTTTAATACTCACATTTCTAGAAATTTTTTCTCTAATCATTGTAGCTTTTACAAAAAATGATTTTCCAAATCCAGTCATTCCAAGCACAAGTTCGTGTGATGACGGGAAAATCTTTCTGTTAATGAAAATAGGTGCTTTTGTTATTTCATCTATACCATAAAAAGTTCCTCCATCCTGCAAAATATAAGAGTAATTCAAAGGCAGGATATGAGCAGCAGACTCTGGGTTAAGATATAGACCATGTAAGTTTCCTCTGATGATACTTTTTCTCAATTTATAATCCTCAAAAATTTTGAGTTCTATTTCTACACCAATTTTTTTCATGTTTTGGTGAAGGTCTTTTTTGATAATTTTAAGTTTATGAGGTTCTGCTCTTATAAAATGGCACATACTATATTTTATTATGGACGTCTTTCCGGAAGAGATATCCTCCTTTAATGTGTTTAGATTGGAAAGTGCAATTTTGTTCTTTTCATTGAGCCTGTCTGTAATATTTTCTTTCCCTACAAGATTTAGTGTTATCTTTTCTATTTCTTTCCTAATGATTGTCCAAGCAGCTCTTTCAGGAATGTGGTGGATATGGACAATTTGACCAACGTGACGCCCACCATAAGATAACTTGGTCCTGAAATCATATTTAAGTTCAAAAGGAATATCTTTTAGTCTCAGATAAGAGACTGCTGAATCATTTTTTATCAAATAATTCTCTTTTTGAGTCCCTTTACATTTTTCATTACAATAGTTCATCTAATTTTTTCACCTCCTCCTCATCAAGTTTTCTGATACTCAATCCAGAAACAGATGCCTTCTTTTCAAAGTCATCTGAAAAATTCGTTTGAACGGCGACGAAATATGCTTCTCCAATGTAATCAGAATTATTGAAAAGAGAATTGTATCCCTCATTTGAGGTTTTAAATTCCTCAACAGGTATTTTATATGGATATCTAATAATAAGGAAATCAGACTTGAATGATGATATCAAATTTGTAAATCTCTGAATTATATCCATATCCTGGAAATCTGAAAAACCGTAAGAATCAGTAAAAATTTCGTATAAAACATATCTATTCGTAAGTAAATCGAGCTCTACTCGTATCTCCCCTTTAATTTTTTTAAATAAATATTGATCTAAATAATCATCGTTAACCCTAAAGCTAAATAGAACGAAAAGAAAAATTGAGAATAAACCTAGATAACCTAAAACATAGACAGCTACTATAACAATTGATGAAACAATCAAGAATCTATTAAGCATATCACCTTCCAAGAATCCTACTCTTAGATTTGTCCTTCCAAATTTCAATATATGAACCATTACGGTTTCCCTCTAAAAAATTGAGACTGCGAAAAATTTGCAGAATTACCGGTAGAATATTGTCTGGCAGAACCTGTTGAATTATTCCTTGATCCTCTAATTTCTCCAGTATCCAAGGCTGTACTAGCTATGACGGATGCAGCAGTCTTGAGAGACCCAGTTAACCCGGTTACAATGCCAATAGTTCTCTGCGTGCCAATAGAAACTGATTGACCCAGAAACATATCTGCAGTTCTGGAAACAGGAGACTTGGCAAGTAGTATAGGAATAGAATCTGTCAGTGCAAGAAATCCTAAAGTCAATACGCTATTATGTACTACGTAAGTCGAAAGTATGAGCGGGAAAGACATAAGGATTGGAGCCACGACAGAATCGATAAAAATATCCCATGCTCTTTTTGATAACTCCCTTGTTTGCGGGAGCAAGTAAAGTAAAGTGAGGAATGGAAGAAGAATGGGGAAAGTATAAATTATGGCAAGTCTCATAGAAAGAAATAACAGGAGAAACAGTATCAAAAAGATAAAAATTATCAGTATAAGGAAGCTAACGTCAGTACCAGCAGATCCTCCCAGCTGAATCCCTCTCAATATGTTGTTTCCTTGTGAGAAATTGTGCAGAGGAGCTCCAAAGTGCCACAAGGTTGAGTATATAAGAAAACCGATGTATATTATATCTTCAGCTAAGAAGAATGAAATATTGGATATTATCATTATTAGAAGTATCTTAATCCAAAGGTGTTTGAATCTTGGTCCAGTCGAAAAACTACTGCTCAAGAGGATAATAATCCCGAAAACTGCAAGAACTATTGTAAAAATAGGATCATATATTTGAAATAAAGTAAAATAGTAAAGTGATTGTACTCCCTTACCAATTGTGCCTGCTGTTATGCTTGGATAAGTTTCACCAGGAGATAACAAGTACTTTGAAATGTAAAGGTTGTAAATGTTAACAAGGAGGAATGTGCCTCCTGAAACGAATGCAGAAATAATATAATTAATTACAGATAATACTAACGAACCTATTGAGTAGAAGGCAATCATAGTTACCTTTCAACCAGCTACAATGTAGTGAATTACAGCATATAATACGCCGCTTACTGCCATAACGAATATGATAGTACCTATAAGTGCATCCTTTGTTCTCTCTTTTGCATCTGCTTTCCTATCAAGGTCCCGTGAAAAATATCCTATGGCGATAGGTACCCATAATATTGCTATTATCAAGCCTGATATTCCTACCACAATACCGAATGCCCTTTGCACTATTCCATTAATCTGCGTTGAGTTATTTGTGCTTGTTGCTGGCGCATTATTGTTTATTACCTGACCGTGAACTATCGGTATTTGAACCGATAGTACAGCCAGTAATGCAATTACTAGTATTGCATTTAATTTCATGGCCCCTCCCAAAAGGTAATACAATACCTGTATAAGTACTTTATTCTTTAGCGCATAAAATATAAAAGATTATAAGTTTAAATTAAATCATTATAAATGGAAGAATATTGTGATGTGGTCGGTTGCAAAAATGTTAAATTTAAAACTGTGAGCAGGAAAGAGGCCCAAAAAGTATTTTCATTGAGTTCGAACAAGACAAAAGTCCACTTATGTAAGGAACACTATAAGAAATTTAAAAAGGAAACAAAAGAAGATAGAGAAATTGAAAGGCTTACGTGGGTTTAAATTTAAATAACTGGTTAGTTATTATTTATACATGGACTCCATCCTAGGTATGCGAGAAAAGGGGGCTATTACTAAGTCACTGATACTTCTGGAATTACTGGACAACAAGAAAAAATTAAGAGAAATTTCAAGTGACTTAAAAATAACGCCTCAGGGTGCATCCAATTATTTAAAAATGCTGGCTGATGATCAGATGATCGATAATGAAATGGGGGTGACCCCAAAAGGGATCGCTTTTCTTCAAAAATTTCTTGCGAACATGACTAACTTTGTTGAGAGGGCTTACGATGAGATGGGGTTTATTTCATCATGTGAGGCAATAGCAGAAGAAAAAATCAATAAAAATGAAAAAATTTTTCTCTCAATGAATAATGGAATTCTTGTGGCCTCCAAAACAAAGGTCTCTGGGTCCAGCGGGATAGCAGAAATAGACGCAGATGCGGGTGAGCCTCTCATTATAAGGAACATGGAAGGTATATTAAGTTACAAATTGGGTGAATTTTATATAATGTTTATAGACTATTCAAAGTACTCTTCTAAAGAAAATTACAAGAAGATTAGGAAATTCATTAACGAAAATAAAATATCGGTTATTGGTGCATACGGCGTAATAGCCAAATCATTCTTGGATAAAGCAAAGGAGGAAGCTATAATATATGCGCCAGTTGAAGCATGTATTGAAGCCACAGTTAAGGGGCTCAATACATTGCTTATCTATTCACCAGAAATGGCGAGGTACCTTTTTCAGAAACTTGCAGCAAATGTAAATAAATATAAAATCAATCCCAAGTTCGCTGAATTATGAAAATCTTAGACCCGGAAAGAAGATCGGTTTCCATATCGGAATTTTTTGATAAAAATAAACAAATGCTGGGGTTTGACTCACCCCAGAAGGCTCTATTTATGACAGTAAAAGAGGCCATAGATAATTCTCTTGATGCCTGCGGAGATTCCGGTATTCTTCCGGAAGTAACAGTAGAAATAGAAAATATTGAAGATGATAAATTCAAGGTTACCGTAATAGATAATGGACCAGGCATACCTAGAAAAGAAGTAGCAGATTCTTTCGGTAAGATGCTCTATGGATCAAGATTCCATATGGTCAGACAGACCAGGGGACAACAGGGTCTTGGCATTACAGCTGCCATCTTATACGCTCAAAAAACATCAGGATTGCCTACGGAAATAATAACTAAAACCAAGGATGACCTTACAGCTTTTCGGTTTATAATGGAAATAAATGTTAAAAAAAATGAGCCTCTAATCCACTCTGCTGAGCCATATATCTGGAACGTGAATAGCGGTCTAAAGATATCCTTAATTTTAAAAGGGAAATTCGTAAGTGGGAAGCAATCTGTGGAAGAATATATACATCAGACGTCGATTGCCAACCCTCAT
>JAVRLO010000019.1:0-13394 GCA_031961395.1 Thermoplasmatales archaeon I-plasma | reverse complement strand
TAAAAATTAATGGGGTTGCCCGGATTTGAACCGGGGTCTTCGGCTCCCGAAGCCGATAGGATGGCCAAGCTACCCCACAACCCCAACCATAAAGAGATAATCCATGGATATTATTAAACTTATTTTTCACCTGCTATAATAAACTTTTTTTAGTGATTGTCAAATATAATCTGAAAATATAGCAAAACAGCTATTTTTCATCTTTATTTACGTTATTGATTTAAAAGTTTTGTGTTTGTAATAAAGTCATAGTCATATACCATCATTACCTCTGTGTCACGCTCTACCTTTTTTGCTTTTTCAAGATTGTCTTTGATCTCTGCTATAGAATACGCAACACTGACAAATATGCCTGCATTATCGTCCATAATTCTAAGGATCCATGAGCCCTTGATCATGTTCAGTGCAGAAGGATTCTTAGTAATGATCGCGTATATAAACAGGTCTACTTTAGAAAGATCTATGATCGGGACTATGCTGAAAACCAGGTGACTCTTCATTATTTCAAGCCTTTTCTTGATCTTTCCAGAGCTTATGCCTGTAGCTTTTGAGATCTCGTACACTGAGCTTATAGGCCGGTCTATCAATATGTTCAGGATCTTGAGATCGGCAGGAACGAGAGAGATTAGGTTTAATGGCGCTTTGGGCAAATACTTCATTTTCAGGTCTCCGTTCATTCTGACCAGCTCTTTTATTCTTTCTTCAAGAGCATTCAGATTCTTGCCCTGCAGCTCAAAAAAATACAATTTTTCAAGGCACTTGAATATTGAAGTAGTATCTTCTGTTATAGAATTAGCAGAGCCTTCAAAAGCCAGAAAAATGCTATTAGCATTGAAATAGTAGGGATTAAGATGCATTTTAAAATCTTTTATTATGCGGTTTTCTATCATCTTTTTTATTCTGTAGTTTATAAACTGTGGCGATAAGCCCATTTCTTCAGCAATCTTACTTTTTGAGTATCGTCCGTCTCTTAGCAAAAATACAAGAATTTGTTTATCTATACTGTCCATCTAAGTAAGTAAAAAGTTAAAAATATTTAAATCTTCACCCTCTTTTAAAGTTGGCTTTTAGAACTTTCATCATGGCTGGAAAATAAAACACTCTGATCACGAACGTGTCTATTACCAGCGACACAACGAATGCTATTCCCATCTGTTCCAGAAATGAGACTGGTATAAGCCCAAGTGCCCCTAAAGACCCTGCAAGTATCAGTCCTAGCGATGTTACAATCTTTCCAGATGACTGTAAGCCTCTGTTTATTCCCTCCACGTTTCCGTATCTGGCCTGTTCTTCTCGTACTCTTGATATTATGAATACAGAGTAGTCGTTTCCTAAAGACATCAATATCACGAACAGTATTACGGGAATCAGGTAAATGATCGCTTCATGGAGCAGGTATGTGGATATAAGGTACAGAATGCTCAGTGCCCATGAGATGCTGATAAACACTCCGCTCAAAGATATGATCGGGTACTTGATATTTCTGAACGATACTGCCAGCACCGCAAAAACCGCAACAGAGATCAAAATTGCAAGTTCTGTAAAGTCCCGGTTATTCTGTGCCTGCTGATCTATTACAGAAGAAGTCAATCCACCAACAAGCAGTGTTTTATTGTCTCTCAGGGTCTGTGTGTAAGATATTGCCTGGCTGGAGTATGGATTGTAATTTGTATAGACGATAAAGAACGCGTATTTATTATCATAGGTCAAAAACTGTGAAATGGTAGTGTTTGAGGAAATAGCAGTACCATTAGAATATGGTCCGACCACCTCTTTTGTGCCTTTACACGAAAGCAGGTACTTTGCTGAACTTATAAGTATATTCTGGTCCTGCAGGCTAGAAACGTTGTGGTTTGGAAGTGGCACGAGCACATAGGTCGGATATAGCACACTCTCTCCAAAATAGCTGTCAAGGTAATTGAGCCCCTGCACTGAAGAAAGGTCCTGAGAAAGTCCAGCATTGAAATCGTAAGTTGTAGGTATAGTAACAAAAAACAGAATTGAAGGTATTGCAAGAACCAGTATAACTAAGATCACGATTGCACTTTTCTCAGTGGATAATTTCGAAGCTTTGTAAAAATAAGAAAATGCAATGTCTATTTCTGTTTCTTTTTTCAGGCCTTTTTTCATGAAAAATTTAGGGGTAATGTATGATAAAATTGCAGGCATGGTAGTGACGACCATCACTACCGTTATGATTATGCTTATGAAAAGTACCGTTCCCCAGGTTTCGAAATTACCAATAAACGCAAACATGCCCAGGCTCACTGCTACAGTCACACCGCTAATAAGAACTGTTTTTACAGAGTTTTTAATGGGCTCTTTCAATATGCACTCTCTTCCTTTTCCCCTTCTTAGTTCGCTGCGGTATCTGTAAACCACAAATACCACATAGTCTGTGGTAATTCCTAACAACACTGCTGTAAGTGTATAGGTTACAATATAGCTAACTTTTCCAAAAATCAGGCCGCTTATAACTATTGCAAGGTATCCAATGACCACTGTTATCGACACCAGAGCAAGGTTCAAAAGCGAGAGTTTATATGAGTATAAGGTTAAGAATACAGCAATGAACAAGATGATGTATATAGCTCCAAAGAACGCACCGGACTGTGAAGTTTGCTGTTGAGTCTGATAGTTTATTGCTCCGTTTCCAGTCAGATACCCTGCAGATCCAAAATACTGTTTAACAGCAGGAATCAGGGTAGGAGTAGCCGCTGATGCTGGATAAAATCCTGATGGAGAAATATATCCCTGCCTTACATTGAAATTTATAAATATTAAAAATGCGGTACTGTTAGAATTTATGTATCTTTCTGATATGAATGAGGGTATGCCAGACAATCCAAAATGCTCTATATAATTTATTCCAAAATCCCCTTTTAAAGTACTGGTATAAACTATTGAAGGAGAAATGTTCTGGCCTGTCAAATTTGAGATAAATTGAGCACCAGCATTTAGTAAATCAGATGGAAAAACAGTAACATTAACATATTTTAATACTGAAAATGCGTAAAATAAGCTATTATTCTGAGTGTAGTATTCAGAAATAGTATTAGTAACAGCAATGTTAATTCTCTGAGTTAAGCTCATATTATTTGTGCTGTTGAAATTAGACAGAAACAGAGATTCATATTTACTGTTATTATACCCGCTCTTCTCAGCAATAACCATGGTATTTTCATTCAGCGTATAGTTTCTGTAAAAGCTTGCAGGAAACTGCATGATAAACGTTGCATAATCAGTGAAATTTAAATATAAACTTGAGATCTGAGCCTTTTTATTTCCGAGAACTTGATCGAGAAAGCTTGCATATTCTGAATATGGAGATGAAGAGCTACTAAAATTTTTAATTTTGTCATTAGAAATGCTGTTCTGAAAATCAAGAGTTTTATTTGCCATTGATATATTATATGGATTGCTGATCACAATCACATAAAGAGAAGAATTCTGAGTGGAAGTGTTTGCAAGAATGTTCTGAACAGTCTGAGACTCTGATGTGGCACTGCTGCTTGCATTACCATAATTCACGTAGTTTGAATAGTTCATTGTCAAAGGTATTAAAAGCAGTATGAATACTAACCAGATAACCAGAATGATCAATCTTTTCTTAATTAAAGCTTCGTAAAGCATAATATAACATAATTTATCTATCTATTAAAATTCAATTAAAAAAATATTTTAATAAGATTTAAATAGTACATTTTTTAGAAATGATCACAAGATTTACAATAAGGTAAATTATTAAGCATTTTTCAGGATATCACACATTATTAAAGTTTGAAAATAATATAAATTTTCAGATAATGGTTATTTATACAGCAAAACACGAAATATAAGGCTTTAAAAAGGCTCAGAAAATGGAAAACGATGGTGATATCTGGTTGTAACGAGTCATATAAAGCAAAGAAATATTATGCACTGAGCAGTAGATTTGTATTTTTAATAGAGAAAGACAGAAAAATGCATACAGACATTTTAAAAGATAATAAAGTTTCATTTATCATAGATAAAGACAAACCTGACTTCTTCTTTCAGGGCACTGGCAGAGTAGAGATATTCGGAGAACCTAACGATTTTCATATTGAACATGGAACATTGCTATATAAGATATCTCAGGACGCGCTTTTCATCAAATCAGGGCATGTGCACATAGCCCGGCTTGATTCCTTAGGTTATGTGGGTCACAGATATGAGAAATAAGCCAAAAATACAACATAGAAATCGGGCAGTCATATCTTACCCGCAGATTAAATTAAAGATTAGGGTGATATAAAGTGTTAAATATTATAGTTTTAATCTAAAATACCATAAAAAATGAAATCCATAAGTTCACGAATTTTATCATCGTTTATTTTGTCATCCCAAAGCACATATCTCATTCCTACAAAATCAGCTATTCCCATCAAAGCAAATGATAGTAACTCAGAATTACTTTTTTTAAACTCTTTATTTTCCATTGCCTTGTCTAGGCCTTTAGAATACCCTTCAGCAATCTTTTTGTAATACCATGAAAAGAGGTTTGGATCTATGTATTCTGCCTGTCTAACTATCCGGTATAGTTTTTTATGATGATTCAAAAATTCAAAAAATTTTTTAAATCCCATCTCTTCAACGTCTTTTCTTTTAGTCAAGTCTTTAACAGCAATACTTATTACTTCTCTCAGTTCATGGTTGAGATTTACTATAAGGTCTTTAAAAATGTCCGTTTTCGAGTTATAATATATATAAAATGTACCTGTGCTTACTTCTGCTTTTCTTGTAATTTCACTTATACTCGAATTGAAATATCCCTTCTCTCCGAATACTTTTTCAGCTGCCTTTAAGAGCTTGTTCTTGGTCTTTATTCCACGATTTGTTTTAGGAACTCGCATTTTGATTCATCTTTCCTAGAATAATTTCAGATATTAATATTTCACTTTTATTTTTTCCTATAACTTTTAAAGAGCAATAATATAAAGTGTAATTATCTTTATTTTTTATACTATTTACGACCAGCTCTGATTTTATCGTCATGCCTGGTTTAACAGGGTTTAAAAATCTTATTTTATCAAAGCCATAAAGAAAATAGCCATCTATATTATAAGATAGAAGACCGAGACCAAGAGAAAGAGAAAGAAGCCCGTGGCCAATTCTTCCTTTATATACAGTGTTCTTAGCAAATTCATCATCAACATGCAACCGATTATAATCTCCTGTAAGCCCTGCAAAACTAAATATGTGATAGTCATTTACAGTAAGCTCATTTCCATCAATCTTATCTCCTACTTTCAAATTTTTCATAATATTCGCCATCCTTTAATTTAATATAATCTTTCTTACCTGCCGGTGTTCGTGGTATACTATTTACGAATATAAAATATTTAGGGATCTTATATTTTCCCAAATACTTGATAGCAAAAGATTTTAAATCTTCTTCACTGACATTCTTGCGTGTGACAATGAATGCCTTACCTACCTCACCCCATTTTTCATCAGGAACCCCAATTACTGCACATTCTATAACATCTGGATGCTTTTCAATAACATTTTCAATTTCGGTAGGATAAATGTTTTCTCCCCCAGACTTATACATAAACTTTTTTCTTCCTATAAAATAGTAATATCCATCATTATCTCTCTCTAAAATATCCCCTGTTTTTACATATCCCGTTTCTAATATAGTTTCATCCTGATTTTTATCAAGGTATCCTGAGAATATAATAGGTCCTCCAACCCACAGTTCTCCGCTATTAGATTCTTTATTGTTTTCATCAATTAATTTTAAATCAACAAATATGGATTTTTTTCCTATGCTCATCTCTTTTTTTAGCTCTTTCTCATCAGAATAAAAAATGTTTGGCCCAGCCTCTGTCAGCCCATATCCTTGATAAAACTTGATATTTTTAGAAAGAAAAGCATCTATAACTTTAGGTGAGGACATTCCTCCTCCTGATTTTATAAATCTAAGCGATTGAAATTCCATGGCAGGAAAATTAGGTAACTCTGATATTTCCAGTAGCACAGCAGGGACCGTTGAAAATACGGTCACTTTCTTTTTCTGTAGTATTTCTGCAATAATGTCTGGTTTAAATTTCTGAATTAAAATTGAATTGCCTCCACACAAAAACAAAGGCATTGTTAGAACATTCCAGCCACCAGTATGATATAAAGAATATGCCAAGAGAGATACGTCATCTTTTGATAATTTCCATGTTATTATTGTATTAACTGCATTGAAAATTATTGATCTTAAAGGAATCTTAGCACCTTTGGGCTCTCCTGTAGTTCCTCCAGTAAAAATTATAAGTGCTGTGTAATCAAAATCAGACTCGAGTTTATCTACTTTAGGTTTCATTTCAGTCGGTAGCTCTTCAAGATATAGACTTTGCTTATTAGCATCTATTTCAATATTTTTTATATCTATTGGAAGATCATTACTGAAAACTGCCAGTTTTGGATTTACCAACTCTACTTCTCTTAATATTTCTTCTTTGGATAATCTAATATTGTGTGGTACAAGCGTGGCTTTTAATTTTAGTGCCGCAAAAAATAAAATTATTTCTAGTGATTTATTCTGTGAAAACAAAGAAATTAAATCTCCCGGTCTTACACCTTCTTTGAGCAGTTCAAATGCAAAAGAATTTGCGATTTGATCAACTCTTTCGAAAGAATATGTTTCTCCCCCATAATCTTCCAGTGCTATCCTACTTTCATAGGACCGGGCTAGAAATCCAGAAAGGTCTATTATCAAGTTATCATCCCCATTTAATTACTGTAGAGCTCCAGACATACCCTGTTCCAGCTGCTGCAAATACAATATACCCTTCTTTAAAAAGTCCTTTGTTTAAAGCAATATCCAGGCCAATAAATTGATCTGCTGATTGGCTATGCCCGTATTCATCTAGGTATATTGATTTGCTAGATGGCATATTTAGTGATTTAAGTAGCTCTATGTGAAAAGATGGTTTCATATGGTTTAGAAAAATCATTTTAACATCTTCATTTTTTAATGCGCTCTTCTGAATAGAATTTTGAATTACATTTTTAAAATTTTTTAAGGAAACGTTTTCCATTTTTCTTTTGAAGTCTTCTTTAGGTATTAAACTTTCAAGATACACTTTTTTATCAATGCAATATTTTGGGTAAAATGGAACTTTAGCCCCGCCAGTAATAATTAGAGCCCCGTCAGAAAGAGAGCCATCGGTCATAAAATCTGATTTAAGAATGATATTCTTTTTTGTATCTTTTGCTATCACTGCTGCTACTCCCGCATCTGCAAAGTCATCCATCCAGGAGGTATTAGGATCGTTTGTTTTTACAATATATGATTCTTTTGATGCACCAACGAGCAGCACTGCTTTCATATGGTCATCAGATAATAATATACTCTTAGCCAAGTATAGGCCAGTAACCATACCTGCGCACATGGCCGATAGATCAAAAGAATACGCTTGTTTTAATCCTAGTTTCTCTTGTAGATATGTTGAAAGTAACCACACATTATAATCTTTCCATTGGGAACCTACATAGATTATAGAACCTATGTCAGACATGTTAAAGCCAATCATTTCAGCTTTCTCTAGAGCGCTTTTTGCAGCATAAAATGCCATATCGCTAGGCGTCTCTGATTCATAACTTACATGTTTCTTCTTAAATCCCTGTTTGTTTACAACTACATCTTCAGGGATGTTAAAATCTTTCGAAATTTCTTTGGATGTAATAATGTTTTTAGGGATATATATCCCATATGATATTATTCCTATATTATCCAATTATTTCACCTCCATTATATATTCTTTAAATGAGCTTTCTTCTACACTAACAACAAAGTTTTTTATAAGATCGTTAAACTCTTTATATTTCTCTATGAAAAGTAAATGATTTTGGTCCTTAAAAAGTACTAGGGCTGAGTTTTTTAAGCTTTTATATAAAAGAAGACTGTTTAGCCATGGCAGCACTTTATCTTCTGTCCCAGCTATAATTATAGAAGGCATATTTAATTCAGAGTTAGATGAACAAGAATCAAAATTTAAGACTGAAAGTGATTGAAATAATAACTGTTTTTGATCTTGAAGTGTCAATAATCTATCATTTATGATCTCTTCAAAAATCTCTTTGTTTAAATCTGGATAAGAGTTTGTGAATGCAAGCTTCATGGTTCTTTTTAATTTTTCTTCTTGTGTTTCATTGTTCAGAGTTTTTGTCATTTCGTCAAATACTTCCTTAGTCATCGGATATGATTTTGTACCCCCGCAAGATGTAGAAACAAGTATAAGACCTTTCACTTTCTCTGGGGATAATCTTGCTAATTCCTGAGCAATAAAACCACCCATTGAAACCCCTAATACATAGAACTTTTCAATTTTAATGTTGTCCATAATCTTTAATGCATCTTCAGCAAATGATGTAACCGAATAGGAAGTTGATAATGGCGTACTTTTTCCCACGCCTCTATTATCAACAAGTATTGTTCTAGCCCATTTTTTCATATCCGGTAGCTGGTATTTCCACATCCATAACGAATAACCAAGGCCTTCCAAGAATAGTATTGGAATGCCTGAACCATGGTCTTCAAAAAATAGTTCATAATCATCTTTATTTATTTTAGGCATTTATTCACCTTCCTTGTAACCAAAATAAAGTTTTTTAATCTGTGTATTGTTCATCACTTCATCCGAATTTCCAGAAAAGACAATTTTTCCAGATTCTATCAAATATACTTTTTTTGCAACAGGAACAATGTCTACAAGATTTTGTTCTGTAATCAAGATCGGCATATTCTCTGATATCTGTACTATTTTTGTGATCAACTCTCTTACTACCTTAGGGAAAAGCCCTGTAGTTGGTTCATCCATTATAAGGAATTTAGGGCTGGACACCAAAGCTCTCGCTATTGAAAGCATTTGTTGTTGCCCCCCACTTAACAATCCAGCATCATGATTTAATTTTTCTTTTAGATCTGGAAATATTGCAAATAACTTGTCTATAACATCCAAAAAATCATTTTTCTTTTTACTGAATGATTCAAATGATACTTTCAAATTTTCCTTCACAGTCATATTTGTAAAAATTCTTCCTCTCTCAGGGACTGTCGCAATCCCAAGACCTGCGATAGTGTGTGCATTTAAAGGCTGTAAATTTTCATTATTAAACATTATTTTTCCTTCAACGGGTCTTAAAGTCCCATTTATCGACTTTACTAATGTTGATTTGCCTGCTCCATTTGCACCAACTATGAGCGTAATTCCATCCTGGCAAGTGATAGACAGGTCATGTATAACTTTTGAGCCGAAATATCCAGCCTTTAAATTGTTTATTTCAAGCATTATAATCTTCCCCCAAAATAAAAGGTATTAATATTTTCATTTTCAACAAAGTCTTTAACTCCACCATCAAAAATTTTTTTACCTCTATCTAAAAAAATAATTTTATCCAAAAGTGGCAATAGAGAAGATATCTTGTGTTCTATAATTATTATTTTTCTTTTCTTCTCTTTTAGAGTAGCTATTAAGTTAGAAACATTGGCTATTTCATCTTCACTAAGCCCTCCAAATGGTTCATCTAACAACAAAAGTTCTGGATCAGCAGAAAGTACTTTAGCTAACTCAAGGTTTTTGAGTAACCCGAATGGTAACGCAGCAGGATTTTTATCTTTAAAATCTGCTAGTCCGGTGGTTTTCAATATCTCTTCTACATCTACCCTATTTCTAACTCTACTGAATAGAAGAATATTCTCTTCTACAGTTAAAGACCTTAGCGGTCTAACGATTTGAAATGTTTTGCCTATCCCAATTTTTACTCTTTTCCAAGGTTTTATGTGCGTTATATCCTTACTATTATAGTAAACTTTACCTTCTGTTGGGTATACTGTTCCCGCAATAATGTTTAAAAGTGTTGTTTTTCCTGCACCGTTAGGACCTACAATACCTAAAACATCACAGTTCATAACAAAAGATATGTGATCTAGTGCTCTGTTACCACCCCATAATTTTGTTATTTCTTTTAATTCAAGGACACTCATCTATACCACCTCGAAATTCCATTTGGGACGAAAAGAAATAGGATTATCGCTAGACTAGTAAACATAATCAAAGTAAGATTGCCGACATATGATTGCAGATACTGTGAACTTAATATTATAATAAAGCCAGCCGGAACCGCTCCTAATATCTTTCCTTTTCCACCGAAAATAGCTATCACCATCGGATAAAGTAAAAACTCTAAGGCAAAAGTGTCAACGCCGGCAAAACTCATTAATAATGAATATATTGAGCCAGCAAGACCTGCGATTCCCATGGATATAGAAAATACTAACACTTTATATGGGAATGTATTAATCCCCTGAGAAACAATAGCTTCTTCATCATCTCCTATACCTCTTAGCAACAGACCAAAATGAGTTGAATTAAGGATATAAATAAATGTCAACACCACTATTAAAATTAAAGAAATATATATAGTTGTGTTCTGTAAAGAATATGATATCGGTGGCAAATCATAAAACCCTATGGTTGGCATTTTTAGAACTGTCCAGAATGCTAGAATAAAGTATGTACCTATTAGTGGGAGAAGTAGAGACAAAAGAGTAAAAAAGACACCTCTTACTCTTAGAGTTAGTACCGTAAATATTGTGCCGCTAAGCAAACCTAAAATAGAAGAGATAAAGATGAGAAATGGAATAGATAAATGATAATTAAAATATAGATATCCAGTAGAAAGTGCACCTATTCCGAAAAAAAACGAGATGCCGAAGTTAATGTAGTTAGTAGTACCAGAAGAAAAATCCCATCCAATAGAGAGAAATATGAAAATGTCTGAAATTGCAATGGATAAGGTAAAAAAGGGAGATTTGATTATTACCGTTGCAATAATACTCAATATTATGATTAATAATGAAAGTAAATACCCTTTTGATTTAAAAAAACTTAGATCATGTTTCATGCTTGTACCCTCCCAGACCGTTTGGAAAAATAATAATAAATATTATAACAATTAAAAACGCCATTACAGTAGAAATGTTATATGGAATAAGATTTTGCGTTATCACTTCTGCAAATGATACAATGAATGCAGAGGGTATTACCCATTGAAATTTCCCCAGACCACCTATTATAGATACTGCAAATGCAATTACAAATGGGTTTATCCACATGTCAGGGGTTACTTCTTCAGAAGGTACAATAAGTACAGAAGCAACGGCTATAAATATAATGGAGATAGTGAGCACTATTAAACTTATGTTTTTGGTATTTATTCCTAATAACTCTGCAATCTCCGGATCTTCGGAAGTAGCCCTAACTTTCCTGCCAAAAGAGCTTTTTTCAATCCAGAGCCAAACAGAAATAATAAGTATAACGGATATTATCGAAGAAATAATCAATGAAATAGTTACAGAAACATTTTCAATAATTATGGAAGTATTTGAAAATAATCCGGGAATAATAAATCCAATTTCCCCTCCAAAAAAATAAGAATAAAAATACTGTAATAGCAATGCAAACAAGAGCATTGTCACCATAAAAATCATTGGATTTTTAGTGAATTTCAAAACGAAATGAAAAATAGCGAGTCCAATCGCAATGGTAACAACTATTGCAAGAAAAACAGATAATAATAACGGTAAATGCGATAAAACTGAAAAATAATAGACCATATATGCAGTGGTCATATACAATGCACCATACGAAAGGTTTAATATTTTAGAAACGCCAAATACTAAGGTAAATCCAGCCGAAATTAATGCGTAAATAAGGCCAAATAAAATTCCGTATATTATTATCTGAAAAAATAAAGAAAAAAAAATCAAAATTTACATCTCCTTTACTGGTTAAACTATTATTGTTACTTTGTTTATCACAGTTCCATTTGGTAACTGAATGTTAGTAAATGTTAACGGATTCAAAGAAGTCCAGATTAGGTATAACTTTCCATTACTGTGCCACTGCATTGCAACTGCTGGTACTGAAGGGACAGGTGTAAGAGTAACTATTAAACCATGGGAAGAAGAGAATTTAATCAGTCCTGCAGGGCCGGAATAATTAGTCTGTTCTAAATATGGTATTACAGCATTACTAGATAAACTTTGAGCTTTTTCTATAGCCTGGGTCAGGTAATAAACTGAAGAATAGACAAAACCATCCTCGAATATCGGGTTAAAACTGTAATTTGCATAAAATTCGTTGTAGAAAGGTATCGATGAGCTGGTGATGTTAATAGGGAGCATAGGGCCCCAACCAAAAGTATATTCACCATTACAACCTCCATTGGTAGCATTGAAATTATTGTATGTAGAACCTTCCATTTCTGCCATAACATCTGCACCCATAAGAATTGGTTTAATGCCGCCAGTAGCTTTGTCTGCGCCCCAGTTAAAAGAATTCCAATTAGACTCTAATAATGTTGTCTCCGTTCCAGCTGCCAGAATGTATATAGATTGAGTATTCAGGTCCGCTAACTGTGAAAATAATGAGTCGTATGAACCACCTGGTGGAGAGAGCGGGAAGTAATTAATGTAAGTCACATTGAATCCAGCTTCTTCAAACGGCTTGTACAATGGGGAGGTATTACCACCATTTCCAATATCAACTTTTGTCCAAGCAGCCTGTTCACCAAGTATAGCTATATTAGTGATATTTTGCGGGATTAATCCTTCTTTATATGCCAGAAGCATATAGACTGGTAAAGCTCCATACTGCACACCTTGATTACTTGAGTTTACAAAGCCATTGAAAATATATTTGTTCGCTGAATAATCCTGTGCAACAAAGGTAGATATTTCAGGGTCTGCACCAAAAGTAATATAGATTGTATGATATTGAGCTGCGATTGGAAGTTCTGCGTCTACAACATCACTCCTATAACCGCCGATCAAAAAATTTACATGTTGCTGAGTTATTAAAGATGTTATAGCACTTATTCCATTGCTTACAGGGATTGAAGGATCTGCCTCTTCAGTATCATAGGATATTATTTTTAGGTGATACTGCGTTCCATTTACTGTTACTCCACCATTTGAGTTTATCTGATTAACCGCAAGTTCTGCAGAGTCAAGCATATTAGTTCCAATAGGAGAATTCAAAGGTAATGGCATACCTATTAGTATATCTTTTGTTGTTGGTTTCTGTGTTGGCTGCATATAAAAGACCACAGATACAATAGATGCAATAACTATTACTACTACAACAGTAGTAATTATTATTTTTGCCTTTTTAGAATATGACATATGATTCACCTTCCATATTCATGCCATGCATTAGCATGAATAATCTCATTAATAAATATTTCTATAATTTCCAGACTTTTGGGATACTACAATATTAAAAATTCAAGAAAATATTAAATAATAAAAAAGCAGTAATAATCATTATGATTCAGTTTGATACAGGAAAATGGATTATTTCACATCCTGGAAA
>JAVRLO010000018.1:0-13634 GCA_031961395.1 Thermoplasmatales archaeon I-plasma | reverse complement strand
GGAATTTCACTGATGATCTCTCCTTTCTCCATACTATATATCTTTATCCGGGAAAGTATCAAAAGTACATCCCTGACGCTGTACTTTCCATCTATCATGTTCAGTACCTGAAAATGCAGGTAAAGCGATAGAAGGTTCAGAAACATGTACGTGAAAAGCATGTGATCGTCCCTCAAGTATGAACGATCTGCCTCGAGATCGTTCTTGAACACGTTGAATGCATATTCAACATATTCACGCTGCTTGTACAAACGGTATATCCGTTCTGGATCTTCGTTCAGATCCGAAAGAATATAGATCTTGCCGAAATTTTCCTCATTTTCATCAAACTGCTTCCTGCTACTCTTATTCTCCTCTATTCTAAGAAGAAAGTCCTTCTCCTCCTCCATCTTCAGCACTGGATCCTCAAACGTGTACACATCATTATCACGTTTCCAGTACTTCACCGGTTTACCATCGTACTTGAAAACCCCTGTGAATTTTCCGTTATCAGCTATAAGAGATGAGTTCCTCCTCAGCGGTATGATGTAGCTTAGATGTTTTTTCTTAAGCTTTTTTATATTATCAGAGGAAAAGAAACCCTTATCCGCAATTATGACGCATCTTTCAACGCCAGCCATCTCAATAGTTTTTGCCATGGCCGAAACATCACTTATAGATCCGGGAAGTACCCTTACAAATGTTGGCATTGTTCTTGTGGACGAAAACAGCATCATGATATTGATCTGTGGGATCTGTATGTTCTTTGAGTTGTGACCGGGCTCAAGAAATGATATATTATCAGATCTTGAGAAGATTGCAGTCGAATCCATGAGAACATATTCACCCTTCTCCGTGAGTTTCCTCATCACCCTCATGCTCTGATCCTCAGGCAGGGATGAGAGCATCCTTGACAGTGAATCTGGATTCATGATCTCATCCATTACTCTTGAAAGATAGGTTTTCTCGTAAAGGTAACGAATGGATTTCATGGGCAATGGCTGTATATTCCTCAGAATAACGTATGATATGATACGCTGCCACATTGTGGGATATACCTCCCTGAGAACTGGTATGATGGTCTTCTCTGCTATGCCATAGAGCAGTGCAATATTCCCGTATTCATAATCGGATCTAACCAGTCCCATGGATCTAGGCTTAATGATCCCTTCACGTGTAACAACACCCAGATACTGCCCGGTGATCTTGTCAGCTCTCTTCTTCTCCTTATTCCATCTGCTTGTCATCTCATAGGCATAGTAATTATTACCTGATACCCGGATCTCGACACCCTTGACCTTGTATTTTCTGACCCATTCTGGAAGAACTGCCGTATTACACACTATGCGTAATATGTACGAAAATCTTTCGTAATAAGACAGAAATGTTATAAAATAGGCATTTTGTGGGAAGTGAGATGCATGAATATTTGTGTCCTATTACACAAAAAACATGGAGTTAAGGATTTAATTAATAAACGTTTTTTCAGGCTCTGATTAAAATTTAACTTACGGTATCTTTAACAGTTGGGAAGAGTAATTTATATATACGTATCTCCGCGTATATTAGAATAGGTTCTATAAGAATGGAAATTATAAGTTGATAATAGGCAAATCTAGTACCTAAAAATTCATAATTTTCAAGATACTGAACTGGTACTCCTATATCAATGAGGAAAGAAAAAAATATATACCAATATTTAAGGAGGACAAAACGAGCCCATTCTCCCCATTTCATCCCAGGCTCGTCGATAATCCTCTTTCTCTCTTCCTTACTTAGCTTCATTATTTATTTCAAGATTTTTCGCGATATCCTCTATTTCCTCTACTGCTCCCTTTTTGATACCGTGAAGCTTTGACTCAGATTTCAATATATCCTCTGCATAATGGCAAGCTACAACATGACCGGGCTTTATTTCAATTAATTCAGGTTCTTTTTCTTTACAAAGCTGAGTGGCAAACCTACACCTTGTATGGAATCTGCAACCTGATGGAGGATTTGCCGGGGAAGGAACATCACCAGAAAGAACTATTCTATTCCTTTTAAGATTCGGATCTGGAATAGGTATTGCGCTTAGAAGGGCTTGTGTATATGGATGTACCGGAAATTCGAATAGTTCATCTGTTGGTGCTTGTTCTACTATTTTGCCCAGATACATGACTGCAACACGATCACTCATAGATCTAATAACAGCCAGATTATGAGAGATGAAGAGATATGTCATTCCATACTTTTTCTGCATTTCTTTAAGTAGATTTAGAATTTGCGCTTGAACCGATACATCGAGAGCAGATGTTGGTTCATCCAAAACAATAAAATCTGGCCTCGTAATTATTGCTCGAGCAAAAGCAATCCTTTGTCTCTGACCACCGCTGAATTCATGTGGGAATCTATAGAGATGATCCTCATTTAGACCTATTTCAGAAAGAAGATCTAATACCATCTTTCTGGCCTTTTCTCCCTTAGCTATTTTATTCACATAAAGTGGTTCAGCCACAACATCTTTTATAAGCATTCTTGGATCAAGTGATGAGACTGGGTCCTGAAATACAATTTGCACTTTCTTCCTGAACTCTCTCTTTGCCTTTCCTTTAGTCCTGTAAATATCCTTTATCTTGTACTTTTGTATTATGCGTTCTTCTTGTTCTCTTATTTCTTTTATACTATTAGTTTTTATTTTTTTGTAATCCTCTTCTATTTGCTCAGGTAGATGGTCATTCTCATCTATTCTGCCTGAAGTAGAACCTTTGAATAGTAAAGTACCACTAGTAGGAGGTATAAGATCAATCAATATCCTTCCCAGTGTTGTCTTTCCGCAACCAGATTCCCCTACTAAGCCTAATGTCTCACCCTTATAAATCGTTAAACTAACGTTATCAACCGCATATACGTAGCCTTTTGTTGAACCAAGTATTCCGCCTTTTATTGGAAAGTACTTTCTAATTCCCATTGCTTTAATTAGAATTTCGCTAATAATCATTCACCTCCGTTCCAGTAAAAAGATGACACGCCACCACGTGATTTGGAGATACCTCTATATGAGATGGAACGTCTATCCTGCATTTATCAAATGCTAGTGGGCACCTAGGATTAAATCTACATCCGGTTGGGGGATTTAAAAGATTTGGGACGGTACCAGGTATGCTCTTCAATTTTTTATCTGGATTGTCAATCCTGGGTATTGAAGATAGCAGGCCAATAGTATATGGATGTTTTGGATTATGGAAAACTTCGTTTACGCTTCCAACTTCTACAATGTTCCCTGCATACATCACTGCAACCCTATCACACATTTCCGCTATAACACCTAGATCGTGAGTGATTAAAATGATTGATGTCCCACGGTTCTTCTGTAGCTGCCTCATCAGTTCTAATATTTGTGCCTGTACCGTAACGTCTAGAGCTGTTGTAGGCTCATCCGCAATCAGTATCTCCGGCTCGTTTGCAAGAGCTATAGATATAACTACCCTTTGGAGCATCCCACCACTAAGCTCGTGGGGATATCTTTTTAAAATTCCTACTGCATCTGCAATATTTACCATTTCAAGAAGACCTAGGGCTTCCCGCCTTGATTCTATTATTATTGGATCTTTTTTGTTCCTCTTTAACTGTTTTGAGAGTTTAATTAAATTAATTTTTTTTGAATATCTGGTAAGTTTCTTTTCCATTATGCTTACTTTTGATTCGTCAGTTTCTCTCAATAATTGCTCCCTTAGACTGTCCATTTCTTTATCATAATTTAGAATTTTATCATATTTATTTGATTTTTTACCGTAAACATTACCTTCCTCTATGAGAAAGTCCAGATGCCTTAGGAATGAGGACACACCCTTATTTGAGTCTGCAAGCTCTATCATTTCATCCTTCAGAGCTCCTTGAAATTCATTCTCAATATCCGGTTTATATTCCCTTAGATCTGCAACCTTCTCGGGGTTTATGTCCTGATCTTCCTCCATCATTTTTCTGAACTTTACAAGTTTGTCAATACTTTTATATGCACCCTGTGCGACTTCCAGAATATGACTCCTTCTGTGTAATACAAGCGTTTCTATTATCTGATCTTCAATTGTGTAAACTGGATTAAGAGCTGCCATTGGTTCCTGGAATATCATAGATATATATTTGCCTCTAATTTGATTGAAGAATAGCTCATTCCTTTTAATAACTCTTCTATTTCTCTTTATTTTTGCTCTTTTTCTATTAGTATTAATTTTAGCTTCCTTATCCAGATTTCTCAGAATGTTAAGGTTTCCTAAATAGATTTGACCGCTAACAACTCTGCCGGGTGGATCTGGAATAAGCTTGGTTATAGAATAGGCAGTTACAGATTTGCCACATCCTGTTTCTCCTACTATCCCTAAGACTTCTCCTTTATGTAATTTGAAAGACACATCTTCTATTGCTTTAACTATTCCGTCATAAACAAAGAATTGCGTCTTCAGATTGCTAACCTTTAGGACTATCTCTTCTTTGTCAAATTTATTGGTTGAAATTTCCTGCATATTTTTTACCTCCTGAGCCTGGGATCCAGGACATCCCTTAATCCATCTCCTAGGAAATTCAAAGACAGGACGAATAACAGAATTACTATACCTGGTACGAGTAAAGTCCAAGGATATGTGAAAACGGCGCTTGTACCCTGGAGAGTAGCTAAGCTCATAATGCTACCCCATTCTGCAAGGTTTTGTGTTGAATACCCAAAGCCTAACCAGTTTAATGTTGCAAAACCAAGGATTACATTACCGAAGTCTAGTGAGGCCTGAACAAATAATGGGTATACTGAATTTGGGATAACGTGCCTAAGAATTATTCTTAGAGAGCTAGCTCCTGCCGCCTTAGAAGCCTCTACATATTTCAATTCCCTTACTGTAAGAACCTGCCCCCTTATAATCCTAGTATAGGTTGGCCACCACACGACTATGAATGCAAGTATCATTATCACCAATGTTCGTCCAAGGATTGCGAGCATAGCAATTGCCAAAACTAGGAAAGGTATTGATAGAAATATATCTGTTGTCCTCATTATTACGTCATCGACAATTCCTCCTTTGTAGCCGGCTATTGATCCCAATATAATACCAATTAACGCACCTACGAAAACAATTAAGGCGGCAATCGATACATCAGTTCTTGCACCCTTCACAATACCATTGAAAAGATCATAACCACCGAAAGTTGTACCAAAAGGAAACCTTGCTGAAGGTGGCAGTGGTGTATTGTATATGTATTTACCATTGTATTGTAAATACTGAACCATGTAACTTGGATTTCCCGGAACAAGGAATGGACCTATAATTGCAACTAAAACATAAAAAATTGTTACAGCAAGACCAAAGGAAGCTAGCGGGTTTCTTGTAAGAAAATATAGGGTTCTTTTAAATGATTCTAACCTGCTGCGAAGACTTCTTGAAAAAGAACCGCTACTTTTTCCCATACTAGTTTCATTTGTCATTCTAACCTCACCCTCGGATCTAGATATGCATACAATATATCTACTATCAGATTGGCGATAACTATAACAATTGCGAAAACGAAAGTGGTAGCCACGATTGATGTAAGGTCATCATAAATTGCTGCTTCATAAAGCCAGCTACCCATTCCGGGCCATCCATAAATGATTTCAACTACTACCACTCCCCCTAGCAGCCCAGCGAAGAATAGTCCCATAATTGTCGTAGTAGGACCAAATGAATTACGTCTTGCGTGTTTTTTTACTACATAATTTTCAGGAATTCCTTTAGATCTTGCAGTCCTTATATAATCTTGACCAAGTGCTTCGAGCATGCTTGATCTCATGAACCTTACGAAATAACCAAAGCTCGTTAAACCTACTACTACAGCTGGGTAAAAAAGATGCTTCAAACCATCCAGAAACGCAGGGATATCGCCATAATATAGTGTATCAATTAACAAAAATCCAGTAGGTCTGGTTAATCCTGAGTATTGACCGGTAAGAACCCAGGGTTGAAGACTCCCTGAACTTGTGAAAGCGTACTTTGCATAATTTATCTGACCGGTAGGATAATTAAGTCTGAGAATGTGCGGAACAAAGCTGGATGCAGGACTTACTGCAAGAAGAACGAGGTAAGCAAACCAAAAAGTAGGTATTGAAACAAAGAACAATGCAAGAAGCCTAGTCGCATGATCAACGGGCCTATCTTTTCTGACCGCACTTAAAACGCCGATTGGAATTGCCAGAATTATAGTGATAAATGTTGCGAAAATGGCAAGCTCAGCTGTTGCTGGAAATCTCATTTCAAATACGGAAAGTACCGATCTCCCACCACCATATGGGTCAAGCGGAGCTGTAAATCCCCACTTCCCGGAGAATAGCGCTCCAATATAATACAAATATTGAACGATAAACGGACCATTAAGATGCAATGTTGCCATAACAGCTGCTCTAGCTTGAGGAGTGTGCACTCTTCCTTCATATTCTGAAATTAGTAAATTTATATTTGCGTGAGCCAGTGCATAAGTTATAGCCACAACTCCAAGAAGAACCGGAATCATTAGAAGGAGCCTTCTAATTACGAACACATAAAGTTTCAAATCCTCATCACCGGTAGATGCTGTATGGAATACACCTTAATAAATTTAGGGAAAAAAAATATTTTATAAATATAGAAGAAAAGAATAAACGATAGCTTTCTAATCGTATTTTCGAATCTTTATATTGCAAATTCCCCGATGGATTTGGGAAAAAGAGTAGCGTCCTTTATATCTTCTATACCTCTCAAAAATCTGACAAATCTCTCAATGCCAATTCCAAAGCCTGCTGATGGAAACAATCCTTTTTCCGAAGCTTGAAGTAGCAGGGCAAATTCATCTAAATTTTGCCCTTTCTTTTTAATCCTGTCAACAATCCTTTCATATTCATATTCTCTTTCGCCACCACTAATGGCCTCTCCAAATCCTTGAGGATAGATAAGATCCATGTCCCTCAAGATTCCTGAGCCAGGAGATGTCTCCTTATCATAAAATTCCCTTTCTTCCAGAGGTATATCAATTATCCAGAATGGTTCTTCCATTTTTTTACTCAGTTCATTTTCAAAATTAATCCCATATTCTCTTTTGGCATCCAAATATCTAATTTTCTTAAATGGCCTTTCATAAACCTTTATATTTTGATTAAGGAATGAATTATCCACTCTACTCTTTACAACTCTTATAACTTGATTTATCATCTTTTCTGCTATGGTCATAACTGTTTCTCTCGAAGCATTTCTTACTTCAAGGTCAAGCTGTGTAAACTCTGCTAAATGTCTACCAGTGCTCTTTCTCTCTATGGGTTCAATTCTTATGTTTGGAGAAAATGAGTATATTTTCTCAAAGTATATCATAGATAACTGCTTGTGAAAAATCATAGATTTCGTAAGTCTGTATTTATTCCCGTAATAATCTATAATGGGATCCTTTACTGGATGGTTCAAAGGGTCTGAAAGAGGGGATATTATCACAGGATTTATCTCAACGAACCCATTCTTGTCCAGAAATCTCTTCATTTCTGCTCTTACGAGCGTATTAACCTCCATCGAAGCCCTAATAGATTCCGCATTTCTAGAGTAATAAAAATCTATAGATGCTGACATGATTATGCTATTATTGTCCTAAGTATAGACTTTTATTTTTATAAAATAAACATGAAGTAGCAAAAATAATTATATAATGTGTTGTTATTAAACATTATGAAAGACGTCGATGATATAGATATTCAAATTTTAAATTATTTACAAGAAAATGGTAGACAGAGGGTTACTGCTATAGCTGATGATCTAGGAATAAATAGAGTTACAGCGGCGGAGAGGATAGAGAAACTGGTAAAAAACGGAATTATTAATCGTTTTACAGTAAAAATAAATTATGGTAGGCTCGGAATAGATGTTTTAGCGTTTGTATTTATCTCATTTAAAAAGAATAATGAGATAACTCAGGAGGAGCTAGCTGATAAGATATCGAGAATTGATGGTGTAGATGAGGTTCACATAATAGCAGGCGAATTTGATATACTGGCTAAAGTAAGGTCAAAAAACCTTAAGGAGCTGGGAGAAAAAGTGATCAATAAAATTAGAAGTTTTCCGGGAGTTGAGAATACCTTTTCCCATGTTGTATTCCAAACTATAAAGGAGTGAAGTAAATAATTCATAGAAGCAAAATTTCACATTACTATAGAAAATTATATTAATGAAAATGTGGATAACAAAATGATATTTATGGGAAACAGTGATGATATTTCCATTTTGGAACAAGTTCAGGGTTACATTCAAACTCTCAAAAAAAGAGAGGAAGAACTAAAAAAATATGAAAATTCCTTGAATCAGAAAACGGAAGAACTTAATAAGAAAGAAAAAAGCCTGAATGATCTTACAGAAGCACTAAATAGAAGACAGAGAGAACTGATTAGCAAAGAGGACGAGGTTGATAAACTTAAGAGAGATTTAGATGCGAAGGCTAAGGATCTTGATATGAGGGATAAGGAAATTCAGGCATCACTTAAGAAGGCCAACGAGCTCGTAGAAGAAAATAATAAACTAAAAAGTCAGTTACAGGAGAAACTTGCTAGAATTGACAACGAACAGAAAAACATTGAAACGCTTGTAAGAGACCTAAAGGATCACATAAAATCAACAATAGAAGGAAAAGAGGTAACTCATGAAGAGATGATTCCCTGCCCTAACTGCGGAACAATGATATCGAAAGATGCCATTATTTGCTATAATTGTGGTTTCGATTTGACAGCAAAATAAAATCCTTAATAATTTTATTTATTTTTAAAGGTGATGATGCCATTAAATAGAGCAATATTTTCGATGGATAGTCTACATCTCCTATCGCATTGATCCCTCTTACATTTGTTAAAACAATTGGAACCCACAATTTATAATATTTTTCCATTTTGTCTAAAATTTTCCTCATTTCATAGTCCCTCAGGATCTCTTTTCCGAAGTTGTTATACCAAATTTCCTTGTAATTCTCAAGTATATTTGAGCCGTTATTTATGGCCATAGATAGGGAATCTGCAGATTTTAAAGCAGCGTAAAGACCCCCTCCAGTTGTGGCTTTGTTCAGGCCCGCTGCATCTCCCACAAGGAAAATATTTTCCAGCCCAAGTTCCGTTGGACCAATTGGTATTAAACCGCCTCTTTTCCTTACAATATTTCTATTGCCTGTAATATGCTTAACAACTTCCAACGCCCCTTTCCCTGAAGCCCCTATTTCATTTTCTGTGTTATGAGGAATCTCCCACGAAAAAAAATCAGGTGTTTTATCGCGATTAAGATAAAGTTTAACGCTATCGTTTTTTTCTTTGATGTCAAATTGAACGGAAGATAAAATGACTGGAGACTTTATTCCCGATAAATTTCTTACCTGGCTTAATGGACCGTCAGCACCAATTAAATATTTAGTTTTATATTCAACGTAGCCTTCTGTTCCGAAAGTCTCAACAATGATTTCCTTTCCATTAATTCTATATTTTAAAAACCTTGTTCTCTTCTTTAAAATTGATCCTTCTGATTCTGCCATTTCAGATAGCTTTTTATCAAGGGCCACCCTGTCAATTACGAACATCCTTTTTGAATTTAATTTAAACGATGTTACCGGCGTTATTATTTCTGCTGTTTGCGGTTTATCTATAACGAGATCCTGTCCTACAATATTAACAACTCTTTCATCCACTAGACCTGAACAGTGGTTCGGAATTCCTATTTCAGACTTCAGGTCTATCATTAGAACCTTATATCCTTTCGATGATAAATTTGCAGACATACGCCCTCCTGACGGCCCTGCACCTACGACAATTGAATCATACACAATCCCCTATCAACATTTAAGTATTATAATTCAATGAACCGGAAGGTGCAAAGATGGCAAGGATGCATACTAGGAAAAGAGGAAAATCAGGCTCAAAGCCGCCAATGAGGGAAAGTAAACCATCTTGGATATCAATAGAAAATAGTGAGATAGAGCAATTGATAATTAAATTAAAAAAGGAAGGTATGACAAAATCAAGAACAGGTATGATTCTCAGGGATCAATATGGAATACCAAAGGTTAAGGAAATTACAGGGAAGAGGATATCAAGAATCCTCAAAGATAACAGTATTAATGATCCTATTCCAGAAGACCTAGCAGCGCTCATGAGAAAGGCTGTAAACCTTAACAAGCATCTGTCTTCCAATCCCAAGGATTTAAAAAATAAAAGGGGACTGCAATTAATAGAAGCTAAGATCAAAAGGCTTGCTGATTATTATATAAGGAATAATAAGTTGCCTGGGAATTGGTCTTACTCTATTGAAAACGCTGAACTGCTAGTCAAATGATAGAACTTAAGGATGAATATTTATACAATTTTGATAGAGCTGCCAAGTTAATTAAGAGCAACAATGATTTCAGAATTTTTTCTCATTATGATGCTGATGGGATATCTTCTGCGATAATAATAGTTGAAATGTTAAGAAGGGAAAATAAAAAATTTCATCTCACATTTCTGAAATCTTTTGACCCGGAAGTAATACGGGAGTCTAAGAATAAGATTCTCTTAATATCTGATCTTGGAGCTGATGGAATAAAGGAGTTTAATAGTGAGACAACCATTCTTGTGGATCATCATACAAGTCCAACTTCTGAGGATAAAAAATTTATAGATCTAAATCCCAGGTCTTATGGATATGATGGAAGTAGAGAGGCATGTTCCAGCACTGTCGCTTTTTTAACTTCTTTGTTTATAGATGAAAAAAATGAAGATTTGTTTCCATTTTTTATAAGCGGATTAATTGGTGATAAACAGGACGTTGGTGGGTATTATGGTATCAATTTAGAAATAGTCAAACATTATGGAAAAAATTATTTTTCAAAGAAAGACTTGAATATTGATGGTGATAATGTGCTTGATGCAATCTACTATTCCACAGATCCTTACTTCGACGGACTTAGTGGGGAAAGGGAAAATTCTAAAGAATTTCTTATTAAACTTGGAATAGATCCTGCTTCCAAAATTGAAGATTTAAATGGTGATATGAAGACTAAATTGACAGATGCGCTTATGATAAATCTTCTTAAAGGCAAAACAGCGAAAGAAGGTTATGATTCACTAGTAACTAATAAATATTTTTTCGATAAAATTGCAATGAGTGACCATCTACTTTCAAGTTATATTGATTATTCAGGAAGAAATGATGAGATGGGTTTACCTGTATCCTGGGTCCTGGGAAACCAGGATGCATTGGATTCTATGAGAAATATTTGGATCTCCTTTAAAGAAGATGTGCTGTCAGAGATAAAAAATGCTCGTAACAATATAAAAAAATTAAACAATATTCAATATTTTCATGTTAACTCCCCTTCATTGGCAGGAACTGCTGCAGGTATTTGTATGCTCTATCTTTTTGATAAAGATAAACCCACTATAGCATTATACAGTAATAAGTCAATCAAGGTATCGTCAAGAGCTACGTGGGAACTTGTAAATAGAGGTGTAGATCTTTCTGTAGCAGTCTCAAAAGCAGCTTCTGAAGTTGGAGGACACGGTGGAGGGCATAATATAGCCTCTGGTGCTGAAATCCCCCTAGATAAAGAAAATGAATTTTTAAATAAGCTGGATAAGATTGTAGGTGATCAGATTGGAAATACCTAAAAGTCACCCGAGGTATGCCAGCCTTAAGCAGAGAGAAAGGTTAATAGAGTTCTACAACCAGGGAATAGTAACTGTTTCAGGCCTGATATCACACGGAAGAGGGGAGGCGTTTGATTATATACTGGGAGAAAAATCAACTAAATATGCACTTTTAGCTGAAAAAGCAGCATTAAAAAAAATACTCAGTTCAAAGAACCCAGTAATATCAGTAAATGGCAATGTTACAGCTTTAGCTGATAATGAAATAGTTGCCTTTGTTAAGAAATACAATATAAAAGTAGAGGCCAATATTTTTTACTGGACCAAGGAGAGAATTGATAAAATTGTAGACCACTTTGAAAGACTCGGTCTGACTATCCTTGGAAAAAACCAGAATGAAAGGATACCTGGCCTTACCCATGATAGAGGCAGATGTGAAAGAGATGGTATTTTTACAGCAGATACAGTAGTTATACCGCTAGAAGATGGAGACAGAGCTGAAGCGTTGAAAAAGATGGGCAAATATGTAATTACAATTGATCTGAACCCTCTGAGCAGAACCTCATTAAGTGGCGATATTTCTATAGTAGATGATGTGAAGCGAACATTCGAGAACTTTCTGAAATTTGATTCAAATGACCTGAATATTAATTCAGAAAATTTTGATAATCACGAAAATCTGTATCAAATCAAGAGATATATAGGAGAGAGAATGAATTTGATGAATCAATGGCCAGAACTTTGATCTATTTCCTTTTCCTTAAGCATCTTGATTATTTTTCTAGTGCCATTAAATTCACTATCAGAATATTTTGATATCCTCACAACCTTTAATGTTATACCCCTTTTCTTTGCTTCTTCAATAATCTTATTTTCATCAAATTCCTGATCATATCCAAGTGCAACGATGTCAGGTTTCACCAGATTTAGGATGTCATAAATATTTCCTTCTAATCCGAGTATAGCCATATCAACCGGCTTTAATGCTGAGACCATAGATAATCTGATATTCTCTGGTATGAAGGGTTTTCGCTTCATCTTTTCCGCTACAGAATCCCTAGCAACTATTACTACCAATTCGTCTCCTAATTTTTTGGATTCTCTTAAGAAATGAAGATGTCCCGGATGCAAAATATCGAAGACTCCGGTAGCCATTATTCTAACCATGCGTCTAGTATGAATTACACATTAAATATTGTTTCTAAAATTTTTAACAAGTCTTACCGCATTTCGTGAGCCTTCATAGGGAATTGTATAATAATTTTCAACTATTCCTTTAACATTATAACCAGAATTCTTGTACAATTTCAAAGCTGCAATGTTCCTTTCAAACGTTTCTAATATCATAGTTTTACATCCATTGTTCTGGGATATTTTTTCTATCTCTTCAAGCAATATTCTACCAATTCCTTTGCCTTGCATTGATGGATGCACTGCTATGCTTTCAAGATGAGCTATGCTGGAATTTTTTCTAAAGTATACAGTCGCATATGCAATAACCTTTTTATCTATTTCAAAAACAACTGTTACGGAATTTGCTTCCGTAACCATATACTTCAAAGTTAAATAATCATAGGCGTGAATACCAAATGCCTTCTCTTCAACTTCTTTGATCGATTCTATGTCATCTTCTGACGCAAATCTTATTATGCCTTCAGAAGTCATCGTCATCGTCGTCATAGTCATCGTCATCGTCGTCCGGTCTTCTTTTCATTGGTTTATCCATGTTGTTTCACCAAATGGGGAATTCAAATTGACATATTAATAGATTTCCAAATTACTTTTCTGAAGATATCCATTCCTCACCATCGGTTTGAAACACTTTTACTATTTTCTTAGCCATTTTAAGGGAAATTGTTATGTACAATCTAATAGAGCAAATAATTAAGTAATCATTAAAAATGTTGAAAATATACGGAAATGGATTGGGCGCATGGCCTAGCATGGATAGGGCAACGGCCTCCTAAGCCGTGGGTCAGGGGTTCAAATCCCCTTGCGCCCGTGTGTTCACTATCGTCGCCCACATGTTTTTGAACCCCCC
>JAVRLO010000017.1:0-13824 GCA_031961395.1 Thermoplasmatales archaeon I-plasma | reverse complement strand
TTTCAGTATTCCTGAAGGAGACAAAAAATGTACCACTGGAAGAAGCAGCTGGCGAAGAGTTAACACCTGAAAAGGCTCAGAGTGTTACCAATTAATTTTTTAATTTTTTTTATAATTTGTAAGAACTCTTGATTTTAAAATATTCATGTAGAAACTAGTTAATTATTTTAGTTGAATGGAAATAGAGCCTAGTGATTGAAAATTTAAAGAAAATCGCAGATATAGCTTCAAGAAACGGTAAAGTGCCACCACTATATCTATTCATTGTCTATGTTCTCCCCGGAGCTGTTTATTTTAAATTATTAACAGGATCATTTCATTTTATTCCATTTCTAGTTGTATCTGTTTCTATCCTGCCGCTGATGGCTGCAACGAATCTTTTTGATGATTATTTTGATTACAAGTATGGTATTGACAGGAAGAATTCTCCTAATACTAGATACAGAAAACATCCCGTATTTTATTATAATGTGGATAAAACATATCTTTTAAAATGGGCATTAGTTTTCAGTGCATCATATTTCTTACTTTTTGCTATGGTTAGTTATCTCTACGGCTATTTCATTTTTATTTTAGCTATAATAGGATTTATTTTAGGATATGGGTACACAGGGCCCCCGTTTGGATTCAAATACAAGTCATTGGGGGAGATTATAGTAGCAATTTCAGCTATAATCATATCTATAATGATTTTTTATTCTGAAAGTGGTAAAATCAGTATTAATGCTGCGATTTTTTCCGTTCCCTATTCTTTAATTCTTGTGCCTGTTCTATTCTTGGGTAATTATAGGGATTTAGATTATGATAGAGAAAACGGAATTAAAACACTTCCAATAATAATGGGAAAGAAATTTTCTAGAATCTTCCCTATTTTAAATTTCTTGATTTTTTATATATTAATAGTAATATATACATTATTTAAAATATATCCTATTCTTTCTCTGGCTTCGCTAGCTACTATACCATTGTCATTTTATGCAACTTCTGCCTGGATGAACCTTCCTGATACTAAATTTGAAAACTTTATAGGAAATACGATATTTATAGATGCGATATTTCTATCTTTCCTTCTGGCCTTGAGTTAAAGCTACATAATTTTTTTATTCTATTTACATTATGAACTGATGATAGAAAAATTAAAAAAAATAGATAGTAAAAGATTATTGAACAGAAGAACCTTAGATCTAGAAAATAAAGTTATTCTTGTAGATTTTTGGACTTATAGCTGTGTAAATTGCCTTAGAACATTACCTTCTTTAAAATCGATTTATAAAACCTTTAATACACATGGTTTTGAAATATTAGCGGTTCATACACCAGAATTCGAATTTGAAAAAAATCCAGATAACATTAGACGTGCAATTAGAATGTTTGAAATAGATTATCCGGTAATTAATGATTTTGACTATTACATATGGAATGAATTTGAGAACAAATATAGGCCTGCGCACTATCTCTTTGATAAGAACGAAGAACTTGTTCACTATCATTTTGGAGAAGGGGGATATCAGGAATTATCAGAGCTTATATCGTCTCTTCTTTCCCTTTCAACGAGTGCACCTGTTGAGGATGACCCATTATACTATTATGGCATTACCCCTGAGACATACTTTGGTCGTTTAAAAGGTAAGATAGCAAACGGACCTTCGTGCTATCAGAGCAAATGCAACTATTATGTACCTCCCAGAAGATTATCTCAGGGGGATGTTTTTCTTGAAGGCTACTGGGATGTGATGGATGAATACGTACAACCGGATGATGATTTTTCCAAGCTTCATATTATGTTCAGGAGTAAGGAAATAAATGTTGTTGCAGATCCTGATAACAATGAATATCTCCACTACTTTATTGACGGTACTGAAATGAAAATTCCGCTGGATTTTTCGAGAATGTACAACTTATTTAAAGCTTCAAACGTCGGAGAACATACATTAACAATAAATGCACCTAGAGGAATGAAATTGTACGTATTCACTTTTGGATGAACAAAATATTTCTTTTATTATCTAAATAGAGAAAATTATTCCAAGACATAACAAACTTTATTATATATCTCTGGTTGAATGTTTCATGGATAATTTTGATAAACGTATTTTGAAAATCCTTCAGGAAGATGCTACGATTTCACTTAAAGAAATAGGCAGGAGAGTTGGTCTTTTTTCACCATCTGCAGTGAGTAAAAGGATTAAGTACTTAAAAGATGAAGGATACATAAAGAAGATAGGTGCAACTCTGGACTATTCAAAGCTAGGATACGGTTTTTCAGCTCTAACTTTAATTAGGGGCAAGTATGGTTACAATTATAAAGATACTATAGCGCAGAAATTAAAGGAAATAAAGGGGGTAGTATCTGTGTACTTTTTATTAGGAGATGTAGATTTTATAATTTACACAATTACCAAGAGCAAGGATGAATATTCTCACATTTTAGAGGAACTTTCATCTATTCCTGAAATAGAGAGATCAGACACACGGACAATATTGGAAATATACAAGGAGATGGATTTTTCAAGCATTGAAATATGAATAAAAATAAATAAAATTAAAAGCTAATCCTTCTTTCCGTATATTTGGTAATACCAGCTCTTCCTTACCTTTCCGGTCAAATCTACATAAACGTGCTTTAAAGTTGTAAATTCTTCCAGCGAATATTTAGAAGTAGATGCGCCAAATCCCGATTTTTTCATGGGAGACCACGGCATCTCCGATGGTATGGGTGCATGATCGTTTACCCATACTGTACCGAATCTTAGGTCTCTAGCAGCCATCATAGCTTTTCTGACATCTTTGGTCCATACAGACGATCCAAGGCCATATACAACATCATTCGCTTTTTCAATTACCTCATCGTAACTGCTGAACTTTATAAGTACTGGAACTGGACCGAATATTTCTTCCTGCACTATTTTGGCCTTGTTATTTTCAGTCTCAATTATAACAGGTCTTATGAAGAATCCATTGGTATCCGTTACTGACTTTGAACCATCTAGAATTACGTTCCCTTCTTTTCTACCTATCTCCACGTATTCCTTTACTTTGTTCAATTGATCTTTTGAGATCATGGGTCCAAGATCAGTATCAGGATCACTGGGCTTTCCAACCTTTACTTTTTTTACTTTTTCAATTAGCATTTTTTTGAATTTTTCATAAACAGATTCATGAATGTACAACCTTGTAGCCGCAGAACAGTCCTGACCATTGTTTATGAGACTCCCCACTACTGCTCCCTCAGTTGCGGCATCTATATCTGCATCTTCAAAAACTATGAATGGAGCCTTGCCTCCAAGTTCCAGTGATAATCGCTTTACTGAATTTGATGCCAAATTGGATATCCTTTTACCTACCTCATTTGATCCTGTAAAAGCAATCATATCCACTTTGTCATTTTTGGCTAGCTCTTCCCCCACTATCCGTCCGGGTCCTGTAACTACATTAAAAACCCCTGGGGGCAGACCTGCTTCCTTCACTGCATCAGCCAGCATAAGAGTCGTAATCGGGGTATAGGAAGCTGGTTTCACTATAACTGTATTTCCAGCGGCGATAGCAGGTATTGCTCTCCAACCTACCATCATAAGTGGATAATTCCATGGTGTTATCGCTGCAACTACCCCGACTGGTTCTCTTCTGAGTATACTTGTTCCATCTGGTATGTATTCGCCTGCAGAAACACCTTCAATAACTCTCGATGCACCTGCAAAAAATTTAAAATTATCAATCGTGTAAGCAACATCGTAGTCAAATACTTGCTTGGTTGGTTTGCCCGTATTGTTCATCTCAGCCTCTCCGAATTCTTTCATTCTTTCTTCAAGTATTCTTGCCAGTTTAATTATGAACTCAGCCCTTGCGGCAGGCATCATTTTCGGCCATTCACCTTTGTCAAATGCATCCCTTGCGGCATCTATTGCCTCCCTCACATCTTCCTCAGAACTCTTCTGTATTTTAGCTATTAGAGCTCCGTTTGATGGGTTTATAACACTCTCGGTACTCTCCTTCGCGGAAAATTTCCATTCATTGTTTATAAAATTACCATACGTCTTTTCTGAAGCTTGCATATGTGTAATATTCTATTATAATTAATAATGTTAATGTTTTATTCCCAAGAAGAAATAATGGGAAACTATTTTTTCAAAAAATAAATAATAGGAGAACTTTTTTTACCGATTTTTCAGTATAGATTCCTTTTATATTCAAAATATTTTAGAACATTTTAAAATTGTTTGTCATCCTCAAATCACAGAAACAACTTTGGAGTTGTTTTATCAACCTCCACTACCAGCAATTTTGGGCTATCCCCCTCTGCAAGCCACTTAAGCTCATTAAGGTCACTGCCTGCCTTTAATGATTCAATTCCAAACCCTTCTGATATTTTCTCAGCATCGATATTGAAATTAAGAAACTCCTTATTTTCCATATCTGGGTAATAACTTGCAGCATAACTTTTAAGGATTACGTATCCATCATTTTTAAGAACTATCATTTTTAAAGGTATGTTATATTTTTTTAATGTCCACAGCGTCTGTATGGAGTACATCAGAGCCCCGTCCCCAAGAACTGCCAACGTCTTATTATTTTTCATTGCAATTCCAGCTCCTGCAGGAAGTGCCCAACCAAGTTGACCACTTTTGGCGGTAAAATATCTTTTGTAAGAATATCCCATGAAATTCCTTAGTATATATGATGAAGAAACTGCCTCATCTACGACTGTGTATTCTTCAAATTCTTTCTTTATTTTACTGAATACATAATTCAGACCCATAGATGACCTTTCATTTGCTATCTTAGTTGTCATTGCTAAATCTTTTGGCCTTGAGTAACTGCACTTACTTTTTATCTTTTCCTTAAGCTGTTTCATAAACAACTTAACATTGACGCTATAAAATTCACCGAATTTTGGCTGTATATTCATTCCAACAAAAATTACTTTCTTACCTTTTAGAATTGGTGATGGTAGGTATGGATATAATGTTACATCTCCTCCTATGAACAGTATAACATCATTTTGTAAAAGTTTTAAATTAATTAGAGTAGTTCCAGGCATTAAGTCCCCGGCATAATAATTACTTGATGAATTAAATGCAGATCTATGACCTAGCGGTTCTGTATAAACGGCACATCCCAGTTTAGAAGCCAGCTCATCAGCTTCCTTGAATGCGTTAAAAAGATCAATTTCCCAACCAAATACCAGGGCAGGATTTTTTGAAGAATTTAATATATCTGCAATATAATCCACAATTTCTTCGTTGTTAATATTATAGTTAACTGGTATATCTTCCTGTCTCTCATAATTAATATCATCATCCATTAAGTTCATAGGTATTGATAGAAATACAGGACCAGTTGGAGGAGTCATCGCAATCATTTTGGCCTTTCGAATTGCTAAAGGTATTTCATCCGCTCTCGTCAGCTCATATTTGTATTTGACATTCTCACCTACAAATGAAATGAGATTCCCGGAGAGCAATGGTTCCATGATGAGATGCCGCTGGTCCTGCTGTCCCGCAGTAATTATTAAAGGAGTTCTATTCATTTTCGCTGTATAAATAAAACTCATTGAGTTCCCAAGACCAGGAATTGAGTGCAGGTTAACAATAGAGGGAGAATCATTAAACTGGGAAAAACCATCGGCCATGCCGACTGAAATGCCGTCAAATAGCGTAAGGATATAGTTATCTATATGTCTCAACGCACTGAGTTCTGTAGTGCCGGGATTTCCAAATACTGGCGTGAGATTGAGATCTTTTAGAGCCTGTGAGAATGCATCATATCCTTTCAAATTATATCACCCTGTACAGAGGGTCCAGACCCTGAACATATCTCAGCACATTGCTTATTGTTTCTGTCAGGAATCTCTGCTGACTTTCGATGGTCACACCAGCAATGTGTGGTGATACTACAACATTATCCATTTTGAAAATTTCGGAATTGAAATCTGGTGGTTCCTCAGGAAAAACGTCCAGCCCTGCCTTAATCCCTTTGCTCTTTATGGCCTTTATTAATGCATTAATATCCACTATTTCTCCTCTAGCAGTATTGATAAAAATTGCACCATCTTTCATCATTGAAAATTGCTTCTCTCCAAACATGCCTCTTGTTTTATCTGTTAGTGGAAGATGTAAAGATATAATGTCTGAACTTTTTATTAGTTCGTCAAGTTCAACATAATTTAAACCATATTTCATTTCATCCTCTTCACTCATTCTTCTTATGTCATAATAAAGAATTGTTACATTGAAAGGTAGTAGCCTTTTAGCAAGTTGTATTCCTATCATTCCCATTCCCACAATTCCAAATACTTTACCCTCAAGATCTTTAGATCCGGTAAGCATAGGCCAGTTTCCATTTTTCATTTCCTGATTAAGAAACATCATATCCTTTAGAAACAGTAAAGTAAATGCAATAACGTGTTCCGCAACACTTTGCTTGTTAGCGACTGGTATATTACATAACATTATCCCCTTTTCCTTTATATATGAAATGTCAACGTTGTCATATCCAGTACTTGCAATCTGAACGTACCTTAGATTAGGGAACTTTTCAAGTTCTTTTCGGGATAATTTTGTAAATGTTGTTGCAACAAGTACCTCAGCATCATATTTATCAAGATTCAAATCATTGACTATCTCCATTTCAGGAAGAATTTGAGAAACTGTAGTTTTAACTTCTTCAAGGGGTATAAATGATGGTAATACTGTTAAATATCTCATAGTTTTATATGTTAAATTCTATACTTAAGCATTTCCTTGATCCCCTATGTTCCTTTTAAATGATGGTGAAAGAGTATCATTTCATTTGAGAAAATGCGAAAGGATGAAGATGCTACTATTCGAGGAAGAAAAAAGCAACTGCAAAATATTTTTCAGCATATTTATTATATTGTATCATGGATAACAGTGTTGCAATTGTGGGAATAGGGCATTCTAAATTTGGAAAAAGAAATGATGTAAGTATTAATGAATTAGGATGGGAGGCTATCAAGGGTGCTCTTGATGATTCCGGACTTTCACAAAAAGATATCTCTTTTACCAGTCTTGGAAATTTTGGATATTGGAGTGAGGAAATACTTCCTGCTGTGACAGTTTCAGAATATTCTGGTCTAGATTGTGGCAGTTTAAGAACTGAGGCTGCTTGCGCTTCCGGTAGCGCGGCAATAAAAATTGCATCAGAACACATAATGTCCGGGAGAGGGAAAATTGCAATGGCAGTTGGACTGGAGAAGATGTACAATTCTGGAAACAGTACAATAATTGAATTAATAGGCAGGGCTGGGAACTATTTTTGGGAATTTGAAAATTTTGGCCTTACCTTTCCTGGATATTATGCTCTTTATGCTACAAGATATCTTCACGATTTTAATTACAAAGAAGAGGACCTCTGTGAAGCTCCGGTAAAGGCTCACCACTATGGATCTAAAAATAAATATGCCCAATTCCAAAAAGAAATTACCATTGAAGATTGCATGAATTCAAAATATGTTGCAAAACCTCTTAAAATATTTGATTCATCTCCCATAACAGATGGAGCCGCAGCAGTAATACTGGCATCTGGCGATATTGCGAGAAAAATTAGCGATACACCTATATATATAAGAGGAAGCGGAACTGCAACAGGCTCTTCTTACCTTGGAAAAAGAGATGATTTTACTGGACTTGAGGCAGGTAGAAGAGCTGCAGAAATAGCTTACAAATCAGCTGGAATAACGGATCCAAAGACAAGTTTTGACCTATTCGAAGTTCATGATTGTTTTTCAATTGCAGAAGTCATGGCCTATGAAGATCTAGGAATTGCTCAAAAGGGGGAAGGAATAAATATTCTCAAGGAACATCAAACATATCACGATGGAAAATTTCCGGTTAATCCTGACGGGGGGCTGAAGGCAAAGGGCCATCCGATAGGAGCAACCGGTGTAAGCCAGGCTGTGGAGATAACTAAACAACTCAGAAATGAAGCAGATAATGGGAGACAGGTACAAATCAAAAGAGGAATGGCATTGCAACATAACATTGGAGGAACTGGACATTATGCATACGTAACAATCTATTCCAGGGGGGACTAAAATGTACAAGGAAGGAATATTTTTTGATCTCAGAACTCTAGAATTAAAATATCAAATGCCTGCCAAAAGAATTGAAAGGTTCTTTACTGAATTAAGGAATGGTAAGATTTTCGGAACCCGCTGCAATAAATGTGGCACTCTATACTTCCCTCCAAAAGCAGACTGTCAAATTTGCAGGGAAAGCGATATGTCTTGGGAGGAATTGTCAGGTAAGGCCAAACTTGAGACTTTCACAGAAATAGTTACTACACCAACATCTTTTCAAAAATATGGAAGCTACGTCGTTGCAATTGGTCTTTTGGAATCTGGGGTAAGAGTGCTTTCTTGGCTGGAAATTGATGATACTTCAAAGATAAAGATAGGGATGGATCTTATCCTGAGGGTAAAAAAAGGCGATAATGACAGTTACACTTATATTTTTGAAATTCCTGATAATTCAAAGGAATAAAATTATCTTATTTCCTCTATTATTGATTCACAATTAACCTTTTTTATTTTCAGTACACTGTCAGCTGAATTCTCGAGTTCGCCTTCATGAGAAATGACAATTATTTGTTCAGCTTCTATCTTCCTTAGAATATCTGAAAATTTTTCAAGTTGTTCCTTTGAGAACCCGTCGGTAGGTTCATCCAATATCAATATTCCTGTTGGTGACTGGAACTCTGAAAGCATAGTAGAGAGAGCTATCCTATAGGCTAACGCAACTGCACTTCTTTCTCCGCCGGAAAGAGCGCTCATCTGGAGCACAAATCCTGATTGTCTAACTTGAGGCTCAAAATCATCCGATAGAAATACCTCCTTTTCTGAATCTTCAACTAAGAGTGAGAATATATTTGATATTTGAGCTTCTAGACCTTCTCTTATATGATTCATAACATTTCTTTCCATCTCTTCTGATGCTTCCTTTATCTTCTTCATTAATTCGGCCATTTCTTTCATCTTTAAGAACTCTCTAACTTTCTTTTGGGTTTCACTTAATTTTTCATTGCCCTTCGTTATACTTTCTTCCTTGTTATTATAATCACTTTCACTTTTCACATAAAGATCTCTTGCCTCACGTTCTCTTTCTCTCATCTCCTTTAATTTTTTCTGTGTTTCTTTAAGTTCTGACTCTATCTTATTCCAATTTTCGTGATTATTTTCGTAATATTTTATCTGTTCTAAAATATCTTTCTCCTTTGACAAAAGATCATCATAATTCTTTCTAAAATTTATCAGGTATCTCTCATCAGATTTATTTACGTTTTCCAAATATTCCCTGTTCATTGATTCTTTCTTTATCTTCTCTAGTGATTTTATTTTATTTTCCAGATTTTGTTTCTTGTCAGAAAATTCCTTTAATTTTTTATTTATATTTTCAAGTTCATCCATCAACATTGATATTTTTGGTCTATAATCCTCTCCATGAATTTCTCTTCCACACATTGGGCATATTCCTTTTTCTATCAATTCATTGTACTGGTTGATCCTACTTTTAATCGATCCAAGATTTATATTTGCATCTTCTATTTCCTTTTCTATATTTTCTCTTTCTTGTACATATTTTTCATATTCTTGTTGCATCTCTTCCCCCCAAATTGGGAGCTCTTCAATCTTCTTCCCGTCTGTTCTCATTTTAGTCTCAATTTTTTCGATTTCAATCTTGCTTACATCTATATTCTTTCTAATTTCGGAAAGATTTTCTTTGAGCTTGATTTCTGATCCCTTGTCCCGGCTAATTTCATTATAGAGCTGATTATATCGTCTCTCAGCATCTTCCATTTCAGATACTTGAGAAATGATACTTTCAAGATTCATTTTTGCTTTTTCTTTTATTTCATTTAAATTTTCCAGTTCACTCCTTGTTTTTTCAATTTCCTCTTTAATTTTCTCTAATTCCTCTGAGTATCTAGAAATATCTTCTGTTCTTGCTATTAGGTAACTTTTGATCATGTTAGAGTTATCTGCTGCAATCTTGTATCTTTCCATATTAAATATTCTCCTTATGGCGGAAAATCTCTCTTTTGAATCTGATAATATCTGCTTCATTTCTTCCTGGGGAGTGTAGATAGAATAGGTAAACACTTCCGGTTCTTTTCTAGCCTGTTCTGGATCTTTCATTCCGAGTATGTTCAAAGCTATTTTTCTCATTTCTGTAGGACTCAAATTTATTTTTCTTTCTTCTCCGTCATGCTTAATATACCAGCATTTATCGTTTCTGACTTCCTGATTTTTTCTAGTGAGATCTCTATGTATTGTATATTCTATTCCATCTATGCCTGTAATATCAAGTTCAACGTAGCCCGAATTTGAATCTAATCTTAAAATGTCCCGACCAGGCATTATCAATCCAAAAATCCCGAATTCAATAGATTTTAGGATAGTGGTTTTACCCGCTCCGATCTCACCCATTATGAAAGTGATGCCTTTTGGAATCTTTATTTCTGATTTTACATGACTTCTAATATTAGATAACCTGATGCTGTCGATTGATGCCATTTAACCTTCTCCATATATTCCGGTTACAGACATAGCCTCTCTTCTTATTCTAGTCTCATATGATTCATTGCTTTCTCCCGGTTGTTTTGGCTGGGCTATCCTATCAAATATCTCTCTTGCTGTCTTAATCTTATCCGGAAAATATTTTGATAAAATCATATCCTCAATCTCTTTTCGCGTTCCTTTTACATCTGTCTTATTCTTTTGAGGATATATTACTTCAGAATCCCTTATAAAAATGTAGTAAGCACCATGCTCATATGCTTCTTTCCTTAATCTAGAATATTCTATCTTTTCCCTATCGAATGATGCATTACCTTTTAGATCTAGAATCACTATAGAATCATTCATGTTATCAATAATCTTTATTTCTTTGGGGTCAAGACCTGTTATGTTCATTTCTAACCTATAAACTTTTTTTATTGATATTGGTACAAATTCCAGATTTCCGTTATCATAGATATAATATCCTCTTTCCATGCCTCTGCCAGTATCTAGTAAGTCGCTCAAGCTCGACCCAAAGAGGGTGCCTGGTTGAACAACAGGCTTTCCATTTATTTCTGAAAGAGCTCTGTAATGTATATGACCCAATGCATAATAATCAAACCAATTCGGAAGTTCATCCTTGGAGATCCCGGTTACCAATCTACTAAGACCAGAAGGGAGAAGTTCATTGACAGTAGTATGCAAAACTAAAATGTTAAAACCTTCTTCGCGCTTGAAATAAGCTTTCCTTATATCATCTGCTTCAATTCCATTCTTTCTAGCATCTATACCGTATAGATTTATTCCGAGCTTTTCGTCTCTATAAGGTACTACTTCTCCTTCAATATTTCTAGATATTTTGGTGATAAGGCCACCTTTTTCCAGTACATCTATCATAGAGTTTTCAGTGAGACTATAATCGTGAGATCCGTATACAACAAATGTCTTTATTCCTTTATCCTTTATTTCTCGTAAAACTTCTGCTACCACTTTAGCAGAATTCATATCGGGAACATTGTTGTGGAATAGGTCCCCAGCAATAATTATAAAATCTACATTTCTTATTAAAGCATCTCTGATAGCCTCAGTAAATGAATCCCACAATACCCTTTTTAAAGCTTCATCATTGAATGCACCGAGATGTATATCACTTAAATGCGCGAACTTCATACTATTCTTTTCATAACTCAGTAATACTAATATATTGTGGATTTTTTAAAAAGTAAATAACAATAAAATTTTTTTATTAATACAAATACTTGAGTTAATTATAAATCTGCTTTTTTTTAAGAAATGTGAACATAATGTTGATTTTATTAGCTTTTAGAATATAATTAAGTTGCACTCCACCTATTAATCAAATCTATTTTTAACCACATAAATTTCCAAAAGTGTCAATAGTATAGTGATTCCGCCAAATACTTCAATTTTCATAGAAAGCCCCATTTGACCTCCTAACTCATATAATTCTGAAAAAATTAGAATTATTACTAACATCAGCAAAGATGAAATTGAAAAGACAATCGCCTTATAGCTTCGCCCGTCTATTTCAAATATTTCTCTGGAATAATTCTGAACCAACAAAATTGGACTAATTATCATTCCTCCTATTAAGGCTAGTATTAAATTGGAATACTGATACCAAGCATTGAATATTAAAAGGTTAGTAACCATTAAGATAGAAATTAGGAGTAGTGTCACAACGGTGATTGCCTCAAACATGTAATTCTTCCTTTGATAATTTTTAGAAAAAATTGATAATGAGCTGAAAATGATGGTTCCTATTACCAGGCCAAGAAGAAGCGGAATCAATTGTCGTGTGTCCCCTATTAAATATATTACATTAAAAAAATATGCTAATGTAAGTGCTATGAAAGATTCCTGTATGGAAGAGAAAAGGATAGCATTTATCGCCCTTTTCACCTTACTCCTTTTTTGCATTTTTGTGCCTCCATAATAGCACATAGAGAACAATAGCGTCCAAAACAACAATTAATCCAGGAATATAGGGAGTGTAAAAGAAAGGAGTGATAGAATAATCGTGTTTTACGTATATTCCGGCGTTTAGATCAGCTAAAGTAATAGAATTATAACCTTGCTCCCTATAAGGAAGGTTTTTAAAACTCAATTGAGGTGTAACTGGAAATTGAGCTGAATAATTGAAATTAAGATCGGACTCGCTGAGATTGAACACCAAGGAATCAGGCAATGGAAAATTCGTAAATTCATACGGAAGTCTGGGCATGTTAAAATCAAACATATCGAGGGGTATGGGCAGAGCGGAAACAAACTGGTTAAGTGCAGGAATTTCCCAGTTATAGTCAATGAATGCAAGGATAGATGAGTGACTCATTAGCGTATTTGGGATATAATTCTCTTTAGCATACGGGGATACAATTATTAGAGGAAGGCGCATGCCTAGTTGTACCCCATCTATAATAGGAGGCGGAACCTGATCATAATAACCTCCAGGATCATCCCAAGTTATGAATATCGCAGTACTATTCCATATTGGACTTTTTTCTACTGAATTTGTTAGCTCAATGAGCCACAATTCCCCTTTCAATATGTTAGAAGGGGCTCCCATGTCATAACCATTAGCATCTTGGGAAAATATATAGCTTACAGACGGGAGATTACCTTCGTCTATTTCCTGAAGAAAAACATTCCGGCTATTAATGTTGTTTGAATATTTATTGATTCCATTAATATATTGGGACATATCAAAAACTCTTAGAGGATCCATTTACAAAAATCCCCCACGAAATATTGTAGCTGTTTAACTCACCAAAAATTGTTTCACTTATTGGTATGGAAGGAGGAGGCCCATAGCCATTAAATACTGGGGAAAACCCTGCAAGATAATATAGAGTGTTAGGAGCGCTTTCACTTAGCTTGGGAGCAAAGTAATTATCAGCAATAGAATATTGTTCAGCCAAATCCCACAGTGGAGAGACTTGAGCTGATGTGTAGTACGTCATAGCTTGCTTTCCACTTCCTTCAATAAAATTGTTCATTGATCCATAATTCCAGTCCTCGTGATACGATAGGTAGCCTTCAATAGGGTCTGCCGTTGAAAATGTTCCAGGAGGGACTGGGTTTAATCCATTAAGCAAACCATTTGCTGAAAGCAGATTTATGGGTTTTGATATATTAGCAATAAGAGAAGAATTAACTGAGTAGGATCATCTGGATAAATTCCAAAAAAATTATCAAAGGTGTGATTCTCAAAAAGAATATTGATAACGTGGGTTACAGGTGTTCTTGTTCCCGAGTGGGATGCAAGAGCCCCATTTCCTACTGAAGAA
>JAVRLO010000016.1:0-14150 GCA_031961395.1 Thermoplasmatales archaeon I-plasma | reverse complement strand
GGAGACGACCAAATGACTGTGGCCGAGGCAGAGGCAGCTGTTAGATTAGTTCAACAGAGAATAAGTCAGAATGCGAGAATAATATGGGGAGCTTCTATTGACCCGTCATTGAAGGGAACAATCAGGGTCCTAGTAGTACTTACTGGGGTCAAATCACCATATATGCTAGATTCGAAAGCTGGCGTAGGACAGATTACCAAAGCAACAGGTCTTAAGGGTCTAGACTGGAATATAGATTCAATCTGAGTGTTCATCTTGAAGTCAGTAATAATGGCGGGAGGGCTCGGTACCAGGCTGCGCCCTCTTACTGACAATATCCCCAAATCATTAATTCCAGTGGCAGGAAGACCTGTTATACTTTACTTAATTGATTCATTTTCAACTATTTCAAAGGACTACATTTTAACTGTAAGCTACAAATATGAAAAAATAGTAGAATTATTTTCCGGAAAACTCGCAAGTAAAGGTAATTTTCTTTTCTCGGTTGAAAAGGATCCACTTGGTACCGCAGGAGGGCTTAAGAAGGCAGAACAATTTTTAGAAGAAGCTTTCCTAGTTGGAAATGCAGATACAGTATTTAAAGAGAATATGAAAGATTTATTAAAATTCCATTTAAATAAAAAAAATGTTATAACAATAGGTCTTACCAGGGTTGATAACCCATCAGAGTTTGGAGTTGTAAAATTAAAGGACGGAGAAATTATTCAATTCCAAGAAAAGCCTAAAGAAAATGCTATTTCAAATCTAGCTAATGCAGGCATTTATGTAATGGAACCGGAAATATTTGACTATATCGAGAAGGGAAAAGTTAGCGATATTGCAAAGAATCTAATACCTAGCCTTCAGGAATCAAAGAAACGGATAGGCGGTTATGAAATAAAGGGAACTTGGATTGATATTGGAAGGCCAAGGGACCTTATAAGGGCAAATATGGAAATGTCTAAACCGGTTCAGGATAAGCAAGGTTTCAGAGGTAAAATATATCTTGGGAAGAATGTTAAAATTGGAAAAAATGTAAATATCCAGAATTCAGCTATATACGATAGAGTAATTATTTCAGATAATGTCACGATCAATAATTCTGTAATATACGATAACAGTCAAATTGGTGAAGGAAGCAAAGTTGAGAATTCCATTCTTTCATTTAATTCTGTATTAGGAGAAGGAGTTATTGTGAATGACTCTGTAATTGGTGGAGGTCTCCTTCTCAGGAAAGGTGGTAAAATAGAGGGATCGATAGTTTCATCTGGAGAAGACAATAAGTGAAACTGTAATTGCAATCATCAATACTATTAATATTATCAAAACTTTCCTGCTCATTCCTTTTCCAAAGATTATGGGTATAGGGCCTATTAGAAGAATACCACCATAATTAACCTCTTTTGCCTTTGTCTGGTTTATGTCATTTTGCATAAAACCCTGAAATTCATTTTTTTCTACACTTATCTGACCCTCAAAAAATGAGATTAAGATAGGTATGATTAATAAGAGAAATGGTATTACAGATAGTGGAGAACTCGAGACAAATACTGGTATAAAAAATACGAAGTAGAGCTTCTCTATTCCAAGGAAAAGTAAGATGATCTGTGAAAGTATGAATAATATTATGCCAAATAGAATTGCTTTAATCGTATTCATAATTTTTCCCCGCATATTGGACATTTTTCATATTTTTTAGCTAGCTTAGTTCCACATCTTGGGCAAATTATGCCACCTTCATTCTCACTTTCTATTCTCTTTGACTCTCTTATTTTTCTAAGTTCAGAGAGAACTTCTTCAGCACATTTTTCAGCGGCTGCATAATTCTTCATTTCTGCTAGTTTCTCACACCTTTTTATTTCATCCTCAAACCGTTCATTGACTTCGGAAGTACCTATTTTATTAAGAATTTCTCGAGTTAAAGATATTTTGCTGTAAGCTATATCTTCATCCTTTGAAATCTCTTTTGGTCTAGAATACCTTGAAGCAACAAGATATATAAAAATTAAGATAATAATTACTAAAATGTATAGATATATTGTGCTCATTTAAAGAAATCCTGCCTTCTGCAGGATTAAAATATCTTCAGTTGATAAAGACTCTCCATTTTTGAACCTTTCGTATATTTCTTCTGCCTTAATTCTTGCTTCATTTTCTTTAACCTTTTTCTTTTCCTTAGATTGCTTCTGTTTCATTCCAACTATAATTTTCTCATATTCTCTAATAGTATTGAATAATTCGTCAAGTTTCTGATTTTGTTTAAATAGTTCTGCCTGCACCTGAAGATACTTCTCATGAATTTCATCAGCTTTTCCGCCCGTTTCAATCATCTCTTCAAACACTTTATTCTGTGCATCTCTCATAGGTGCAAATTCTTTCATAATTTGCTGATATTCTTCCTGGAGCTTATGAACTTCATCCCTTTTAGTTTTAATATCTTCATCTAATTTCTTATAAGCGTCATCATTCATCGCAATCTTTTCTGTTTCCTTTTCATATTCCTTGATTATCTTATCAATTTCCCTTATCTTCTTTATGATCTCTTCTTCTTCCTTCTTGTTGTATACGCCAGTCATCTGTTTTTTTATCAAATCGTCTCTTTCCTTCTTCATTCTCTTTATATCTATTTGCTTACCCCTTTCTCTTATAATTGAATTTTTTAATGATTTACGACTATCTAACTCTTGTTTTAATTCTCGAGTAATTTTATCCTTCTTACTTTTTATTTCATTAGCCCTGGCAAGTAACTCGTCTTTTTTTGTCTTCATCTCTTTCAATGTTTTCTTTAACTCTTTAACCTTGTTATTAAGTTTATTTCTTTCTTCTGCGAATCTATCCATCTCATTTCTGAGTTCGTCCCTTCTATTTTTGGCCTCATCAAGCTCTTTTTTAATCGCCAATCTTTTGTTTTCAAGTTCTGCAAGTGAATCAGTCATTATAAACCACGGGTCAAGACTGATACAATTCAAAAATTTAATACTTTTGAGAAAAATGGAAAATTTAAATAAATCAAATATAAATTATAAAGTATCTTATATTTATTTATTAAAGAGCTCTATGAATTCATATGCCTTATCCTTTCCATAACAATACTTTATTTCCTGGAATTTTGATTTAAGTTCTATAACCTCTTGTTTAACATCCTTACCATCTAATGCCTTTTTCATTAAGTTTGCAATTTCTATCATTTCACTCTTTCCCATTCCAATCCTGGTTACTTCCTGTGTCCCTATTCTTATTCCGGACGGATCCTGCGACTTCTTGTTTGAGTCCCCTGGAATCATGTTTTTATTAAGAATTATATTGTTCTTTTCAAGAGTTTCGGCCACATATTTACCTCCACCTTTTGATTTAACATTTACTAAGATAGTGTGACTCTTCGTAAATCCATTTTTTTCTGCTACTACGTCAAATCCCAGCGCGTAAAGTTCTTTAGCTAGAGTCTGTGCATTTTCAATAATTTGGGATGCATACGATTCACCGAAATCTATCATCTCGGCTGCTGTTATACCGAGTCCTGCCATAGCACCAAGATGATGATTGCTAATAACACCCGGAAAAACTCCCCTTCTTATTTTTTTCCACGTTTCATCGTCAGTGTTTCCCAAAATTATCCCATGTTGTGGGCCAGGAAAAGTTTTGTGAGTGCTGCCACTTATTATATCCGCACCCTCTCTAAGTGGATCTTGGAATTTTTTTCCGGCAATTAAACCAAGTACGTGAGCACCGTCATACCATACCTTTGAACCAACTTCGTCCATAGTTTCCTTGAGTTCTTTAATAGGGGCCGGAAATAGGAATACTGAGAAACCAAAGAGGCATATTTTTGGCTTTTCACGAAGAACCAGTTTCCTCGTTTCATCAACATCTATTGTCATCGTATCTGTGTTAAATGCCATATGTGTGATATTGAGACCACGCATTCCGACTGCTCCAAATTCTGCAGATGAAATATGGGCGCCATCATCCAAACTAGGAGACATTATTTTGTCTCCCGGGGAAGATAAAGCAAAGACTACAGCCTGATTTGCGTTTGTTCCGGATATTGGTCGTACATCAGCCTGTTTGGCATCAAACAGTCTTCTTACAAGGTCTTCTGTTTTAATTTCAATTTCGTCAACAATTCTGTTACCCTGATAATATCTATGACCCGGAAGCCCCTCAGCATATCTGTTATTCAAATCTGATATAATCATTTCTTTCGTTATAGGACTTATTAGATTTTCGCTCGCTATTAATGGTATTGATTCCTTGAAGAATAAGGTATGCTCTTTTACCTTCTCTCTTATCCAGATAGCATCTGAGATAACCATATCTGGACAGAAAGTTTAGACTAATAAAAGTTTACTTCTTCTTCCTAAAGCTATTCTGCAAGCTAAAACATCCTAATAATGTAACAGCTTATTGGTCCAAAAGAGATTTAGATTATATTCTAAACCCTTTTTTGGAAAATTTAGCAATCTAAAATGATTATGTTAAAGAATTTCTTTAATTACTTCTCCTATGATCAATAGATATTTCAAACCTTATAGAGAATATCACCCTTTATTGTTCAACTAGTGTTTGAAATGCCAGTTTGACCTATATTGAGTTCCTTCTTGTAGTATGGATATATTAGAAAATATAATATTGCTACTATTAAAAGTCCTGCAGACATTATTTCCCAAAATATGTTTGGAACACTTCTGAAAATATTTAGATAGTACAGACCAAAAACGGAGCCTAAAAAATTACCCAGACTTGTTATCATATTATAGGTGCCAATATAACTACCTCTTGAATCATATGAAGCAACTGAAGTTATTATTGTTTCCGTTGTAGGCGATACGAAGTCTTCGCCTACTGTCATAATTCCCATTATGAACATGTACCCATAAAAGCCTGTGAACATAATTATCATAAAGTAAGCCAAAGAGTAAATCATAGTCCCTACACCACGCCAATACATAAAATTCATTTTTCTTTGCATAAATGAAAAAATTGGATATTGCAGGGCTACAACAAGAACTCCGTTTAAGGAATAAATAAATCCTAACTCCACAAGAGATATATGTTCAAACCCATAGATGAATATAGTAAAAGTTGTACCTCTTTGCCTTAACAGGAAAGAAAAGATTAGACCGACCAGAGAAAACAGGAAAAGGAAATAGCTGGATTTTAGCATTTTACCTATCGACCTTTTCTGGGTTATAGGAGGCGGTATATATGTTTCATTTATTGCAGTATAAAGCACAACAAGTTCTACTATGCTTGCGATAGATGTAACTAAAAATATATAAGAAAAATTAACAGAACCCACAAAAGCACCTATGAGAGGACCGACAGCCGCACCAGTGTTTACGAATAACCTTATAATAGTAAATCCTTTAAGTCTTTGATCAATATTTGTCACATCTGCAACTGATGCTTGAATTGCAGGGAACTGTAAGGCATTCATAAGTACGGTGAGGTACCAAAATAATATCAGCAGATAAGGTTCCCAGTTTCTTAAAACTATTATAAACATAATGAAATAAGAGAATGCAACTGGGATAGGAATATATATTAGAAATTTTCTCCTGCCGAACCGATCGGTTAATTTCCCTGAATAATACTGGAAAATAGCCATAATGAGTGTTGCTATGCCTGAAAACACTCCAATTTCTATTAGATTCATTTTATATAGTTCATATAATATTATAGGGAGGAATATAAAAGATGATGTCCTGCCCATTGCTCTTATAAATCTTGAAAGACCTAAGAAATATACTCTTCTATCCATTTTCTTTTCATTCATATATTTCCTTATTTAACCTTGAGAAGGCTAACTCAACTGCTTCTTTTGGTGTATTGACTTTGAAAAATTTTCCTTCATTTTCCTTCTTTGGGTCAATGGTTATGTCCCCTATAGCTATTACATCCTTACCTTCAGCAAGTGCAAAAGATGCTTCTGACAATGTGCCAGTGGATCCATCAATAGCAATAACAATATCACCAGCCCTTACAACAAGAAAATTTCTAGCATACCCCATTCCTGTTGGAATCTTTACAGAAAGATAATTATTTCCTTCCTTGGTTGTATATCCGGGGAGTATACCAACTGCTATTCCATTTTCCTCCTTTACCCCTTTAGATACACATTCCATTACACCGCCAAGACCTCCGCAGAACACTATTGCACCCTTCTTTGCTAAAAGTTTCCCAACTTCTGTTGCAATTTCACATATATCATTGGGGACTTTACTGCCTCCAATTACGGAAATATTGACCATTCTCTGTAATTAAGAATAAGAATTTAAATGTAATGAATAAAAATTATCCATAAATTGAAGGCTCAGCGCCCTTACTTGACTTAGCTTCCTGAATTTTGTTATACTGATCTATAACCTTACTCATTTCCTCGTGCAACTTCTTGACTGACTCTTCCAAGATCTGTACATTTATGTTAAATCCGTACACCTTATTCAGGACTTCGATTATAGATAAAACGGCGCCAGGATCGGGAATGTCAACTGAAGATTGTGTCATTAATGATAGAGCGGTCATCTTTTTGCCGAGTGATTCATTTATAATTGCTCCACCCATTCCGGCTATTATGGCCGACTCGGCATCCTCTACGCCAATATCAGAAAATTTTTTGATATTATTTGGCTCAGCGGCAACGTATACAGGTCTTGTCTCCGGTATTCCCTTTACAGGGATTCCGTCCAAGACCACTATTTCTTTGACATTTTTCTTCTGCAGCCATTCCAATAATACTGATGATATTTCATAAAGACCGTCATCATCTATAGGTACTTCACAGGTTATTACCATTAATTTTCCGTCCTTTCTCATGTATATTCTAAAAGGTGATCTTAATTTCCTTCCAATAAAAACGGTAACTGGTGGAATATGAATTGATTTAACCTGAGCCACCTGATGGAGCTTTTCCTGTTCTATCAAATATGATGAAGTCAAAAGTCCAAGAGTAGTAGACTCCACAAAGCCTAAAACTGCAACAGTGTCATTAGTTACAAAATTGTCTAATTCCAAAACTTGTGCATTTCCATCCATGAGTTTATAATATAAAAAAGGATAAAAGGTTTTGTTACCCTTTAATCTGAATAAGCTTCTAATAGTATAAGAGCTCTCACCGTTTCGCCTACCATGAACCCTCCTTCTTCTAGTACCACATTCCATGTTAGGCCAAAATCTTTCCTGTTTATTGTTGTCTCACCTTCAAAGCCTATCCTCTGCTTACCGTATGGGTCCTTTACTGGTCCGTCCAACTCACCTAAGACTTGAATTTCCTTTGTCACATCCTTAATAGTTAAATCTCCCTTTATCTCTATTTTGCTTCCTGTCTTCTTTGCGTTTTTAACTGTGAATTTTATATCTGGATACTTCGTAGCATCAAAGAACTTCGATGATTTCAAGTCTTCGTCTCTATCTTTCTGATTTGTATCCACACTGTCTACTTTAACAACAAAGGTGACAGCTGCTGATTCAATGTTGTTAGGATCCATTTTATATCTTCGGAGAATTCTTTAAAACTTCCCCTCACATTGGAAATCATCATATGCCTAACGACGAATTCTACCGAACTATGGGCATTATCTAATGTCCATCTTTTTATTTCACTTCCTCCCATTTTTATTCACCTATATTTTATCTACTTAGTATATTTAGATAACTTATATAATACTTTCTGCTCTTAAAGTTCTGATTTTGAAAGCAGATTAATTATGATTATATCCTATTTAGAATATACTTAATATTCTTAAGCTTTAATATAATTTCATAGTGTAACCTAAAATGAGTGTAGGCATAAAGGATTTTTTAACTGACCTAAAGAAGAATGCTGAAGCTACTATTATTTATATAGCACTGATGCCTTGATTAGCCCAGTATTTCCAGGAGTTACATGGTTCAGGCTTGGTGACTTTACGCTTGATGTTGTAAATTATTATCACGGCGTTATGATTCCACTTACTCTTCTTTTGATAATAGTAACTGCTAAGGTATTTAAAATTAATAGTAAAATTTACAATTTCTTAGCGATAACTAATTATCCGATCTTAATACTTTCTTTCCTAGGACTTGTTCTCTTCTATCCATCCTGGGCTACTCTCGCAGATGAAGGAATACAAACGCTAAGAGACGTCATAATGGTTCTTGATGCTCTTTTGCTAATAATGGAACTATTAATATTTCCATTCAAGAATAGAAACGATTTCAAGAATGTATTAGCTGGATACATTTTGGTACTGATTGCAGCTATATCTGCAACAATAGCAGCTGTAATGGGAATGGTATACGAGTACGGAAACCTCTTTACATATTCGTCCATTCCATTCTTTAATTCATACGTAAATTCAATAGGCGGAATTTCAACATTCCTTGGGAACCTTATTACTTCCCATTCACACCAGATGCTTCCTGCTGTCATGGGTGGAATAGTTGGATTAACCGCTGTTATATTTGGATACGAAAAACTTCCTTCGAAATACAGGATTGTTGTAAGTGCCGGTTTGCTGATATCCACAATAGGAGTTATCAGTATGAGCTATCTCTACTGGATTTCTTCTTTCGGTACCTACGTAATACCTACTATAGCTCCTTTCGGCCCAGGAGGTATGGATGGTCTTGCACTAGATGATTCTCAAACACGCATTGTTGGAATAGGCGCTATGATTGCAATCATTGGTTTAATTAAAATTTTAAGTCCCAATAAAGGCCAAAAATTTAGTCAGATTGTTGCAATAGGATCATGGATCGGAGCTATGGCTGCAATGTTAGGAATTGGATACGTGATGGAATTCAATGAAGCTTATTATGGATTCGGAAGCCCTGGCACCCCACCAAATGGAGGACCTGGCTATCTATATGACATGGCATTCACAAACGGTCATCTTCTATACACATTCTTCATGCTCGTTATCATTGCATCTTTGTTTGCGGTTCTGTACTACCTTGGGAAAGATAACGAAAGAGCGTTAAGATTACCTTCTTACATTGCAATAGCAGGAATTGCAATTGGATTTGAAGGTCTGCTCGTATATGTTATGACGCTCTCCTGGATAGTTGAAGCAATAGGTCTCTGGCTAATCTTTATATCTATAGCACTTTCCGTATGGTCCATATTTGAAAACAAAAAGGTAGAGTATTCAACAGTTTAGTTCATTTATAATTTTTTATATTGATTATTTATATTTTCAAAAATTTTTTCCATCCTTCTAAGACTTCTCTTAAGTGCGGCCTGTGGCTTTCCCTGTTTTACCTTTATATGTATCTTAGGATTTGATAGATAAGGATGCTCAAAATAATATCTGGCGCTTTCCACCATATCGTCTTTTTCTATTTCTTCCATCAGGGGTCTTAGAATTGTATTATCGTTGTTCAAAACCTCGTAAACTATGTAATCTTTTCCCTTTTCAGATACTACGAATTCCATTTCCTTCATTCAAAGTGTAATTAGTTTTCACTTATTAACTTCATCGGTTTTAGATAAATCTCTCAGTCTATTGACACCATCAATCTCATTTATTACCTTATATACTTCAGGAGGTACCAAATCGCTCCATTCCTCACCGTTTATAATTCTTCTCCTAATCTCCTTTCCGGAATATTTATCTCTGCCGTGCATCTCAGGTTCAATAACTTTCTTTCCAGCTTCATTGAATAGTCTTTTGACCAGAGGGTTTCCCGATATTGCTACATCGAATGGTGGTGCAAGCGAAAGAATGTGACTCACCCATAGACTGTTCCTATAAATATCTTCAATTGGAACGAGATAAAAATCGTGTATTCCGTTATTTTCAAGCGTTTTTTGAATCATATAATGTCTCTCTCCTGCCGTAAATGGATTCACTAAAGAGTGAGATTCTTGGGCACTGCCAATACCTATGATTATACTACCATATTCTCTTATTACTCTCCCTACTAACCACATATGACCATTGTGAAAAGGCTGAAATCGACCTATTAATAAAGGCCTCATAGTAGCTTATGTTTTTCTCAAATAATATAATTTTCTCTACTGTACTTAATTTCATATTTAGCATTATTTAGTATAATGGTAAATTTTTTTACTTCATTGGTATTTACAATAGTGTTTGAGAACATAGAAACTGGCAGTGAAGTTCAGATACAATGGAAAGGGCAGTTACTAACTGGATTACTAATCTCAAAAAATCACGATTTCTTGATCGTAAAGCTCAAAAATGGTTATAATTTGGCACTGAATTATTCGAATATTTCTTCCATCAAGGTTCTTTCAGTTAAGAAACAAGAAGTTACTGAAAGAGTAGAATTAAAAGGAAAGGGGAAAAAGGTTACAATTTTAGGTACAGGTGGTACCATAGCAAGTTATGTGGACTATTCTACAGGAGCTGTTAAGCCACTAGAGACTGCTCAGGACATGCTTTATGCTGAACCTCAGATGTTAGAACTAGGAGATATTGATGCAGAAAATCTTTTTAACATATTCTCTGAGGATATGAACCAGAAATACTGGAAAATGCTTGCTAAGAGAGTCTACGAAAAGATTTCAGAGGGAAATGGTGTTGTCATTGCTCACGGTACTGATACAATGTCCTTTTCCTCCTCCGCCTTGGCCTTTTTGATTGAAAATCCCTCTGCACCTATAGTGTTCACTGGATCTCAACGCTCTTCCGACAGACCTTCGTCCGATGCATACTTCAACCTGCTTGGATCAATTAAGGTAGCTCAGACTGATCTAGGTGAGGTGGTAGTTGTTATGCATTCAAGTATGAGTGATGACTATCTTGCAATTCACAAAAGCGTAAAAGTAAGGAAAATGCACACATCAAGAAGAGATGCTTTCAAGTCAATTAATTCAGATATTTTAGGAACTGTTTCAAAGGATCTTGAAGTTAAAATTAAAGGTTACAGAAAAATTGGTGAGGGAGAGATGCATCTTTATGAGAATCTCAGCGAAAATGTTGGACTCCTTTATTACTATCCCGGGTTAAATAAAGATTTACTATTCGACTTCATTGAGAAGAACGATGGTTTAATTATTGCAGGAACTGGATTAGGGCATATTTCCAATAGTTTTATAGGAGATTTAAAAGATGCAGTTGATAGTGGGAAAATAATTGGTATTACATCCCAGTGCCTTTATGGTTCCGTAAACTTAAATGTCTACAGCACTGGAAGGAGAATGATTGATGCAGGTTTGATTCCTCTGGGTGATATGCTTCCTGAAGTCGCTTATGTTAAATTATCTTTCCTGCTTGGTAATTTCAGTTACGATGATGCTAAAAGACTCTTGACCAAAAACTTAAGGGGGGAGATAAGTGAAAGAAGAAAATTCTAATGATAACATAAAGATAGGGTTAGAAATCCATTTTCAAATAAAAGGAAAGAAATTATTCTGTAGCTGTGAAGGTGGAGAAAATGATACTGTCAGGGATGTTATAGTTCGTAGATTAAGGGCATCCGCTGGTGAATCATCCCTTGTAGATATTGCTGCCCAGCAGGAGGAAAAGAAGAATAATGAATACGAATATTTAGTAACTGAGAATTCCTGTCTTGTAGAGATGGATGAAGAACCTCCACATAATCCATCGGAAGAGGTCTTGTACTCTGCATTTATAGTTTCTTTTATACTCGGATGCATTCCTGTTGATAATCTAAATTTTATGAGAAAGATGGTGATAGACGGTTCTAATACTTCAGGATTTCAGAGAACCGGAATCGTAGGAATAAATGGTGTATTTTATCATAAAGGAAAGAAGATAGGGATTTCCTCAGTAACGCTTGAAGAGGAGGCTTGTAAGAAGATAGATGAGAAAGATTCAAAAATAACCTATTCTCTAGATAGATTGGGCATACCTTTAATTGAGGTTTCTACCGATCCGGACATTTCATCTCCGTCCGAGGCACGTGAAGTCGCAGAAGCACTTGGACTGGCAGTAAAGAGAAGCGGATTCATAAGAAAGGAAGTAAGCAGCATTAGACAGGACGTCAATGTTTCCATTAACTCAGGTAACAGGGTAGAGATAAAGGGTGTACAGTCACTTACTCAAATTCAGGAGGTTCTGGAATACGAGATATCCAGACATAAAGCTCTGAACGAGATAAAAGAGGAACTTAAAAGGAGAGGAGTCCAAAAATTCTCCTTAAATGCTGTGGATATAACAGAGATTGTTAAATCATTTAAATCAAATTTGGTTCTCAAATCTTTAAACGAGAACAAGATTGCTATCGGGTTTAAATTGGATAAGCTTTCTGGACTTTTAAATAATGGCAAATATAGACTAGGAAAAGAGATTGCAGAGAGACTTAAGATTTATGGTATTGGCGGCATAATTCATTCGGATGAGCTGCCAAATTATGGAATTAATTCCAGAGATGTTGATACGCTTAAGAAATTTCTGAAATGTGAGGGAGAAGATGCTTTCGGATTTATTCTTGTTCAAGATAAATTAAAAGAAGAATCTTTAAAGATAATCGAAGATAGACTTAATCAGGCTCTTCAAGGGGTACCTGCAGAGACCAGAGCAGCGACACCGGATGGCACTAAATTCTTAAGGCCATTGCCAGGAAGGTCTCGTATGTATCCTGAAACAGATATTCCTATTATAAAAATATCCGAGGAATTCCTGAATAAAGCAAAGGAGCGGGTCCCCTCTACTGTGGAAGAAAGAATTAACTATCTAGTAACTCTTGGAATATCATATCAGGAAGCAACAAATGCAGTCTGGAAGGAGTATGATGACTTGCTCGAAGAGTATATAAAAGAGTATGGAAATCCAAAGAGTGTAGCTAAATTGCTCTCCATAGTATTCTCCAGACAGGAAAGAAATTTTTCAAAGGCAAAATATATTTTGTCTCTTCTTAAAGAAAACAAGATTACCAAGGACGTAATTGAAGACCTCTATGTCATGAATGAGGATGAAATATCGCAGTTCCTAAACAAACAAAGCGAAGATATAGAATCAATAATAAAGGAAATTGTAGATTCTAATAAGGATTTAATCAAAAACAAAGGAAATGAATCTTTTAAACCTTTGATGGGAGAAATTATGAAAAAATTGAGAGGAAAAGTAGATGGTAGCAAAGTTTCAGAGCTCTTAAAAAGAGAAATAGAGGCAAGAATTAATTCTCTAGATCATAGAACCACCAATAAAGATTTATAAGTAATTCATAATTTGAGTGGGTAATGATTGATATAAATATACTTAGAAAAAACCCTGAAATCCTTTTTGAAAGCCAGAAAAGGAGATTCCAGAGCGATCAAATAATAAAGGAAGCTATAGAATATGATAACAAGTGGCGTGAAATACTTCGTAAGGTCAATGATTTGAGAGCTGAGAAAAATAAAATAGTAAAGGAAACAAGTATTCTTGCAAAGAAAGGGGAGGATATTTCTTATTACAGAAGAAAGGCAGAAGAAATAGACAGTGCAATAGATAATTATAATAAGGAATTGAAAAAGATAGAGGACTTAAGGGATGATGTCCTCAGAAGAATACCCAATATAGTTGATAATGAAGCTCCCGTTGCTCCGGACGAAAGCGGAAGTGTTCCATTCTTCTTTCACGGTTTAGCGGAAGTATATTCGGAGGATGTTGAAAATTTTATTAAAAGCACAAAAGGGCAGATGGAGTATAGAGTTACAGATAAGAGGAAGATAAGCCATGTTGACCTACTCTTAGATAGGAAACTTGTAAATCTGGAAAAGGCAGCCAAGGTCGCAGGTTCTCGATTTTATTATCTTCTGGATGATTTAGTGCTACTTGAGAATTCTATTGAACTTCTGGCTTTAAAGATGCTGGTGCAGAAGAAGTTTAAGTTAGTAGAGCCACCATTTATGTTGAATAAGGAAGCAACAAATGGTGCCACTGATTTTACTGCATTCGAAGATACTCTTTATAAGATAGAAGGGGAGGATTTATACATGATAGCAACATCCGAACATCCTCTTGCTTCATATCATTCAGATGAAATAATTGATCAGGAGAAACTACCACTTTTCTATGCCGGAATATCACCTTGCTTCAGAAGGGAGGCAGGGGCTCACGGGAAGGATACCAAAGGAATTTTCAGAGTCCATCAATTCAATAAAATAGAGCAGTTTGCATACACTTTACCCGAAGACTCAAAAAGAGTGCATAATTTTCTTCTTGAAAATGCAAAGGAATTTTTCAACCTCCTGGAAATACCTTACAGAGTAATTGATA
>JAVRLO010000015.1:0-14859 GCA_031961395.1 Thermoplasmatales archaeon I-plasma | reverse complement strand
ACAGCTACCTTACCCATCTTATGGCCCCCTGAAACCACACTTGCTGCACTGATATGGAACTGACAGCTCTCTGCAATTATCACATCTGCTAATTATTTGCTCACCACAGTTAGGGCATAAGAATGTGGTAGACCCTTTTTCCTGTAACCCTACTCCGCACGAAGTGCAAAACTCTAATGTATTGACCTGCATCTATAACGGTATACTTCTTAAAATAAAAACTCTGTGAAACTAACTTCATATACCCCAAAAAGGATTTTCTTTTCTTTTTATATTTGATATTTCTTCCAGAACAATCTTTTCATCAATAGAGAGATTCTCTTCTCGTAACAATTTTGCCTCTTTCTCGTTTAGATCAGAATACAGAATATCTCCTTCTTTAATTTGTCTTCCAATTGTTACATCATCAATGGATATAGCTACTTCGTCCCCCTGTTTAGCCTCCTGCAGAGACTGTTCTCCGGTCCTGATACTTTTTACATTGCCTATGGGTCTTCCGTCCTGCTTCATCAGATGCGTTTTAACTCTCAATGTTCCGGCGATTACTCTTACACCAAATATAGCAGGCTTGGAAATTCTAAAAGTATTCCCTGGCAGAAATATAAGTTTTACGGGAAATGTTATTTCTTTCCGCTTATTTTCAATTTCTTTGTTTTTTAAATCTTCTATAGCTTTCGTTAGTTCATCCTTTATAGTGTAAATTATGTTACTTTCCACAATAGTAACATTATCGTCCCTTACCTGAACAGGTACATTGAAAGCAACTACTATTCTGTTCTCTGGTTTAGAATTTGTTAGTGCATCAGTCATATCTCTTTTGGAGACTGGCCCAACTTCAGCCTTTTTTATAGGTATACCTATTCTTGTTAATTCATAAACTAGGGCTTCTAGACTTCCGACGGTATCTGCTTTTGTGATTATGCCTTCCTGATCAAGTTTAAAGGATCCCTTTATTGCACCCTCTATAGATTCTTTAACCTTCACTAAATCACCGGCTGCTTTCTTGAAAGGGCTTCCAGGGATGACCCCTCCCTCACCCTGAAATAGTATTCTCACTCCTGAAGCTGCTCTAACCTCATTTACAGAGAGAAACTTGTCCCTCGGGTCCCTGATCTCGTCCAGAGGCTTTGGTTTAAACATACCCTTCACCCTGAGGGCCTTGATTCCATTTACCGTTCCTACCATTACTGTATCCCCTCTTCTCAGTATTCCGTTGTAAAGTATCGCATCTGATACTTCACCCATGCCTCTTTCCTCTCTGACTTCCAGTATAGTACCTTCAGGAGTGTCATCCTCACTTTTTAACTGACTTTCCAGAAAGGTCTGGGCAAGCCCGGATAATACCATCAAAAGATCCGGGATACCAAATCCACTTTTTGCTGAAACTGGAATTATAGCAACGTTTCTTGTAAAATCTGAAATCCTATCGTATCTATCAGCGCTGAAACCTTCTCTGTAAAGCTGAGACGATATTTGAAATATCCTTTCATCAAGTTTTTCAATTTTATTATTATCAATATTTTTTAACGAGGAAGCAAATGGACCTGTTAACCCAGAAAATCCCTCTATTAAATCTACTTTATTTGCTGCAACAACAAAAGGTGTTTTGAATTTCTTAAGAACTTCAATAGACTCCTTTGTCTGTGGCATCACACCTTCTCTAATATCTATAACTAGAACTGCTATATCAGCGATAGAGCCACCCCTTATTCGTAGACTTGAAAAAGATTCGTGTCCAGGAGTATCTATAAATAGAAGACCAGGAATTTTAAAAGTTCTCTTCCCCAAAATATCCTTACATATTCTTGTTATTTCATCAATAGGGACCTCAGTAGCACCAATATGTTGGGTTATACCTCCTGCTTCCCTGCTTGCTACAACTCCACCCCTTATTCTGTCCAGGAGGGATGTTTTGCCGTGGTCTACGTGACCCAGCACCCCAACAATCGGCTGCCTTATCCACATTCAAATTCACAACCAACTTTTATCTACCCTTTCGTAGCTTATTAATTCTCTCTCATTAAAGAAAATAGGTATTTCATATTTAGCTGATTCAACCGAGTCACTTGCATGTATGAGGTTGAAATCTATACTTGAGGAAAAATCGCCTCTTATAGTACCTGGTTCCGCTTTTGCTCCATTGGTGGCTCCTACTAGCTTTCTTGTTATTTCTATAACATCCTTTCCTTCTAGTACCATAGCTACAACAGGGCCAGACATTATGTAATTTATCAGCGAGTCATAAAATGGTTTTCCTTTGTGTACAGCGTAGTGCCTCTCAGCCATCTCTTTTGAAACTTTAATCATTTTCAGTCCTGAAATCGTCAGTCCCTTTTCCTCAAATCTTGAAATTATTTGACCTATCTTTGATCTAAGTACGCCATCTGGCTTAATTAGCACAAGAGTTTGCATTTGTACCACCTATTCCTGGGTCTTTTGTACGCTATCAGACTTTTCTTCTACAGCCGGTTTTGCAGGTTCCTTGGTCTCGTTTTCATTGCTTATCTTTTTGCTTCTCGCTTTCCTGGCTTCTTGTCCATCTTTTGTCCACAGGACATCTCTTGATTCCCTTCCAAGTTTCAGGTAGTTCTTCTCGCATTTTGATGAATCAAAATAAAGAATTGATCCATCTTTTCTCACGAACATCTTACCTGTGCCAGGCTCAAGTTTTTTACCACAGAATGAACAGTATCTGATCTCCATGTGATCACCTTACCGAAAGTTTTCTGGCTTCTCTTGCAGTCTCTCTAAGCATTAAGATATCTCCTACTCGGACCGGGCCCATTACATTTCTTGTAAGAACTCTGCCTTCGTCTCCACCAGAAAGAACCTTTATTTTAACCTGTGTTGCCTCACCGGCCATTCCCGTCCTTCCTATAATTTCTACGACTTCGCATGGAATGGCATCATTTTCAGTCATTTCTCGTCACTCTTTACTTCTTTAATTCCTTAAATTTTTGACCAAGTTCATCCAGCAATTGTTTACCATTACCAGGCTCTATAACTGCTATTGCTGCTGAACTTTTGAGTTTTACTTTTTCTCCGAGCTGGTCCTTCTTTTGCACATATAAATAAGGAATACCCTTTTCGTCGCATAAGAGTGGAATATGTAGAACTACTTCTGGTGGTTGAACGTCTTCTGCTATTACAACCAGCTTAGCTTCTCCCCTCTCTATAACCTTGGTTACCTCATTTGTTCCCTTCTTTATCTTCCCTGTTTCTGATGCAACTTCAACAAGTTGCAACGCTTTATTCCTTAACTCGTCCGGTGTTTCAAACTTTACATACGTATTATTTGCCATTTTCTTACCTCCTTCACATTTCGGTCATTGGCCTTGCTATAATTGAAAACTATATTTATACTTTCACGATGGAACGGTATCATTAATATACAGATTTTTATATAAATATAGTTTATAAGTGTTCGTGTAATTCACCAGGTTATCCTGAAAATTTACAGTTAATGTATAATTCCCTCTAAGGAGAGGAAGAATATAAGTTTTATTTGGTAAAACAGATTCCTGAACATCTGCTATGCTTATCTGTCCTCTACCTGAACTTGACAATATTTTAACTTTAAGAAATAGGGGATTTTGGTTATATAGGTTCACTGTGTTTCCAATTATCATTATTGTATTTGAAAAATTAGATGTATTCTGAAGTAAAGGTATCATATCATTTACCTGAGTTTCTCCATTATATTCAACTTTAGAGAAATTGAATGAAATCTGTGGCAGAGAACCGTGGAATTTATAAATCTCTTCATAGAGAGTAAAATCAATATATTCCCCATTTAGAAATTGAACCGACTTGTAGAGTATGAAATAATTTCCTCCTGTGAATAATCTGATACTTCTGTCATCTACTGAAAAAGTTACATATCCATTAGATATGGTCATTCTCAATTCGTGGGTACCTGGGGATATTGGGAACCAGGTGGCATTAAATTTATAGTGAATAGTCTTGTTTTCAATATATGTATAAGAATAAGTTGAAAAAAATAATCCATCAACAGAAGATATTCCGATCTGATCATAGCTATCATTGCTATCCCAGATTGACATAACTACATAATATTGAATATCCCTTAAATTTGATTCTCCATGGAATGACAGGGTCGCGTTTAATGATGTGACTTTTTCGTAAGGGCCGTTATAAAGGGCACCTAGGTATATGTGATCAGATCGAGACTGTTTCTTAGGTGTTTCATTGAAAAAACCTAAGTAAAGTATACCAGCCAGAATTAGCATCAATACTATGATTAATACATAAGTTTTCATTGTTTTATCATCAAATTTTCGTTCAATAACTTTTCCTTTCATATAAAAGATCGTAGTTTTGTAAAAATAACTAAATTTAATCTATATGAATATAATTAGCCATAATGGAAGAGTCCGGGAAAATCAGAGATTCAGAATACGAGGGATTACAGGATAACATAAAGGAACTTGAAATAGGTAAAATTGAAACTGTATTTTTCCCCTATAATGAAAGAAATACTCTAATTACTATTGAAAGCGATGAGTTTACGTCAATCTGCCCAAAAACAGGACTGCCTGACTTTGCTAAAATAACTATTAATTACATACCAAATGAAAAGCTGATAGAATTAAAATCGTTGAAGCTTTACTTGAATGCCTACAGGAATGTAGGAATTTTTCAGGAAAATGCAATAAATAAAATTCTTGATGATATAGTAAGGTATTCAGATCCAAAATTTGCTGTAGTTATAGGAGAATTCAACATTAGAGGTGGGCTAACAACTAAAGTGATTGCGCGTTACGATAGGAAAAAATGAAATGCAATACATACACCAAATTTTTAAGTGTAAATATATTCATCATAATAAGTTCCCTTTGGAATAGGCTTCGATTAATGAGATGTCCTGGACGACAGGGAACTATAGGGATTTTTGGGCCCCTTGCAGAATTTGGGCGCGTCACCTGAAAATGAAAGCAAGGCCAGAAAAAATCCCAAATCCCCGGATAGGTCAGAGGATCTGATAATGATTTTCCTTGTTAATTCCGGGGAATATTAAAAATTAACACCCTGTATGTTCAATATTTTATACCCATATAGATCAAAGGTCTTTCTTATTTTAGATAAATCATCGTTTCCATATATCTTCAGTCTAAGTGTAATCTTCTGTTTACCAACGCATATATCAGCCCCAAAAAGTTCCGTATTCAATTCTTCTACGTTTAATTTCATCGAAGTGAATAGATCAAGCACTTTTCTAAGTTCTCCAGGCCTGTTATCAATCAATGCTGTCATTATGAATTCGCGTCCCAGATCAATTAGATTATTCTCTATTATCTGAGTCAGAAGAGTGAGATCAACATTTCCTCCTGATATCAATGAAAGAGCTTTCTTTCCTATGATATCTATTTTACCCGATGTTAGAGCAGCAACAGAGACCGCGCCAGCAGGTTCTGCAACAATCTTTCCTCTTTCCAGAAGAATGAACATCGCCCTTGATATTTCATCATCCGTTACAGTGACAATCTGGTCAACATATTTTCTAACTATAGAATATGTTCTGACGGAGGGGGATTTAATAGCAATACCGTCAGCAATTGTAGAAACGGACTCAAGTTTTACCGGAACTCCCCTGTTCCAAGACTCTTTCATGGAAGCAGCCTTTTCTGATTCTACACCTATAATTTTACCCTTAAATCCCTTGTTTTTTAGGTATAGAGATATTCCAGAAATAAGCCCTCCGCCGCCAATTGGAACAATCACATAATCAAGATCACTTATCTTATCAAATATTTCAAGACCGATCGTCCCCTGACCTGCAATAACATAAGGGTTATCAAATGCGTGAGCGAAAATACGTCCTTGTTCCATAGCTAATTCCTTTGCTTTTTCTGCTGATTCGTCAAATGTTTTTCCATAGAGCAGAACTTCAGCCCCGTATCCCTTTGTAGCTTCAACCTTTATAGGAGGGGCGAATTCAGGCATCACTATTAGAGATTTAAGTCCGAGCAAAGATGATGCTAGTGCTACACCCTGAGAATGGTTTCCGGCGCTAGCTGCTACGACGTCCTTTCTTGCGTGGTACAATAAGTTATAAGCTCCCCTAATTTTAAAAGAACCACCTCTTTGTAGATTTTCCAATTTAAGGTAAACATCTCCTCCTGTCAGATTTGACAATGACCTTGATCTTTCCAAGGGGGTGTCCTTTATCACCCCCTTAAGTATATCATTTGCCTCCTCTATTTCCCTTAAAGAAATTTCCTCAGAGTAATCCGGTGATGTTCCCTTCGTCATCAATGTCAACTTCTTCTGAAATAGGATGTTTTGGTAGACCAGGCATTGTCATTATTTCTCCGAGCAGAGGTACTGCAAATCCTACTCCTGTAGACAGCATTATGTCCTGTATTTTTATTGTAAAATCTTTAGGCCAACCAAGTTTAGTCTGATCATCAGTTATTGAGTATTGGTTCTTAGCCATGCAGACATCCAAATAATTCAGGTTATTCTCATTTATCTGCTTCAGCACGGATAAAGCTTTTTTAGAATATTCGACTCCTTTTGCTCCATACACTGTCTTTGCAATTTTTTCAATTTTTGTTTTCACAGAGTCCTCAGGTGAATAAGCATAGTTTATGGATTTAACCTTTGTATTCTCCAGAGTTTCAACAACTGATTTAGCAAGTTCTATAGCTCCATCTCCACCTTTCAGATATCCTTCATTAAGTTCCATTTTCATACCTTTCTTAGCCAATTCATCTCTTATGTACTGAATCTCTTCCTCCTTATCTTCCTTGAATCTGTTAAGAGAGATTACAACTGGAACCCCATATCTTTTCATATTCTCTATATGGAAATAGAGATTTTCCATTCCCTTTTTCAAAAATTCAATTCCATCTTCACCTTTTTTCATACCTCCGTGGTGTTTCAATGCTTTAATAGTGATAACCAGGACAGCCAGATCCGGAATATATCCGCCCCTTCTTGTCACTATATCTAGAAATTTCTGAGCACCCAGATCTGAACCAAACCCTGCTTCTGTTATCACGTAATCCGCAAGTTTAAGAGCAATTTTATCAGCTATTGTGCTATTGTGTCCATGAGCAATATTCCCAAAAGGACCAATGTGTACAAAAGCGGGAACACCTTCTGTAGTTTGTACAAGATTAGGTTTGATTGCATTTTTAAGTAAAGCTGCCATTGCACCCTGCGCTTTCAGATCACCGGCTGTAATCCTTTTTCCGTCCTTGGAATAACCAACAGTTATTTTTGATAGCATCTCCTTTAAGTCCTTGTAATTCTCAGCAAATCCCATTATAGCCATAATCTCTGATGCGGGTGTAATCAAAAAAGTATCTTCCGCTATTGCACCTCCACCATCTCCAAGACCAACTATAATTTGTCTAAGAGATCTATCATTCATATCAATTGTTCTTTTCCAATTAATTTTCCTAACATCAAGATTTAGTCCGTTTCCCTGAAAGATATGATTGTTAATCAATGCTGATAACAGGTTATGTGCTGCTGAAATAGCCGGGAAATCTCCAGTGAAATTTAGATTTATTTCATCTGACGGTAATACCTGGCATTTCCCTCCTCCGGTTCCTCCACCTTTAACTCCGAAATTAGGTCCAAGAGAAGGTTCCCTGAGTGTAATCATAACTTTCTTCCCTATCTTTTTCATGCCCTGTGATAACGCTATAGTTGTTGTTGTCTTTCCTTCGCCTGCAGATGTAGGATTAATGGCTGTTACCAGTATAAGCTTTCCGTTACCTTTCTTACTCAGCCTGTTAAGAATCTTTGGGTTAACCTTACCCATAAAATTGCCGTATAATTCTAACTCATCATCATTAATTCCCAACTCATTAGCTATCTCCTTAATATTTTTCATATTTGCTCACCCCTTATAGATCACTCCACATAATTTGACTTATTTTATCTATTTTGCTATCTGTTAATGAAACCAACTCTCTAACTTTTGCCTTGTACTCATTAACAAAATTTTCGTCCTTAATTAATCCTAGATTAATTTTAACATTCTGAAGAGAACCATCTACAGATGATTTTAAGAACATCGATGCGCAGAATACGTCCGAAATGGCGTTCTTGTTCCCCTCGTTTAATAAGTATAACGCCTGGTCAAATAGTGAGGCTGCAAGATTAGCAGTTTCCCAGGGAACTTCTGTTGCCTTCTTTAATTTCTCCTGAATTGTCTTAGTTCTTCTTTCCTTTTCTTCTGGAGTATTCTTGGGTAATGAAAGTGCACTGGATAGTCCATTGTAAGCTTCAGTATCTTTCTCAGCCTGCCTATAAAGCTTCCACATCACATCCCTTGCCTCATTTCTTATTTTAATTAAGTTCTCACTTTTACTTTCATATCCTTTCTTCCCTAAAGTAAGGCTGGATACCATGGATACCAAAGCTGCTCCTATTGCTCCCACGATCCCACTTGCAGATCCTCCACCCGGTGCCGGTTTCTCGCTAGCAAGTTCTTCCAGATAATTCCTAAGACTGTCGTTCTTGAAATTATTAAGCATTTTTCTCTCCAGGACCTGGTCAATCTTAAACTCATAATTCCTGAGATAGAATCTATAAATCTCTTCCAGCGCTTCTTCAGGAATAACTCCTACCAGCTCCGTCCTGGACACACTTATTCCTCTAGCCTCAGCCTCTCTTTTTACGAATTCATAAACCTGAGGAATTGGTGTCTCCTTGAAATTAATAAGATTCATAGAAACCTGAGTTTCGCCTGTTTCCTTAAGATCGAATCCCAATGCCCTTACGTTTTTAATACCCCCATTTTTCTCTCTTACCCTTTTGGCAATTTCCTTTGTTGCCTTGAGATTTCTAGTATTTAGGTCAACATTAAATGCTATCAGAAATTCTCGAGCTCCGATTATAGTAGCTCCTGCCTTCCCTAACTGCTGCGGTCCGAAATCAGGAATGTAATTCGTATCTGTTTTAATTGCATCTTTTAACTGTTCATACTGCATCTTTTCATTTCTAATATTTGGAAGATCTCTCCTGGATTCTCTTGTGGCAGCTTCTGCATACAAGTAAACAGGAATGTTGAGTTCTCTTCCAACTCTCTCACCCAATTTTTTTGCTAATTCGATGCAATAATCCATTTTTGTATCCATTAAAGGAATAAATGGCACTACATCTGTAGAACCAAATCTTGGATGTTCTCCCCTATGCTCATCCATATCTATTATTTCTGAAGCTGTTTTAATTGCGTCAAACATTGCATTAGAGACAATTTCACCTTCACCGATAATAGTTAAGACAGACCTGTTGTGATCGGCGTTTGTTTCTACATCAATTATATCTACTGGATAATTTTTTATAGCATTTATTATTATATTTAATTTATCTAAATTCTTCCCTTCACTAAAATTAGGAACACATTCAACTAGACTCATATGTTTTCCCCTCTAAATAAGTTTCATCTTTCTTCCTATTGACTCGAATTTGTCTATTGCAAATTTTATGTCTCCATCACTGTGTACTGCTGAAGGCATTAGTCTTATTCTTGCTAATCCCTTTGCAACAGTTGGATAAACTATAGGAGATGCGAAAATTCCCTCATCATAAAGTGTTTTACTAAATTCCACAGTGTTTTTCTCTTCCCCAATTATCACCGGAGTTATTGGAGTTTTGCTATGACCTATGTTAAAACCAAGGTTCTTGAGGCCATTTTTAAGAAGTTCAGAATTATTCCATAATTTTTTCAACAAAGAATCATCACTTTCCATAATTTCTATACTCTTCAATATTGCAGCAACCTCTCCCGGATTTAGTGCCGAACTAAATAAGAATGGTCTGGCTTTCTGTTTCAGATAGTCTATTAGTTCATCATTTCCAGCTACAAAGCCACCCATAACGCCGAGAGCCTTTGAAAAGGTACCCATTTCTATGTCAACCTTATCTGTAAGTTTAAAGTGGTCAACAATTCCACGTCCGTGGTCGCCCAAGACACCTTCTCCGTGCGCATCATCAACATAAACCATTGCATCATATTTCTCCCCGAGTTCTGCTATTTCAGGTAAAGGTGCTATGTCACCGTCCATACTAAAAACACCATCAGTCACTATCAATGCCTTTTTTCCTGATTTTCTTTCATCCTTAAGTTTTAACTCTAAGTCTTCCGCGGATAAATGAGAAAAGACAACCCTCTTTGCCGAGCTTAGTCTTACACCATCTATGATACTCGCATGGTTTAGTTCTTCACTGAATACAACATCGTCTTTACCCACTAAAGCTGGAATTGTGCCTGCGTTTGCAAGAAGTCCACCTTGATAAACTAGAGAATTCTCCATATGTTTGAACTTAGCTATTTTTTCTTCAAGCCTGATGTGAATGTCCATAGTACCTGCTATGCTCCTTACAGCTCCTGCTCCCACCCCATAATACTGAATTGCATCTATCATTGCCCTCTTGACATCCGGATGATTAGCCAATCCCAGATAGTTATTTGAGCATAAATTCAGCATTTTCTTTCCATTTATTTGCACCCATGCACCCTGGGAACTTTCAAGAACTCTTATTGGAACATATCTCCCACTATCCTTAAGAATTTTTAATTCTTCATTTACCCAATCCATCTTGCCCATATTGGATAAGTGTTTTATTTCTCAAATATTTTATTCACTATAATATTTAATGGTAAATTCTACAGAATAGGTTTATATTTTTCGCGTTACTTACTTGGTGTATGACATTCGAAAAAATTCTTGTTACTGGTGCCTCAGGGCAAATAGGATCTGAACTCGTATCTATGCTTTCAGGTATATTTGGAAGTGATCGCATTGTTATATCAGATATAAGGGAAATCAAAGATAAAAGATTCAGGTACCTAGACGTGACTGATAGAGATGCAGTCGATCTATTAATAAGCAAGAATAAGATTGATACAGTATTCCATCTTGCAGCAATACTATCTGCCAGCGGTGAAACCAATCCCAGCCTCGCTTATAAAGTGAACGTGGATGGATTGCACAACGTCCTGGACGCATCGCTTAAGAACAAAGTAGATCTTGTAATGATTCCAAGCACAATTGGAGTTTTCGGCCCGGAAACACCAAAAGAGAATGTACCAATAGAAACGATAACTAGGCCAACAACTATATATGGAATTACCAAGGTTTTTGCAGAGCAGCTTGGATACTATTATTATAGAAAATTTGGACTGAATGTAAGAGGGCTTAGATATCCAGGACTACTAAGTTACAAATCTCCGCCAGGAGGGGGAACTACTGATTACGCAATTGAAATGATCATAAAAGCTGTGAGGGGAGAAAATTACAACTGTTTCTTGAGAAAGGATTCAAAGTTACCGATGATGTACATGCCGGATGCTCTTGAAGCTATGTTAAAATTAGCAGAGGCGGATGATAAAAATTTGAAACACAGAACAGATTTCAACGTTAGCGCATTCTCTTTCACACCAGGTGACCTTGAAAACAAAATTAAAGAATTCTATCCATCTTTTAGCGCAACATATAATCCTGATTTCAGGCAAAGCATAGCGGACTCCTGGCCCTGGTCTCTAGATACTAGTGCAGCATCAAGGGAATGGAATTTTTCTCCAAGCTACAACTTTGATAGCACTATTAAAGATATGATATACAATCTTAAAGGAAGATAAATTTTTTATTCTTATTTTTAAATGAACCTATGAATGTTCTGGATTTAAAAGAAAAACAGCAGAATGCCCCTTTTATTTTTTTCATTCCAAATAGAACAGGTAATGAAGATTTTTCATTCAGAGAAGAAAATGGTAAGTGGGCTAGTTTAAAATTCTTTTTAAACTACAAAGATAATGTTTACAGGGTCAAGGAATTTTTCTTGGACTGGTTTTACACATCCTTCCCTAAAAATCTGATGAGTTCATTTGTAGATTCCTACTCTCCACTTACTATTTCTCAAGGATTAAACGGAAAAATATTCATCGGAAAGGATTACAAAGGAGTGGATGCTTCTTCCTGCTATTCCCTGGGAACTCAAATTGAAATAGAGGGAAATAGAATTTATCTTAAAGAGGTAAACGATTTGTTACTGCCTATAGAAATACCAGAAAAACTTAGAAACATGCCTTTTCATCTTAGATCTTATTTTGCCAGGAACAAGAGCAAAGGTTGGTTCGAAGAAGAAAGAATAGCGAGAATGAAGTGGGGTTATCCTGAATTAAGATTAGAAATAAATAATTCCCTTATGTCTTCAGTAGGAACATATTATTATGAAAATAAGTTAATGGAAATTATATCAATATTTAATCGTCAATTTTTCACAAAGGTCTTCTGGGTAGACATTTCTTTAAAGAATTCATCTATTCCTTATTTATTTTATACTCTAAGAAGGAATGGTAACATCTATTCTTATACGGATTTTGAAGGCGGTGTCATTGCTTTTCTAAGCGATGATGGTCCTGGGATATTCCAGAAGGAAATTTCTAAATTTATAATAACAGTATCATTTTCGAATGACATTTCAGTTTCTTCTTTCAAACAGTCATATTCAGATGTAAATAATGTAATCAATAATATTATAACAAAATATTTTTAACTTATCTTGAAATCTTTATATATGATCATAAACAAGCCGAACGACATAAAAAAAGTTTTAGACACAAGTAAGACGATAGCAGTTGTTGGGATGTCACCGAACCCGGATAGAGACTCAAATAAAGTAGGAAAATACCTTATAGATAAGGGTTACGATGTAATACCAGTTAATCCTCAAGTTCAAGAAATTTATGGGAGGAAAACCTATCCTTCAATTCTAGATATACCTAAATCTATAAGTATTGATATTGTAGATGTTTTTAGAAATCCAGAGGCGTCCAAAGAAGTCCTTAAACAGTCCGCAATCATAAAACCCAAGGTGGTTTGGCTACAGTTAGGAGCAGAAAGTGAAGAAGTGGTCAAACTTTCACAGGAACTTGGTCTTAATCTAATCTATGGGATCTGTATTATGGAGACGCATAAGAACATTCAAAATAATATTGGTTTTATATTTACCACTTAAATCATTTTACAAATTTAATTCAGAATTTTTCATAAGGTATTTTGTATTTAAAAAATAAATTGCGCACTCTACAAAGTCCTAAAATTAGCGGTAACTTTATATAATAAAATAATATATTCATAATATGGTCGGAATAAACGAGATCGCAAGAGATGTCGCGAAAGATGCTGGCGTCTCTGTAAAGAGCGCGGAGACCGTAATAAGGAAAACCTTCCAGAAAATCATAGAAGAAGTGAACAATAAGCAGAAGGTAAGGATTGCTGGTTTTGGAATTTTCTCAAGAAAGCAGACAAAAGCGAGAAATGCTAAAAATCCCAGGACAAAGCAAATAATAAAAGTACCAGCCAAGAACAAACTTCATTTTAATGCATCGTCAAAAGTTAAATATAAATAAATTTATTTTTTTTATATTATTTTACTCAATTTTAATATGCCACCCGAAGTGACCATTAATATCCAGCCTATTATATATACGAGTCCTAGGAAATAATTAGTAGATGATTCATTAATCACATTAATAAATTCAATTGCGCTAATATATATAAGGTAGATTCCTATCAAAACTAAGACAATAAAAAGTATGATCTTACCAACTTTCTTTCTTCCTTTAATTGATAACTCTGCGCTGAACAGGAATATAGCACCCAAGATAAATATGATTTCTGTAGTCCTAGATATGTAATATGACAAGAAATATGATGATAATGAGAACATGGAGAAACCCAATATGAAAAGTTCACCTTTCGTCCTTCTCTTAAGCACGATCTGAAATAACATACACTAAATATTCTTTGTTAGAGAGCTAACAATACCGTAATAGAGCATGTATACTCCGAAAACAACCAATATTAGAGTGGAAACAATTTTTATTATGGATGCATATTTAGTTTCAACCTTGCTCATTCCGATCGGAAAAAGTAATATCCAGGTTACTATGGATGAGAAAAATCCAATCGTAGAAATAAGGGATAGGACATTTAAAAGAAATAGACCTGCAGTAAACCACCACGTTATCTGGAAAGGGTTAGATATGCCCATTATGAGACCTATGAAATAATTACCTCTTTTCGTCTTGGAAGGTATTTTTGACTTAATTACGGCATAAGAAAGGTAGATCATGATGATTCCACCAGCTATGTAGAAATAATTCAGAAAGTCTTTGGGGATATCTGAACGTACAAAATATACGACAGTCATAAATATTGCATCTGCAGTCATAGCTCCAGCCCCTATGCTCGTTCCGTGAAGTGAACTTTTTGTTGATTCATTTGCCATTATAGCGTTGACAGGGCCAGGAGGTATTGCTAAGGACATACCCATTAAATAACCAACTAAAAAAGAATAAATTAAACTCATTTCTATCAAAAGTATACCTCAGGACTTAAATATTTTTTCTCAACTGTAACTATAGTATTAAAAAAATTATTCCGTAATTTATCAATATAGAATATCGCATTTATATTTTTTGATTAACTATGAGCGGGCTTTGGGACAAAATTATTTTGCGTATTTTTTCTTATAATAATCCCCAATCATCTCACCTTTAGTGTGTCTGAGATAGTTATACTTCCCCAGATTGTGCATATTAACCTTCAGGAATTCCTCTGTCCTTTTTCTCTGTGGCAGCTTCTTCCTTATCTTTGTTGGCATCTTCCTCTTCAGCATGGAGTTGACGCATTCTGATATTGATCTCATGTGGTAGTGCTCCAACCAATCCTGTGTGTTGTCCATGAAGCTGTACATCATTTTTTTCACATTGAAACATCACTAGATCAGAAACCTGCATTTGTCTTTGGCGTGAAGTATCACATGATCTGGTGTGATTCCATTATTGAGTAGATCTTCCTGTTTGCATAG